>CAYNFK010000126.1:0-12893 GCA_964396405.1 uncultured Enterobacteriaceae bacterium
CGAGCTCGACCGCGTCAACAAGACCTCGGCCCGCTTCGACCCCGTGAAGTGCCGCACGATCAACGCCGAGCACATCCGCCGCGCTTCGCTGGATCGGCTCGTGGAAGCCCAGGCCTCGTACCTGGAGGTGGCGCCGCACTCCCCGTTCGTCGGCATGGAGGCAGACCGTCGCCGCGCGTTCCTCGCGCTGTACCAGGCCCGCATGGAGACCCTCGCCGACCTGGATCGCGCTGCGGCGTTCTTCTTCGAGGCCCCCACCGAGTGGGACCCTGCGGCCGTAGAGAAGCACCTCCGCAAGTCGGGCGGGGACGCGCTGCTCGCCCCCCTGGCCGAGGCGCTGCGCAGCCTCACGCCGTGGACCCCCGAGGCGATCCACGCGGCGCTGGAGGCGTTCGCCGCCGAGCGTGGCCTCGGCATGGGCAAGGTGGCGCAGCCGCTCCGGGTGGCGATCACCGGCACGAGCGTGAGCCCTGGCATCGGCGAGACCCTCGCGCTGCTGGGGCGTGAGAGCACGCTGGCACGACTCGCTGCGTGTGAGGCGGCGCTGGGGTCGGATCGGCCTTGACGAATTCCGTCACGCGGGCCACTCCCCACTGAAGTCCCCGCCGCTCTGTCCGATGTCCCTCCTTGACGGGTGGCACCCTCCCCTCCACCGCTCCCGCGTCGTTCGGACCCGCGCATGAAGATCCTGGTCGTCGACGACGATCCCGTCAGCGTGAAGATCGTCTGCAAGCGTGCGGAGCTGCTCGGGCACGAGTGCGAGGTTCGCTACGACGGGAAGGAGGCGTGGCAGCTGCTCGCCGGTCCGAGCGACATCGATGTGGTGATCTCCGGCTGGTACCAACCGGGCCTCACAGGCCGGGAGCTGTGCCAGCGTGTGCGCGAGCGTGCCGGGCGCTACCTGCCCTTCATCTTCCTCACCGCCGCTGACGACCGCCCCACCCAGCTCGAGGGCATGCGTGCCGGTGCCGACGACTACCTGGTGAAGCCGCTGGATCTGCACGACCTGCAGCTCCGCCTGATCGCCGCCGAGCGGCTCACGCGCCTGCACCGTCAGCTCGATGCGCAGTCCGATGAGCTCCGCCGGCTCAACAGCAACCTCTACGATCAGGGCCGCCAGGACATCGTCACCGGCATCCCGAACCGCCTGCGGCTGGAAGAAGACGCCGAGCACCTCTACGAGCAGGCGATCAAGCTGGGCCTTGGCTACAGCCTCGCGATCTTGGATGTGGATCACTTCAAGGCCTACAACGACACGTACGGTCACCAGCGCGGCGACGACGTGCTGCGGGCCATCGCCCACGCGATCGCCCGCAGCGCCCGATCAGGGGATCAGGTCTACCGATACGGCGGCGAGGAGTTCGTGCTGGTCTTGCAGACCGACGACCCGAGCGTGGCCCTCGCGGTGTGTCGACGCGTGCGCAAGGCGGTGGAGCGGCTGGGTGTGCTGCACCCCACGGCGTCCACCGGTAAGGTCACGATCAGCGTAGGCGTGGCCACGATGACCAGCCACGTGCCCCGGGCTGTGCCCGAGGTGATCGCGCGCGCCGATGCGGCGATGTACCGCGCGAAGCGTGAGGGTCGAAACCGCGTGGTGGCGTGGGATCCCAGCAGCGATCAGCTCTTGCCCACCCCGCCGATGGCCCATCCTGTGGACGGCGTGGACCCGGTTGAGGATCCCACAGCGTGAGCCTCACGGTGCGCCTAGCCGGTCCGGCCGACCTGCCCGCCTGCCACGCCGTGCGCCACGAGGTGTTCGTGGTGGGGCAGCAGGTTCCCCTCGCCGACGATCTCGACGGCCTGGATGCCGCCGCCCTCCACCTGCTCGCGCTCGACGGTGATGCGCCCGTGGGCACCTGCCGGATGCGTGATCACCACGGTCACGCCAAGGTGGAGCGCGTGGCGGTGCTGGAGGCCTACAGGGGTCGCAGGCTGGGGGTGGCGCTGATGGAGCGGATCCACGAAGAAGCCGCTGCGCTGGGCTACGAGCTCGTCACCCTGCACGCACAGCTGCAGGTGGTTCCCTTCTACGAGGCGCTGGGCTACGAGGGACACGGCGAGCACTTCCCCGACGCCGGGATCTGGCACATCGAGATGTCGCGCCGCCTTGGGTGAAGATGTCGGCGCTGACGACGATGGTGACGGGCCGCTGCCCCCAGTGCGACCAGGGCCACGTGTTCGACGGCTTCCTCTCGGTGCGCCCGAAGTGTGAGCACTGCGGCGTGGTGTTCCTGCGCGACGCGGGCTCGTGGACCGCCGGCCCGGTGCTCTCCTACATGGTGGGCAGCGTCTGGTTCGTCGGGGCCGCGATCGTCGCGGTGGCCACGGGCTCGATCTTCGATCCCGGCATGAACTGGATCTTGAGCGGCAGCACGGTGGTCGTGGTGCTGGTGTCGATGCGCCCCAGCAAGGGCCTGTGGATCGGCATGCTGCACGGCGCAGGCCTGGTCTACGGCGACCCGGATCCCGAGCCTGCGGATCGGGCCGACAAGCCCTCCGCGTAGCCCCGAACCAGCGCGCCCAGCAGGCGCGGAACCGCCACGGGGTCGTGGTGCTGCGCGGCATGACGCAGCGCCGCCCCACCCATCCCGATCCCAGCCAGCGCAAGCGCCCACGGCCTGTGACGGGCGAAGAAGTAGCCGGTGTTGTGCGCTCGCCACCACGCGGCCCGTGATGCGGTGTCGCGGCAGCCCCCCTCCGGGGCGGACAGGTGGAGCACCTCGGCGTTGGGCTCGAAGCGCAGCTCCCAACCTGATCGTGCCACGCGCGTGCTCAGGTCGGCGTCCTCCAGGAACGCCGTGCCACCGTAGCCGGCATCCGGCGGACCCACGGCAGCCAGCGCACACCGGCGAAACGACATGTTCGCGCCCTTGAGCGTGCCCACAGGACCCGCGTGAGTGCCCGTGAGGCGCACCCTCACGCGCCCGTCCCACCCGATGTGGTTCGCCAGCCCGGGGTGGTTGGGACGCTCGCCAGGGCCCAGCAGGCGGCCCACCACGCCGCCCACCCAGCCGTCGTCATACGCGCGGCGATGAGCTTCCAGGCAGCCGGGCGCCAGCCGCACGTCGTCGTCGAAGAACACCACGATCGGCGCGGTGGCCAGCGTGAGACCGTGCCGTCGGGCTTGGGGGAGGCCCCGCTCCGCCGAGACGGCATGGGTCACCCGTTCGTCGGCCGCTGTGGCGATCCACGCCGCGGTGGGGCCCGAATCGTCGGACTGATCCACCACCACCAGCCGATCCATCGGGCCGAGCTGAGCGCGCACATCGGCCAAGGCGTCGACCAGCACGGCGTGCCGGTTGCGGGTGCAGACGATGACGCACAGCGCTCGGGACATGTTCCGCCCACCGCCGGGATAACCCAGCCCCCCTGGAGGTCCCTTGCCCACGACCGCGATCACCTGGCTCGGCCCGGATGGGACGGGCGGTGCCCGCCTCGACGAGGGCGGGACGCTCACGGTGGCCGGTGCGCTGCCCGGCGACACGGTGGTGTGGACCGAGGTGGGTCGCCGCGGGCGCGCGGTGGAGGGCCGGATCGACGCCGTGCTCACGCCGTCACCCGATCGGCGCGAGGCCCCCTGCCCTCACGCTGCGGCTTGTGGTGGCTGCGACCTGTCCGAGCTGCAGCCGCTCGCGCGGGAGGCGGCGCTCTCACAGCACGTGGCCCGCGCGCTGGGGTGGACCCAGACGGTGCCTGTGGTGCGATCCCCTCGCGAGGTGGCACACCGCGCGCGCATCAAGCTGCACGTCCAAGGTGGACGCGTGGGCTACCTCGCGCCCCACAGCCACACGCTCGTGCCGATCACGTCCTGCCGCATCGCCCGGCCCGAGCTGCAGGCATGCCTGCCCGACGTGATGGCGTGGGCTCATCGCCACCCCGATCCGCAGGCGCTGGAGGTGGAGCTGCGCACCGACGGCACGCGGGTAGTGGCCGTGCTCTCGCGCGAGCTGCCCGAGGCCGCGTGGGCCGACTTCCCTGCCCTGGATGGCGTGAGCCTGGCCGGCCGTGGCGGACGCGGCGACCCCACCCTGCACCTCGATGTGCAGGGCCTGCGGCTCCAGGCAGGTCCTGGCAGCTTCTTTCAGGTGAACCTCGAAGCCAACAACCTCCTGGTGGCGCACGTGGTGGAGCAGGTTCGGGCGGCCAAACCCGAGCGTGTGCTCGATCTGTACGCGGGCATCGGCAACCTCTCGCTCCCAATCGCCGCGTTGGGTGTGCCGGTGGTGGCGGTGGAGCATGTGGGCGGTGCGCTGCGCGACCTACGGGCATCGGCAGAAACCGCGGGCCTGCGCCAGGTGGAGACGGTCACCGCCGACGCGCGTCGCTTCGACCCGAGCCGCACCCCGTTCGATGTGGGCGTGCTCGACCCGCCTCGGGCTGGCGCCGACGACGTGCTGGCGCGCCTGCTGCGCAACCGCCCGCGCCGGGTGGTCTACGTGAGCTGCAACGTGGTGGGCGCGGCCCGCGACCTACGCAGCCACGGTGCCGGCTACAAGGTCACCGATGTGACGGCCTTCGACCTCTTCCCCGACACCCACCACGTGGAGACGGTGATCACCCTGGATCGGTAGCAGGCACGGGCTGGGCCAGCGGCTCCTCGGTGGCCGGCGAGGCCTCGGGGGCTGGCGTGTTCTCCCCGACCACCCAGTTCACCCCATCCAGCGCGCGCGGTGCCTGCCCATTCTCAAACGTCATCGTCACCAGTGGGCGATCCACCGGCGACAGCACGCCCTGCGCACACGGCCCCGTGAGCCCCGCCGGGCAGAACGCCAGCGTGTGCGTGCCGCGCGGGAGGCGCACCACGGTGACGGCCTCACGCAGCTCCACAGCGAACCCGCCATCCACCCACAGATCGGCCGCGCTGCCATCGAGCGACTTCACCGTCAGATCGAGATCGGCGGGTCCGGCACCCAGTGAGCCTGGGGTGATCACGGCCACGGGCACCGAGCTGAGCGAGCCGCCCATGTGACCGTGGCGTCCATGGTGACCGTACGACCCGCCCAGTCCCAGGCTGCCCATGCTCATCAGCGACATCCCCGCGCTGCCCTGGGATGCCTGAGCGGTGGCTGCCACCTCCACCACCGCGAGGTCCACGTCCTTGTAGCAGTCGAGCTCGGCACCCACCCACTTGCACCGGACCTCATGCCCCGCCTGCACCGTGACGGCTGCGCTCCCCAGGGACTTTCCGCTCTTGCTCGCCACCACCTGGTGCTCGCCCGCGCTGACGGTGACCCGCGAGACCGTGCCGTGGGTGGCTGGCGCTGGCGCACCATCGACCGTGAACGTGGCGCCCGTGGGCTTCTCGGCAAAGAGCACGAGCACGGTCTCCGGTTCGGCGGCGACAGCGAGCAGGCCGGTGAGCAAGAACCACATGCGGACCTCGTGTGAGGAGATGATCAGCTCCTAACCGCTGCACGGGCCGGCGACGGTCAGCTCCCCTCGTGCCGGTCGAGCCGCTGCTTGAGGTCGCGTGCCTGACTCTCCACGGTCTCCAGGCGGTCCCTCACGCCGAGCAGGGCGTCGGAACCGGTGCGGCCTTCCCGGGTGCGCCACAGCGCCTCCCAGGCCGAGCGTCGCACCCGCCCGTCGCGGTCGGAGGCATGGACGTGCGAGAGCGTGGCCGTGGCAGCAGGATCCCGCAGCACGCCGAGCGCCTGCACTGCGCCGTAGCGCTCGCGGAACCCGCCCGCGCGGGCCATCTCCTCAAGGCGCTCTCGGCAGGCCGCGCGCACTTCCGGCACCTTGTCGCCAAGCGCACCCAGCGCCTTGGCGGCCCCAAATCGACCGCGATCACCCACGTCGTCGCGGCTGAACGCCAGCAGCGTGGGCAGCACGGACGCCTGCTCCGTGAGCGCGAGCGCCAGCAGTGCGCGGGTGCGCACCACATCCCCCGGAACCACGGTGGTGAGGTGCGGGTGGATCGCCGGGATGGCACGCGCCAGTCGACTGCGACCGAGGGTCTCCAGCGCTTCGGCGAGCTGGTACCAGGTCCAGGTGGGCGTAGAGAGCGACGCGATCAGGTCGTCGGCTACAGCCTCGCTGCGGAAGGGTGCCAGAGCACGCACCACCGACACCCACGCGCGGGGCTCGGTCTCTTCCCGCAGACGCGCACGCAGCAGCGCTTCGGCCTCGGGCGTTCCGCGCGCGCCCACCTTGGCGGCCGCTTCGCCGCGCACACCCCAGAATGGGTGGGCCTGCAGCACACGGTCGACCACGGCATCGGCCTCGGATCCGCCGCGCTTCGCGAGCGCACGCAGAGCGCGGGTCGCGAGCACGGGATCGTCGTCCATCGCGAGCGCCGAGAGCCAGGGCAGAGGTCCTGTGATGCCCACATCCGCGAGCACCCGGAAACCCGGGTCCACCCGCACCGTGAGGATGGGCTCCTCGACGGGCACAGCGAACACCCGCTCCCGCTCGCGAATCGGCAGCGAGAGCCGCCGGGAGCCCGACGCGGTGACCACGTCGATCACCAGCGAGAACGGAAAGGCCTCGGGCGTGAGATCCCCCTCCTGACCCTGGCTCACCGACACCGTGAGCAGGCCCGCCTCCTCGCCCAGCTCCACGCGAAGCACGGGGTGACCCGCCCCGTGGATCCACGCAGCGAAGAACGCGTCGAGGTTGCGCCCGGTGACTTCTTCAAAGACCCGCTGCAGGTCGCGGGTGTGCACGCCGCCGTGCGCATGCCGCTGCAGGTAGGCCTGGGTGGCCGCCCGAAAGGGTCCATCGCCCAGCTCGTGGCGCAGCGTGCGAAGCACCACCGCACCCTTCTCGTAGAGGTGCCGATCGAAGACGTCGATGGGGTCCTTGAACAGGTAGCTGACGATCGGGCGGCGGTAGCGTCCGCCATCTTCGTCCAGGTAGGCCGACTGCTGGCCGAAGGCGTACCATGCCGCCTCGTGCGCACCGTGCCGGTGCTCCGCCCACACGGTCTCCAGGAAGGTGGCCCACGACTCGTTGAGCCAGCCCTGGCCCCAGTCCTGGCAGGTGACGAGATCGCCGAACCACTGGTGGGCCAGCTCGTGGCACACCAGCCCTTCGGGATCCCAGTGCGGACCGGTGCGGGCGTCGACCAACAGCGCGTCGGTCATCGACGTGCAGGCCGTGTTCTCCATGCCGCCGAACACGAACTCGTGCACCACCACCTGATCGTAGCGGCTCCACGGGTAGTCCACGCCGAGCCAGGTGGAGAACACCTCCATCATCTCCGGGGTGCGGCCAAACGCCCGCTCGACCTCGGCGCCTTCGCCGGGCGGCACCAGGTAGCGCACCGACCGATCGCGCCAGGAGGTGCTCACCACCTCCAGCGGACCCACCACAGCGGTGAACAGGTACGCCGGCATCGGCTCGGCCTGCTCCCAGATCGCGTAGGACCCGGCTGCATCCTCACCGCTCTCCTGCGCGGCACCATTCGAGAGCAACGTGCTCCCCGCAGGACCCTCCAGGCGGATCCGCCACGGGTGGCGCACCCGCGGATGGTCGAAGCACGGGAAGATCGCGTGCGCGTCTTCGTCTTGGCACTGCGTCCACGCCATCCACGGACGCAGTGGCAGCGTGCTCGTAGGACCCGTGACGTAGAGACCCCGGCCGGGACGGCTCCCTGCGAACGCGATGCGCACACCGCGCGCACTCCCCGCCTCGACGATGAGGCCCCCCTCCACCGAGCGCCACGGCAGCGGCTCGCCACTCTCGCTCCCCACGCTCAGCACGGCGGGACCTTCGAGATCGATGCGCACCGACCCCTCGTAGGTGACGAGGGCCTCGAAGCGCAGGACGATCTCACCCTCCCAGCGCCCCTGCTCGGGCTCGACACTCAGGCGCAGGTCGGCGTGGGTGGGCCGCACGGTCCACGAGGGCGCGTAGTTGGGTCGGATGCCGGGCTCGGCGAACGGCATCGGGCCGCCATCGGCCAAGCCCAGCAGCACCAGCTCATGTCGCGACAAGCAGGCCATCTCTCACCCCAGTGGCGGATCCTTCCGCATGCGCTCGGTCAGGTCGGCCACAGGCTCGGCACCGCCGATCACCAGCGGCGTGCGCTCGTGCAGCGAGGTGGGCACCTTATCCAAGATCGCGATCGCGCCATCGGTGGCGGAGCCGCCGGCCTTCTCGGCCACGAACGCGAGCGGGAAGCCTTCGTACAGCAGGCGGAGCTTGCCGTTCGGGTTCTTCTTGTCGCCCGGGTAGAAGAACACGCCGCCCTTGAGCAGGTTGCGGTGAAAGTCAGCCACGAGGCTCCCGATGTAGCGGGCGCGGGTCTTCTTCTGCTTCAGGTCGGCCACAAACGACGCGACACCCGGCTGCCAGGTCTCGGCGTTGCCCTCGTTCGTGGAGTAGATCGGGCAGCCCTCGGGGATGCGGATGTCGGGGTGCGACAGGAAGAACTCGCCCACGGTGGGATCCAGCGTGAACCCGTGCACGCCGCGGCTGGTGGCGAGCACAAACACGGTGCCGGAGCCGTAGACGACGTAGCCAGCTGCGATCAGATCGCGCCCGGAGCGCAGGGTGTCGGTCAGCTCGGCGGGTGCGCCCTCTTCCGTCTGCCGGCGGAACACGCCGAAGATCGTGCCGATGGTGGCGTTCACGTCGATGTTGGAGGATCCGTCGAGCGGATCCACGGTGACCACGTAGCGGCCTGCTTGCCAGGGCCCGCCCACGTAGACGGGCTCATCCATCTCTTCGCTGACGATCATGCAGGTGTGGGCGCCGTGCTCCAGCGCGCGAATGAACGTCTCGTTGGCGTACCGATCCAACAGCTGCACGAACTCGCCCTGGATGTTCACGTCGCCCGTGCCGCCGATCATGCCGGCAAGACCCGCGCGGTTCACCCGGGCGCTGATCAGTCGGGAGGCCAGGCTGATGCTCTGGATGAGGTTGACGAAGGTGCCGGTTCCCCCAGCGTCCTTCATCGAGGCCATCAGGAAGCGATCCAGCGTGATGCCTTCCTCGAACTGGCTCGTCTTCACACGTCCTCCAACGGGGGCGGCAGGCTAACCCGGGCGGGGGGCGCGTCGACGCGCTAGCTTCGGCCCCGCCCGGAGGCTCCTTGTCTGACGTTCGCCCTTCGTGGATGCCGGTTGTGACGGTGCTCGCGGGTGCCGTGGCGCTCACCGTGCAGGCCGCGTGGACCTGGCCCAGCGTGGTCGATGATGCCTACATCTCTGCCCGCTACGCGGCCCAGTTCGCGGCGGGGAACGGCTTGGTCTACAACGCCGGTGCCGAGGCCGTCGAAGGCTACAGCAACCCAGGCTGGACGATCCTGCTCGGGCTGCTCTTGGCGCTGCGTGTGCCGGCGCTCGCTGCGATGACCGGTCTGGGCTGGGCGTTCGCCGTGCTGGCCATGCCCTTCGCTGTGGCGCTCACCCGGCGGGTGGCTGGCAACGATCGCCCGATCACGGCCCTGCCTGCGCTGGCTTTGGGGCTCTCGCCTCACCTCGCGGTGACGGCCACCAACGGCATCGAGTCGACCATGATGGTGACGCTCGTGCTGGCGTCCCTCTGGGCGCACCTCGCGCTGCAGGATCGGCGCTGGCGGGTGGGCTGGATCACGGGCGCGCTGGCCTGGACCCGCCCCGAAGCCTTCGGCATCACCGTGCTGCTCGCGGCGCACGACCTGTGGGAGCACCGGCGCGCGCCTCGACGGGCGGTGGCAGCGTGGTGGGGCCTGGGCTGGACCGCGGCCCTGTTCGCATGGCGTGGCCTCACCTACGGCGCGCTGCTGCCCAACACCTACGCGGCCAAGTCGAGCTTCCCGATCACCGACACGTTCACGGTCAACGACCAGTACTTCGCACCCGAGCAGGGTCCGATGATCACGCTGGTGGTGCTGTGTGCGCTGGCAGCGCTGTTGCCGCCGTGGTCCGGTCGGAAGGGCCTCGTCTGGCTCACCGCGTTCTTGCTGGGTGTGATTCCGCTCACCGTGAACCTGTGGATGCCCGGCCTGCGGCTGTTCTTGCCCACGGCGGCCCTGGCGTTTGTGCTCATCGCGGCCGGTGCAGCGCGCCTGCCTCGCGCGCCGGGTGCTTTGCTGGGCGCAGCGCTCGTGGCCTTGATGGCGGTCAGCGCGGTGATCGATGGCCAACGGGCGCGTGGGTATGACGGCCGGCACACGGTCCAGCCTGGCAACGGCGCTCAGATCGCGGCGGAACACCTCGCGGCGCACCTCCCGCAAGGCGCTGTGCTCGCCACCCGCGACGCCGGCGTGCTGGCCTTCTACGTGGGCACCCACGTGGGCGTGGCCGAGCTGCACCAGCGCGCGCTCACCCAGCCCCACCCCGAAGGTAAGGACCACGACGTGCGCGCCAACACGCCGGTGAACCCCGAGGCGTTCATCGCCACGGTGCAGCGACCCAACGTCACCGACCTGGCGTACGGAAACGACAAGCGCATCTTCGGCCGCTTCACCGAGCCCTACGTGTACTTGGGTCGCGTCGAGCAGCACTACCACCGGTACTACGACATCTACGTGCGCGCGGATCTGGACGTGCCGGAGCTACCCCCGGAGGTGGTGATGAACCGCCTCGGTCCGACGCCGCCGATCGAGGGCAAGGCCCGAGCGCAGCCTGCGAACGCCCTGCCCGACACGGGCAACCTGCCCTAACGATCGGGCGCGCTGGGGCGCGCCGCCCCGGCCCGCACATGCTCGGCCAAGCGACGAAAGGCCTCGCGATCCAGCGAGGACGGAGGCAGCTTGGCCGCCCGCGCCCTCACCGCTTCCAGGCGGCGCTCCACCCGGGCCCGTGCCGCATCGGGCATGGCGCTGTCGAGTTCGTACCAGGCAGCCAGTGCATCCCCGGTGAGCCAGGCGCGCTGACCTTCCGCGAGGGTGCCCAGCCGAAGCCACGCATGGCCGGCGTCATCGAGTGCGAAGCCCTCGTGGGCCGGCGTGGACACCTGGGACGCCGCCATGGGAGCGGCCCGGCGACCCTCGCTGTGCGCACCCAGCGCAAGCACCTCGGCGATCGCCGCGGGATCAGGCTCCCGCACAGGGTGGTTCGCTGCGTACCACGGGTGCACGCCGCAGCAGATCTCCTTGGCCACGCACCCGTTGCAGGCGGCGAACGGGAAGGTCCGCAGCGCGTTGCGGTTCTCCGCCCAGCGAACGGGAAGGCCTTCCAGTTGCTCAGGCACCACCTGGCACGGCGGCAGGTTGACCAGCAGCAGCTCCGGTAGCGAGCCGGTAGCACCTGCCGCGACCTCTTGGAGCGCCTGGGTGATTCGACCGTAGGGCGCGAACTGGCTACCAAAGGCCCGCCCGAGGTCGGAGGAGTCCGGGTAGAACACGCGGATCGCAATGCGGCCGGGGTGGTAGCGCGCGATCAGGTCGCCCAGGGTCTTCGCCAGCACCGGCGCGTTGATGTGCGTGACCACGATCGAGAGCGTGTGCTCGATGCCCAGCGCTACGAGGTTGTCGAGCCCGCGGAGCACGAGCTCCATCGCGCCCCGGTTGCCACACATCCGCTCCCACACGTCGGCGTCGGTGGCATGCACTGTGAGGTCGAAGCGCACGTCTCGACCCACGAAGCCCTTCGCGAACGCAGGGTCGGCCAGCTCCAGGCCTGGCGTGTGCATCGAGAGCGACCGGTCGCCGAGGGCGTCGAGCAGATCGAACACGCCCGGGTAGCGCAGCAGATCATCACTCCACAGGGCCATCGGCACATCGGGCCAGCCGGCAGCCACACGGCGCATGGCCTCCAGGATGCGTGCCTGGGCTGCGGCGTCGGGAGGCGGCAGGTCGCGTGGCTCCTTGGCTTCGGTGCGCGGACAGTAGCTGCAGTACATCTGGCAGGTGGCGTGCTCTCGTGAGAGCTCGACGTGCACCATGCGATCGTTGACCGGCGTGACGCGCAGATCGAACTTCACGGCGCCGCGGGCCAGGGTTCCGCGCTTGCCATGCTCCGACATCGGTGCGGCCTGGTCGGGATCTTCGACCAGCCCCTCTTCGAGCATCCGAACGAGGCCGGTGAGATCGGCCTCGAGGCCGGCCTGCAGGCTCGCCTGAGACACGGGCCAGGGCGCCGAGCGCGTGCGGTGCGCAATCACCCGCACGGCCTTGCCTTCGACCTGCAGCTCAAAGTCGTCCCGCTGACTTCCCCACCAGCCTTCGCTGCGCCACGTGACCCGAGCCATCGGTTCCAGCCGCTCCAGCGACCACACCGTGGTCCACGGGATGAACAGCTTCCGCACGGTGGTGGTGCCGCGTGCGCCCTCCACTGGCTGGCCGGGCGTGGTCTGATGCGAGGCGTAGAGGTGCCACTGCCAAGCGTGGGTGAGGTCGCGGTTGGCGAGCACCGCGTACACCCACGCCAGGGGCCGTCGGATCAGCAGGTCGACGTTCGCCGTGCGGTCGCTCACCCTTTCCCGCGCTCCCTCCCCCGCGTGCCGAGGATCGGTCTGACCGTAACCGTTCGCCGACACGCGGCGAACGGGGGCTCAGCAGCGTCAGTAGGTGGGCAGGCTCGGGTCGACATCGTTGGCCCAGCCCACGATGCCGCCTTCCAGGTTGAACACGCGGGTGAAGCCCATCGAAGCGAGCGCCGCCGCCGCCTGCGCCGAGCGCCCGCCGAGCTTGCAGTGAACGACGATGTCTCGGTCTTCGGGGAGCTCGTCGGTGATCTCCAGCACCGTCTCGTGCGGATGCAGGCGATCCGCAAACGCGAGCTTCACGATGTCGGCCTCGTGGGGCTTCCGCACATCGAGCACGTAGGGCTTCCACCCGGCGTCGAGCTTGGCCTTGAACTCCTTCGGCGTGATGCGGGCGAACGGCTCGGCCATGGCGGTCTCCTCGGGCGGCAACGAGAGGCCGCAGAACTGTTCGTAGTCGATGAGCTCGGTGATCGGCTTACGATCGGGATCGGGCCGGAGCTTGAGCTCGCGGAACTTCATGTTGAGCGCGTCAT
>CAYNFK010000127.1:0-12825 GCA_964396405.1 uncultured Enterobacteriaceae bacterium
AGGAGGAGTCGCAGACCTACGCCACGATCACCTACCAGAACTACTTCCGCATGTATGGGAAGCTCGCCGGCATGACCGGCACGGCGGTCACCGAAGCGGCCGAGTTCATGGAGATCTACAAGCTCGCGTGTGTGGTCATCCCAACCAACCGGCCGATCGCCCGTAAGGACCACGAAGACATCGTGTACCTCAACCAGGCGGGCAAGTACCGGGCCGTGTTGGATGAGATCAAGGCGGCGCACGAGCGGGGTCAGCCCGTGCTGGTGGGCACCACCTCGGTCGAGAAGAGCCTGCGGGTCAGTCAGCTTCTGGAGGCCGAGGGCATCACCCACGAGGTCCTCAACGCTAAGCAGCACGAGCGCGAGGCCCACATCATCAGCCAGGCGGGTCGCAGCGGTGCGATCACCATCTCCACGAACATGGCGGGCCGCGGCACCGACATCCGGCTGGGAGGCAATGCCGAAGAGATGGCGCGCGCCGAGGTGGGGCCCGAGGCCGATGAGGCCAGCTTCCAGGCGGCGGTCGAGCGTCACAAGGCCGATGTGGCCGCTGAGGCCGAGCGGGTGCGGCAGGCCGGCGGTCTGCACATCGTGGGCACCGAGCGCCACGAGTCCCGCCGCGTCGACAACCAGCTCCGCGGTCGCTCCGGTCGCCAGGGTGATCCCGGCTCCAGTCGCTTCTTCGTGGCGCTCGACGATCCGCTCATGAAGATGTTCGGGTCCGAGCGCATCCAGCAGTGGATGACGATGTTCGGTCTCAAGGAAGACGAGGCGATCGAGGCCCGCGTGGTCACCAACTCGATCGAGAACGCCCAGAAGAAGGTCGAAGGCTACCACTTCGGCGTTCGAAAGAACCTCATCGAGTACGACGACGTGATGAACTACCAGCGCAAGGCGGTCTATGATCTCCGCCGTCGCGCGCTGGAAGGGAAGGGCCTCACGCAGATGGTCACCGAGGCCGTCAACAACGTGATCGGCGACATCATCGACGACTACCTCGCGGAAGGTCTCGCCTCGCAGCACTGGAACATCCAGGGCCTGCGCGACAACGCCGAGCGGGTGTTCGGCATCCGGTGGCCCGAGTCGGAAGAGGCCCTGCGGAACGAGGCGCGTCGCGACATCGAGAACCGTCTGCGCAACGACGCCAAGGAGGTCATCGAGTCCAAGCGGGCCGAGCTCGGGGAGGCCGTGTTCGAGTCGGCGGCCCGAATGTTCATCCTGCGTCTCACCGACGACCTCTGGAAGGACCACCTGCTCGCCATCGACCGTTTGCGCCAGGGTGTGAGCATTCGCGGCTACGGTCAGCGCAACCCGCTCCTGGAGTACAAGCGCGAGGCCTACCAGATGTTCCTGATGATGACCGCTGCGCGCGACGAGGAGGTGCTCGTCAAGCTCCGCACGGCTCAGCTTCAGCCGAACCAGGCCGCGCTGCCGGTGGAAGACGACGATGGGGAAGGAGAGATGCCCGCGCCGGCCTTCGACCTCACGCCCAAGCCGATGCCTCGGATGGAGGCGCCGCAGCGACCGGCAGCCGGGGAGGCCGCCCGCGCCTTCGCGCTCGCCTACGGCGTGCAGCGCAACGACCCGTGCCCGTGTGGCAGCGGCAAGAAGTTCAAGAAGTGCTGCGGGACGAAGGATGCAGACGGAGCCGACGCGACGGCCTGATCGCGCCGTCGTTGGATCGGCGGCCTGGGCGTGGGTTGCCCAGGTGGGGCCTGTCGGATAGTCCCGCCCGGCTCGGAAGGCGATGCTCGTCGTCCGAGACCATCACGTCGGATCTCCAGCTCGTGCCTCGGTGCCCCGCAAGGGGTCGGCGCAAGCTGCCGGCGGTCGAACAACCTGTCGTAGGGCCCCAAGGGCTCCCAAGGACCATCATGCTCGAGAACATCAGCCTCCGCGACCTGCTCGAAGCGGGCGTTCACTTCGGCCACCAGACCGGCCGCTGGAACCCCCGGATGAAGCCCTACATCTACGGCTCGAAGGATGGCGTGCACATCCTCGACCTGCAGAAGACCGCGAAGGGCCTCGTCGATGCGTGTCGCTTCGTCAGCGCCACGGTGGCCTCCGGCCGCCCCATCCTGTTCGTCGGCACCAAGCGCGCTGCGCGCGACATCGTGGCCGAAGAGGCTGTTCGCTCGGGCATGTTCTTCATGAACCATCGCTGGCTGGGCGGCACGCTCACCAACTGGGTCACCGTGAAGAAGTCCATCGACCGCCTGATCAAGCTGGAGCATGCCCGTGATGAGGGCCGCTTTGAGCTCCTCACCAAGAAGGAAGCCCTCGATCTCAACCGTGAGATCGACAAGATGACCATCAGCCTCGGTGGCATCAAGAACCTCAAGGGTCTCCCCGGCGCGATCTTCGTGGTCGATCCCAAGAAGGAGCACATCGCCATCTCCGAGGCCCGCAGCCTGGGCATCCCCATCGTGGCGCTCTGCGACACGAACTGCGATCCCAGCGGCATCGACTACGTGATCCCCGGCAACGACGACGCGATCAAGTCCGTGCGCCTGTTCACGGGCGCGCTGGCCGACGCCGCGATCCAGGGCCGCACCCTGTCCACCAACCGGTCGTCGTCTTCGGGCGCTTGGTCGGCCGAGGGCACCGGTGCCGACCACTCCAACGTCGAAGTCATCCACCGCACGTCGGTGGTTGAGGCTGCTGAAGCGGTCGACGCCGCGGCCGACGACGAGAACTGATCCGCGCAGCGGATCGGGTTCCCCTTCCCAATCCTTTCCGGGCCCCCGTGCATGTCACGGTGGGCTCGTTCTCCTCATCCTCCGGAGCTGATCATGTCCATGGAGACCGTCAAGGAGCTTCGCGCCCGCACTGGCGCTGGCCTGGCTGACTGCAAGAAGGCGCTCGACGCCAACGAGTACAACATCGATGCCGCCGTCGACTGGCTCCGCGCCAAGGGCATTGCGTCCGCCGCGAAGAAGGCCGGTCGTGTCGCCACCGAGGGCCTCGTCGGCACCTACGTGCACGCGGGCGGCCGCCTCGCCGTCATGGTCGAGATCAACTGCGAGACCGACTTCGTCGCGCTCAACCAGGACTTCCAGGACCTCGTCCGCGACGTCGCCATGCACATCGCGTCGGAGAACCCCATCTTCCTCACCAAGGACGAGGTCTCCCCCGCGGCATTCGAGGCCGAGCGCGCGGTGCAGATCGAGCGCAGCATGAACGAAGGCAAGCCCCAGGCCATCGCCGAGAAGATGGTCGAGGGTCGCATGCGCAAGTGGTACGAAGAGGTCTGCTTGCTCGAGCAGAAGTTCGTCAAGGACGACAGCAAGACCGTCGGTGAGCTCATCGCCGCCGCCGTGTCCCGCATCGGCGAGAACATTCAGATCCGTCGCTTCGCGCGGTTCGAGGTGGGCGAGGGCCTGCAAAAGAAGTCCGACGACTTCGCCGCCGAAGTCGCGGCGATGACCGCAGGCTGATCGTCGCCGTGAGTCCGGGGGGGCGCGCCGTGGTGCGGGTCCCCTCCCGTGCTACACGACCTGCTCCCGTCCCACCCCCGAGGTGCCTGTGACCGACAAGCCTGCGTACCGACGCATTCTGCTGAAGGTCTCGGGCGAGATGCTCGGTGGCAAGGCGGGTCCCGGCATCCACCCCGAGTCGCTCCAGCACTTCGCCAATGAGATCAAGTCGGTCCGCGACCTCGGCGTGCAGATCGCCGTGATCATCGGTGGCGGCAACATCTTCCGGGGCATCGCCGGGGCGTCTGTCGGCATGGACCGCGCCGGTGCCGACGCGATGGGCATGCTGGCCACCGTGATCAACGGACTCGCCCTGCAAGACGCGCTCGAGCGCATCGGCGTGTTCACGCGGGTGCTCTCGGCCGTGCAGATGCCGCAGATGTGTGAGCCGTACATCCGGCGGCGCGCCATGCGTCACATGGAGAAGGGCCGCGTCATCATCTTGGTGGGCGGCACGGGCAACCCTTACTTCTCCACCGACACGGCGGCCGCGCTTCGCGGCACCGAGATCCAGGCCGAGGTCATTCTCAAGGCCACCAAGGTGGACGGCATCTACGATCGCGACCCGATGAAGTTCCCTGATGCCGTGAAGTACGACCGCCTGACCTACATGGAGGTCCTCTCGGGCGGGATCCAGGTGATGGATGCCACCGCGATCAGCCTGTGCATGGACAACGACATGCCCATCGTCGTCTTCGGCTTCGAGCAGGCGGGTCGGCTGGCCTCGCTGGTGAAGGGGGAGGTGATCGGCACCCGCGTGGAGTCGAAGCGCCCCGAAGCCTAGCTGGCGGACCCGGGGCCGCCGTTCGGGCGAACCTTCGGTCGCATCTACCGATTGCCGGCGACGCGCTCGCCGCCCCACCCGCCCGGACCCCAGTGCGTTACGGGCCCGACTCTGGAGGAGAGATGGACGAGTTCCTCACAGCCGCTGGCGACGACATGCGGGGTGCCGTGGAGCACCTTGCCAAGGAGCTTCAGAAGGTGCGCACGGGGCGCGCCTCTCCCAAGCTCTTGGAGACGGTGCACGTGGAGGTGGCCTCCTACGGTGCCAACATGCCGCTGAACCAGCTGGCTACGGTGCAGGCTGCGGATGCGCGCCTCCTCACGGTCTCCCCCTGGGACAAGACCACGATGATCGACATTGAGCGCGCCATCATGTCGGCGGGTCTCGGTCTCAACCCATCCAACGACGGGCAGATCATCCGCGTGCCGGTGCCGCCGCTCACCGCCGAGCGCCGCAAGGACCTCGTCAAGCAGGTCAAGGCTGCGGGCGAAGAGGCCAAGGTGCGCGTGCGCCACATCCGCCGTGAGTACAACGAGACCTTCCGCGAGGGCGAGAAGGGGGGCGACATCTCGCAGGACGACCTGGAGCGCTACCTCGACAAGGTGCAGACGCTCACCGATGAGAGCGTGTCGGCGATCGACAAGCTCATGGATGCTAAGGAGCAAGAGGTCATCGAAGTCTGACCCATGAGCGAGGCCCACCCCACGGTCGTGCCTCGTCACGTTGCCATCATCATGGACGGCAACGGTCGGTGGGCCGCTCAGCACGGCCTCCCGCGCACCTCGGGGCATGAGGTGGGCGCGGAGTCGGTGCGCGATGTGGTGCGGGCGTGTGGCGAGCTCGGCGTCGAGGTCCTCACGCTCTACTCCTTCTCCACGGAGAACTGGGCGCGTCCGCAAGACGAGGTCAATGCGCTGATGGGCCTGCTGGAGGCCTACCTGCGGGAAGAAACGGGCGAGCTGCTCCTCCAGAACGTGCGCCTGCGGGGAATCGGGGAGCTCGACAAGCTCCCTGAGCACGTGCGGCTGCTGCTGCAGGCTGCCGAAGCGCTCACAGCGAACAACACCGGCCTCGATCTGCTGCTGGCGCTGTCGTACGGCGGTCGGGCCGAGTTGGTCACCGCCATTCGCGACCTCGCGCGGGATGTCCGGGATGGTCGGCTCCAGGTGGAGGCGATCGACGAGGCGCTGGTGGCGTCGCGTCTCTACACCCGCGGGCTGCCCGACCCCGATCTGCTGATTCGCACCAGCGGTGATCTGCGCGTGTCGAACTTCTTGCTGTGGCAGATCGCGTATGCCGAGCTCTACGTCACCCCGGTGCCGTGGCCCGAGTTTCGGCGTGCCCACCTGCTGGAGGCCTTTGAGGCCTACGCTGTGCGCCACCGTCGGTTTGGGCGGGTCGAAGAAGCCGAGGACGTCACGCCATGACGTCGACGCGGCTCATGGCCGGCGCCATCGGACTCGCGGTGCTGCTGCCCCTGATCTTCTGGGGCGGCGTGCTCGCCGTGGTGTTGATCGTCGCGGTCGCGCTGGCGATCGGGGTGGCTGAGTACGCTGGAATGGCGTTCCCCGACGATCGACAGGTGTCCTACGGCTGGATGTTGCTCGGGGCGTCGAGCCTGGCCGCAGCGTCGGTGTGGGGAACGGCAGACGTGGTCCTGGCGGTGGGGGCCACCACGGTGGTGGCCACGCTCACCTTCGTCACCTTTCGCCAAGCGGTGCCGATCCCTTCCGCGGCCGACCATGTGGGACGCTACCTGCTGGGCATGGTGTGGATCGGCGGGCTGCTCCCTTTTCTCGTGCGGCTTCGGGACCAGCCCGACGGCATCGCGTGGGTGGTGCTGGCCATGGCGATCTCTTGGATGGGTGACACCGGGGCCTACTTCGCTGGGCGCGCGCTCGGACGCACCCCGCTCTACCCGCGGGTCAGTCCAAAGAAGACCGTCGAAGGCCTCGTGGGCGGGATCGCCAGCGCGATCTTGGGCGTGCTGGTGTTCCGCACCCTGTGGCTGCCGAGCCTCGATGCCATCGACGTGGTGGTGCTTGGGGCGCTCGGCTGTGGTGCCGGGGTCGTGGGCGATCTGTGTGAGTCGCTGCTCAAGCGAAGCTTCGGCGTGAAGGACTCCGGCTGGATCCTGCCGGGCCACGGCGGTCTGCTCGATCGCATCGACTCCTTGCTGTTCGTGGCGCCCGTCGTGTGGGTGTGGATCACGATGCGCGCAGGAGGACTGCCATGGGCGGCCTGACGTCGTTCCTGCCCGGTCTGTTCATGATCGCCGTGCTCGTGCTCGTGCACGAGTTCGGGCACTTCGCAGCTGCGAAGATCTTCGGCATCGGCGCGCCGGTGTTCTCGCTGGGCTTTGGCCCTCGGGTGGTGGGCGTGGTCTGGCGCGGCACCGACTTTCGGATCAGCGCGATTCCTTTTGGCGGCTACGTGCAGCTCGCCGGTGCGGACGCGTTCGGCGAGGAGAACGCCGAAGACGAGGTGGCGCGCGAGGCGTCGTTCACCCACCGCCCCGTGTGGCAGCGGCTCATCGTCATGGCGGCGGGGCCCGGGGTGAACCTGGCGCTCCCCTTCGTGCTGTTCACGGGCCTGCTGATGGCCGGCCGACCTGACTGGGGCACAGCGATAGGGCAGGTCCTGCCCGGCACCGTCGCCGAGACGCTCGGGATGGAGTCGGGCGACACCATCGTGGCCATCGATGGCGACGACGCGGTGGTCTGGACCGATGTGGAGCAGGGCATGGCGCGTCGGGTGGGCACGTCCGGCGACGTGCGCCTCTCACTCGACCGGAACGGGGCGCCGATCGACGTGGTGTTGCCTGCGTCCGCACTTCAGCAGGACCATGACGGTCGACCCAACCTGCTGAGCCTCGGGCTTCAGCCCTACGCGCTGTCTACTCGGGTCGGACTGGCCTCTCCCGTAGCTCCCGCCGCGCTGGCAGGGCTCACGCTCGGGGATCGCATCCTGACGGTGGACGGTAAGTCGGTGGCCGACTGGCCCGCCCTGCTTGCTGCCCTCTCGGGGAGCCGTCACGCCATCACGTGGGAGCGCCAGTCGCCGGAGGGCGAGACGAGCCCGGGCGAAGGCGAGCTGGTGCGCACGGACTGGGCCCCGCTCAGCGCGGACCGCTATGGCAACCCCTGGGGATTGGTGCCCGTCACGCTGTTCGCTCAGCGGGTGGAGGACGGGGCGCCGGCGCAGGAAGCGGGGCTGCTCGCCGAAGACCGGTTCCTCGCGATCGATGGCCAGCCCGTGCTCAGCTTCTACGGGTTCATCGATCAGGTGGCGGCTACGCTGCCGGCAGGGTCGAGTGTGCCGCGTCCGATTCAGCTCGATGTGGTGCGCGCGGGCGAGGTCGTGTCGCTCACGATGACGCCGCGCGTGAAGGTGGTGTCCGGCGAGGCCTACCCGCGTCCGATCATCGGGGTGGGATCGTACGGCGGGGTGGGAACCGCACCTGCGCGCGCCCGCAAGTACTACGGACCCGTGGAGGCGGTGGTTCAAGCGGCCAGCGAGACCGGCGATCTGATCGCCCGCACCACGGCCGTGCTCGGCAACCTGTTCACGGGCCGCTCCGACCCGCGCGAGAACCTGGGCGGCCCGGTGGCCATCTTCGTCACCGCGGGCGAGGTCGCCGAGCTGGGCTTCTTCTCCTACGCCACCGTGGTGGGCATGATCAGCGTGAGCTTGGGTCTGATCAACCTCCTGCCTGTGCCGGTGCTGGATGGTGGCCAGATCCTGTTCTACCTGGTGGAGGCGGTGCGCGGTCGCCCGCTGTCGCTCCAGCTCAGGGAGCGGGTGCAGATGATCGGGGTTGTGGCGCTGGTGGTGCTGTTCGTGCTGGTCACGATCAACGACGTGCACCGCTGGTGGACCCTGTCGTGAAGGTGATCGCCTTCGACACGGCGGGCCCGGTGCTCGGCGTGGCGCTCGCGGTAAACGGCCGCGTTCTGGCGCGCACCGAGCGCGTGCAGCGTGGTGCTGAGGGCGTGCTGTTGGCGTTCGCGGAAGCGTTGCTGGCGGAAGCCGGCCTCGTGGCCCGCGACCTCGACGGTGTGGGCGTCTCCGAGGGGCCCGGGGCGTTCACAGGGCTTCGGGTGGGGCTCGCCACGGCGGCCGGCCTAGCGCTGGCGCTCGATCGGCCGCTCTGGCTGCACGGCTCCCTCGACGCCCGCGCCGCGCGCTGGCACGCGCCCGATCGGGAGGTGCTGTGCTGGCTAGACGCCCGCAAGTCTCGGGTCTACGCCGCGCGGTTCGTCGGTGGGGTCCCACAAGGCGAGCCGGTGGATCACGACCCCGCCGCGCTCCTCGTCGACCAGCGCCCCGGCTTTCTCGCCGTGGGCGAAGGGGCTTTGGTGTACGCGGCGCTGCTCGAGAACGCGGGCGGGTCCGTGGTCGAGGGTGCCGACGATCCCGGTGTGGACCAGCTCGCGCTGCGGTGCGAGGCGGCGCTCACACGGGGGGAGGGTGGACGGGCCACGGACGTGCAGCCGCGGTACGTGCGTCCCCCCGACGCGCGTCCTCCTGCGTTGACGAGGCTGTCATGAGCAAGAATCTCCGCATCGGACTTGCGGGTGCCACGGGTGCGCTCGGCAAGGAAGTCCTCACCGTGCTCGACGCTGCGCCCTGGCGGCCGGATCGGGTGGTGCCCCTCGCAGGCGCTTCCACCACCACGCCCTTCGTGTCCTACGGCGATGAGCAGGTCACCGTCGACGAGCTGGGGCGCGAAGACTTCGCGGGGCTGGATGCGCTGATCGTCGCGCTGCCGCGGGCCATCGCAGGGGAGTGGGTGGAGGCGGCGGCTGCGGCCGGCGTGCCGGTGATCGACCTGTCGGGTTCGCAGCTCGAAGCGCTCGACGTGCCGCTCGTGTTGCCCTGGCTTCAGGACGGCGCGCTCGACGAAGAGCGCGCCCGCGACGTGGTGGCTGTGCCGTCCGCCGCAGCGGCGATGTTGGTCACGCTGGTGCGTGCGCTGGCCGAGGAGCTCGATGGGCACGTGGAGGCCACGGTGTTCGTTCCGGCGAGCAGCCAGGGCAAGGCTGCGATCGAGGAGCTGTCGCGCCAGGTGGTGGCGCTGTTCAATGGGCAGAACCCGCCGCGTAAGGTGTTCCCTCAAGGCTTGGCCTTCGACCTGCTCCCGCAGATCGGCGAGCCCACCAGCACCGGGTGGACGGGTGAGGAGCTTCGCTGCGTCGCCGAGGTCGCGCGCATGACCGGCGAGCGCGTGGACGTCACGATGGTGGGCGTGCCGGTGTTCTCGGGGATGTCGGTGCACCTGCGCGTCGATGTGGACGAGACGGTGCCCGATGAGCGCTTCCTGCACCTTCTGGAAGCGGCGGGTCTGGAGGTGGTCCCGGCCATGGATGCACGACGCACGCCGCGCCCTCGCCGTGTGGAAGGAAGCTCCGGCGTCGCAGTGGGGCGAGTTCGTCGAGCCCAAGGCGGCCGCGTGCTCCACCTGTGGGCCTCGATGGACAACCTGCGCGCGACGGCGTCTGCGGCTGTGGGCATCGCAGCCGCGCTGGTCCACGCTCGCGAAGAAGCCTGAGCGGGCCTGGGTCGCATTGACATCCTGTCAGGCGTCGGGTGGACCGCGCGGCGCGTTCGACACCTTGTCATCACCGTCTTCTACGATCGGCGATCAACCCCACGGATCGCGGATTGGCCCGCTGCTTGCTAGAGGCTCTGCTCCCTGAGAGGATCTTCGATGCTCGTGATCTGGCTCTCGCTTGCGCTCGCGGCACCCCCCACGAAGGTGGCGGCGAAGGTGTCGGTGGGTGGCGGAGAGGTCGGTCGCCTTCAAGCGTCCACCGACAACGGCGTGATCACGGGCGTCACCGAAGGCGGCGACCTTGTCCTGCTCGACACGTCCTCATGGCGCGCCGTTCGAACCGACACCGAGAACCTCAACGTGGCGGCGTCGTCGTGCACGGCACGCTCCTCGGTGGCAGTGCCCGACGAGGAGCTGGGCTGGCTGGTGTACGTGGGTTGCACCAACGGGGATGTGCAGACCTGGCGCTGGACCGGCAGCCGGATCACGCCGTACGGCAGTGACGACGCACCGGATGGCTTGGTCACCAACACAGGCAGCGCCAGCGTCGTCGCGCTCTTCGACCTCGATGGAGATGGCCTGTGGGCGCTCACCAAGACGTCGAGTGCGATGGGGGCGCTGCGCCTCACCACCACGAACGGTGTGGTCGCCGTCGACACCAGCGTCACCCAGCCGGTCACCTTCCTGCCCGACTTCGATCAGGCGGTGGTCCATCGCCTCGGCTCGAACCCCATCGTCAGCCTCTACGACGGCGACGGGCGGTTCTCCCAGTGGCGCCCGAAGACGGGTGAGCTTGTGGCGCCCATTCCGGTGGGGCCAGCCATCAACGCCACCGACATCGTGGCGTCCACCACCACCACGATCTACTTCGTTGAGCGCGGCGCGGGCCGCATGGGTCAGTACATCATCAACGGCGGTGTGGGCACGCTCACCTACCTGGGGGCTGCACTCTCGGCGCCGCGCACGTTGCTGCTCACCCAGAACGATGGTGAGCCTCGGTTCTACGTCGAAGACAGCACGGCGCTGAAGGTGTTTCCGGCGGGCGGTGCCGGATCGCCGGTCAGCCAGTTCAGCGTGGGCTTCGATGGGGTGGACTTCGTCGAGGGCCCCAGCGGCTACAGTGTCATTGGCACCACCACCGGCGAGTTCGCGGTGCTCACCGCCAACCCCTGGCTGGCCGACATGGCGCTGTCGCCGAGCACCACCACCACCGAGAGCACCGTCACCGTCACGTTCACCTCCGATGTGGCCGGCACGTGGACCCTCGATCTGGATGGCACGCGCACCACCGAGGGCACGCGTCTCGGCACCGGCGAGGTCACCACCGCGGGCGAGGTCACGGTCAGCTTCGAGGTCGACGACACGTTCACCGATGGCGACCACCTGATCTGGGCCCGCATCACCGACGCGAGCGGCGAGAAGGGCTCCGCCAGCGCCACCCTGGTGATCGATGACGTGCCCACCGAGATCACCCTGGATGCCGAGGCGGTCGGCGTCGGCAATCGGCAGGTGGTGCTGAGCTGGTCGAAGCTCTCAGATGTCGATCTCACTGGCTACAACGTGTACGTCTCCGACGCGCCCTTCGAGGCGACGGACTACGTCAGCGGCGGGCCGGAAGGGAAGGTGGGTGCCAACACCTCTCCCGTGTTCGTAGAGCAGCCCCTCCTGGGCGCAGAGGTTCGGGTGTCGATCGATCGCCTGGTGAACGGGCGCACCTACTGGCTGGCCGTCCGAGCGACGGACGGAAGCAACGAGGGTCCGATGAGCAACGTCGTGTCTGCCACTCCCATCCCCACCTGCTCAGCGTCCGAGTGCGGCGACGAGATGGGGGGTCCGCCTTGCAGCACGCTGCCTGGCGTGACCGCCGGATGGAGCCTGGCCCTTCTGGGGATCGCCGCCGTGCGTCGCCGTCGTGGGGTGCTGGGGGCAGCGGTGATGGTGGGTGTGCTCGGAGCGGGGATTCCTTCCGCGCAGGCCCAGGAAGGGGCAGCAGGCACGTTCAAGAAGGACGAGACGCCGGCGTGGGTCAACTTTGAGGTGCAGTTCGGGGGCTTCCAGTACTCCGACACCCTGCTCAAGAGCGCGTACGGCAACAGTGGCACGCTCGCGCGGCTGGAAGTGGGCCTCCAGATCTTCCGCTACGGCGAGCTCGATGTGGGCGTGGGCTACCTGTGGGACAAGGGCAACACGCTCTCCACGGGAGGTCTGGCCACCGCCGAGGAGGCGCGCACCGAGTGGATGCCGCTCACGCTCACTGCCACGCTTCGTGCCCACGTGATGGATGAGCAGCCCCTGGTGCCCTACGCCTCGATCGGCATGAGCTACATCTTCTTCCGCGAGGCCCCGCTCAACAGTGAGGGCGCCTACCGCGACGCCCGCATGGTCACCGGATCCAAGCTCGGCTGGCACTGGGGCGTGGGCGGCAACATCCTGCTCGATGTGTTCCAGCCCCGTCGGGCCTCGATCCTCGAGGCCCGCACCGGCATCAACGACACCTGGCTCACGCTCGAGTACCGCGAGCAGCGCCTGGATCCGAACGGCGGGCTCGACCTCTCGGGCTGGACCATCGGCGGCGGTCTGAAGATCGACTACTGATCGTCGTCTTCGTGCACGCCGGGGCCGTCGTAGCTCACCTCCATCAGGCACAGGCCGTGAGCGGGGGCGGTCGGACCGGCCTGACGCCGATCCAGCGAAGCCAGCGCCAGAGCGATCACGTCCTCGTCGCGGCGGTGGTGGCCCACGAGGAACAGGGTGCCGGCCACGATGCGCACCATGTGCCGGAGGAAGCCGCGTCCCACGATGTCGAGGTGCACGAGGTCACCTTGTCGTGAGACGCTCGCTTCGAGCGTGGTGCGCACGGTGGTGGTGGCCCCGCAGCCCTCGGCCCGAAAGGCCACCACATCGTGGGTGCCCACGAGCGCCTGCACGGACCGGTGCATGGCCTCCACGTCCAGCGGCTGCAGCACATGCCAGGAGCGATCCGCCAGGTGCGGACTGCGCACCCACCGATCC
>CAYNFK010000128.1:0-12345 GCA_964396405.1 uncultured Enterobacteriaceae bacterium
GGGCGTGACGCAGTCGCAGACGCCGGGGGCGGTGAGGTCGGGGTTGAGCGGGCAGCTGTCGAAGCAGTCGGCGGTGAGGTCCCCGTCGGAGTCGGTGTCGGCCACACCGCAGCCACAGGTGCCTGCCGCAGTCTTGGCAGGATCGGTGGGGCAGAGGTCGAAGCAGTCGGCGGTGAGGTCACCATCGGAGTCGGTGTCAGGGGTGCCGCAGCCACAGGTTCCTGCCGCGATCTTGGCCGGATCGGAGGGGCAGAGGTCGAAGCAGTCGGCAGTGAGGTCACCATCGGTGTCGACGTCTTCGACTCCGCAGCCACAGGTGCCGGGGTCGACCTTGTCCGAGTCGGCGGGGCAGCCGTCGAGGCAGTCGGCGGTGAGGTCGCCGTCAGAGTCGGTGTCGGCCACACCGCAGCCACAGGTGCCGGCCGCAGTCTTCGCGGGGTCGGCGGGGCAGAGGTCGAAGCAGTCGGCGGTGAGGTCACCGTCGGTGTCGGTGTCGGCGACGCCGCAGCCACAGGTTCCGCCGGCGAGCTTGGCCGGATCGGTGGGGCAGCCGTCAAAGCAGTCGGCGGTCAGGTCGCCGTCGGTGTCGGTGTCGGCCACACCGCAGCCACACGTTCCGCCGGCGGTCTTGGCGGGGTCGGTGGGGCAGAGGTCGAAGCAGTCGGCGGTGAGGTCACCGTCGGTGTCGGCGTCGGACACGTCGCAGCCGCAGATCCCGGGCTCGGTCTTGTTGGGATCGAGCGTGCAGGTCTCGTTGCAGTCGGCCGTCAGGTCGCCATCGGTGTCGGTGTCGAGCTCGCCGCAGCCGCAGTCGCCGAAGGTGATCTTCGCGGGGTCGAGGGGGCAGTCGTCGAAGCAGTCCTCGAGGAGGTCGCCGTCGGTGTCGATGTCCTCGACGCCACAGCCGCAGGTGCCGGCGTCGAACTTGTCGGGGTCGAGGGGGCAGTCCTCTTCGCAGTCGAGGAGCGTGTCGCCGTCGGTGTCGTCGTCGGCGGTGCCACAGTCGCAGACGCCGGGCTCGACCTTGTTGGGGTCGGTGGGGCAGCTGTCGGTGCAGTCGGGGGTGAGGTCGCCGTCGGTGTCGACGCCCGGCGTTGCGCAGTCGCAGACGCCAGGCACGGTGAGGTCGGGGTTCAGCGGGCACAGATCGAAGCAGTCGGGGAGGGAGTCGCCGTCGGAGTCGGTGTCGGGCGTGCCGCAGTTGCAGGCGCCGGGGGCGGTCTTGTTGGGGTCGGCGGGGCAGAGGTCGAAGCAGTCGGCGGTGAGGTCCCCGTCGGAGTCGGTGTCGGGGGTGCCGCAGCCGCAGGTGCCACCGGCGACCTTGTTGGGGTCGGTGGGGCAGCCGTCGAAGCAGTCGGCGGTGAGGTCACCATCGAGGTCGGTGTCGGCGACGCCGCAGCCGCAGGTGCCGCCGGCGGTCTTAGCAGGGTCGGTGGGGCAGCCGTCGTTGCAGTCGGCGGTGAGGTCGCCGTCGGAGTCGGTGTCGGGGGTGCCGCAGCCGCAGGTGCCACCGGCGAGCTTGTCGGGGTCGGTGGGACAGCCGTCGAAGCAGTCGGCGGTGAGATCACCGTCGGTATCGGTGTCGGCGACGCCGCAGCCACAGGTTCCGGCGGCGGTCTTGGCGGGGTCGGTGGGACAGCCGTCGAAGCAGTCGGCGGTGAGGTCGCCATCGGTGTCGACGTCTTCGACGCCGCAGCCGCAGGTGCCGGGCGCGGTCTTGTCGGTGTCGGTGGGGCAGCCGTCGAAGCAGTCGGCGGTGAGGTCACCGTCGGTGTCGGCATCCGACTCGCCGCAGCCACAGGTGCCGGGCTCGGTCTTGGTCGGATCCAGGGGGCAGTCGTCGTCGACGTCGCAGGTGCCGTCGGCATCGGCATCGACTTCGCACCGGCAGGCCTCGTCGCAGCCATCCCCATCGCGTGCGTTGCCGTCATCACACTGCTCGTAGGGGGCTTCGACGCCGTTACCGCAGCCCACCCGACGCACGCGGACCCGGTCGCGGCCGATCTCCCCGGTGGGGTCGATGCCGACGGCTTGCACGTAGAGGTACTGGCCCTGCTGCGCCGAGGCCGGCACCGGGAAACGCAGCTCGCCGACGCCTTGGGCGTTGACGACGGTGGAGGCGTCGGTGGCCGGCGTCCTCACCTGCACGCAGATGCCCAGCAGGTGCGAAGGACAGCGCGACCCGCCCACTTCCGTGCCGACGCGTGCTGCGAACTGGGAGCCGGGGGGCGCGCCGGTGATGCGCAGCACGAGGTCGCTGCCGCTGAGCACGCGCGAGACGACGAGCGTGCCGGGGGGCGGAGGGAGCTGGTCGGGGAGCGCGAGCGCAGCGGTGTCGGGGCCGGTGGCGTCGGGCTCCAACGGCGTCGTGGGCTGGCAGGCCACAAGACCGATGAAGGCAACGAAGAGCGGGGCCAGGAAGCTGCGCATGAGAACCTCGGCGGGACCAGAACGGTCACCGCCGCATCCTCGCACGCATCGGCCGTTGCCGCTAGCTTCGCGTGCGGCGACCTTGGATCAGTAGCGCAACCCCATGCCCGCTCGGAACACGCCGCCCGAGAGGTCGATCGCGCCGCCCATGTCGCCGAGCGCCATCGGCCCGACCACGCGCCCGCCGAACTCGAAGGTCCACGAGAAGGTGACCGGCCAGTTGAGCTTCCGGTCGGGCATCATGATCTCGAAGCCGGCGGTGAACACGCCCTCGGGCGCCGCGCCCACGCCTGTGACGGGGGCACGTGAGCTGCTCGTGTCGGACAGGGAGAGGGCGTTGGTGCCGATCACAACGCCCGCTTCCACCCGAACGAACGGGTAGAACACGTTGCCCACATCGACGTCGGCCTTGGCGCCCACGCGGATGTCGTTCACCGAGAACCGGCCGCTCCACGCGCCGGCCGTCGTGAAGGCCTCGCGCGTTCGCGAGGCATGACCCCACGCCAGTCCCACCACCAGCCCGAAGCGCTTGGTGCGGTAGAGCGCGGCCGCGTCTTTGCCGCGCAGCACGGCGTAGCCGAGGCTAAGTCCGAAGCCGTCGAAGCCCGACGCGTCCGACACCTGGATCACCGACGCTGAGTCGGCCGAGGCCCCCTCATACTGGAGCGTGAGCTCGTGGCGGGCAGCGTAGGCTGTGGGGATGGAGGACGCCGCCAGCACGGCGGTCAGGAGCGCGCGCTTCATGGGGTCACCTCCCCGTCCACGAGCAGTCTAGGCCTGTCGTACATGCCGACGGTGGCGAAGTCCTGCTGGGTGGTGACCTCGCCCGAGGAGCCCAAGAAGCTCACCCACCCCAAGGGGTCCATGTGGGTGATCCAGAAGGTGCCATCGGCGAACGCGCCGAGGCGAAGCGGGGGCGCCTCCAGCTCCACCAGGGCCACCTCGTAGCTAGGCAGCGAAAGCGAGAACAGGCCGTCCACACCCTCCTGAACCAGCAGCAACTTGAGGGCGTCGCCGGCGCTCGTGAACGCCAGGTCGAGGCCCCGGCCATCCAGTCCGAACGGACGCGAGCGGGTCGACAGGCGATCGTCGGCGTCGGGGCGGAGGTCGATGACCTCAAGCCGCCCACCGGCCTCCGATGACAGCGTGACCGCGAACTGGCCGTCCGGGGACACCTCCAGCCGATCGGGTGCCCAGTTGAGGCGCACGGTGTCGATGCCCAGCGTGGTGAGGTTGAGGCGCACCGCGTCGCGGCCGCCGGTGGACGACCACAGCAGCGCGTGCTCGCCGAGCACCTGGACCTTGTCGACGGCGTCGCCAAGGGCCACGCGGCGGGTCTCGAAGCTGCCGTGGTCGAGCACGTCGATGTGGGTGCGTGCGTAGGTGAGGATCGTCTGGTCGCGCGCCGCGTCCACCTTCATCACTTGGGGCGGACCGCTCAGACCCACGAGGTTGATCGACGGGTTCACCAGGTCGAGCACGTAGAGGTCGGCGCTGCCTTGAACGGCGATGAGCGCGAACGCGTCATCGGGCGTGATCACCACATCCTTCGGCTGCAAGACCGTGCGGGGGTCGAGCGTGAGCGGGAAGATCGTGCCGGGGAGCGGCACGTCCTGCGACAGGTCCACCGTGGTGACCTCGCTCTGCGACAGCACCACCATGCCGTCGGATGCGCCCGACGCATCGGCGGTGAACACGAGCTTCGTGGCGCGGAAGCCCACCGGGACTTCCCAGCGCTTGCCGCGCTCCAGGTCGAGCACGAGCACGGCGTCCAGGCTCACCACGCCGCCGCCGGAGATGTCGGCGTCGGGAAGCACGGGCGCCACAGCGAAGCGCGCATCCGGCGAGTAGGTGAACTCCCCGTACCAGTCGCCCGTGTCGAAGGCGTTGGCCTGGGCCTCGGGGAACACGACGTGGGTGCTGCGCTCCTCGGTGCGGGCTTCGTCGGGGCAGTCTTGCACGAAGATCGCACCCCACTCGGGATCGCAGCGCACGCCGTAGGTCCGGACCAGGAGGGTGCGGCCATCGGGGCTCGGCAGCACCGACTTCGTCTGGGCGTTGCCGAGGTCGATGCGCTCGGGTTCGGCGCCTGGGCGCAGCACCATCGCCCCCTCAGTGGCGGGGAGGCGCACCACCAGCCCGTCCTCCAACGCCACAGGGAAGGCGGGATCCCACAGCGCCTGGTCCACGATGTAGCGGTCGTTGTAGCAGGCGGAGAGGCCCAGGGCGGCCGCAGCGCACCAGCGCGCGGGGGTCAAGGCGCCACCTCGATCGCGGCGTTGAGCTCGAAGCCGGTGATCGTGCGGACCTCGCCGTCGTCGGCGTCGTAGAACGAGAGCCGGCCGAGCGGGTGCTCTTGACTGACCCACGCGGGCGGCTCATCGTTGTCACCCGCGTCGAGATCGGGCAGCACGCCCACGAAGACCGGCGCGGAGCGCAGGGGCACGGTGTCGAAGATCAGCGTGCGGTAGTCGAGCACGGCCAGCTCGGGCCGCCCCTTCTGGATCAAGAAGCCCAGCGTGCCATCCGAGCTGTTGGCCAGACCTTCGACCGCGGCGCCGAGCGTGATGGTGTTGGCGCGGAAGTCTTCCAGGTCGACCAAGCTGACGGCGCGCTTTCCGCGGTAGGGCGCGGGCGTGGTGCCATCGGGGTTGTCGTCGACGGTGTGGACCACGAGCAGCGACCCACCCGTGGGCGTGCGCGAGACGCTGGCCACCGGCTTCACCAGCGGTCGCAGCGTGATCTCGTCGGTGAGCAGGTCCCAGGTGGCGTACCGATCGACGAGGGCGGCGTTGGTGTAGAGCACCGCCGTGTTCGTGGGGCCGAGCAACACCGAGCCCAGCGGCGTGTTGTCGGGGAAGGCGATCACGCGCTCGGGCGCCGTGGGATCGGCAAACAACAGCAGCGAGACCTCCTTGGCCCCACGGCTGACGATCACCACACCCGAGGCGTCAGGCAGTAGGTCCACATCGGTGGGATCCGTGCCCACCGGCACGGTCGTGACCGCGCGGGTGTCGAGGTCGACGACGACGAGCGCGTCGACGCCGCGCTGGCGCACGATCGCGAAGCGGCCGGCAGGGTCGAGCACGATCTCCTCAGCCACCGGGGCATCGAGCGGATCCGCGATCGCGATCACTTCGGGGCGGGCGCTCGGGTCATCGAGGTGAACCAGCGCCACCGAGGCGTCGGCCACAGCGAGAGCGAGGGTGCCGTCGCGGGTGAAGGCCACGTCTTTGGGCGAAAAGCCAATCACCAGCGGGCGGTGGGTCTTCGCGTCCACGTCGATGATGCTCATCTCATGGAAGGAGGCCGTGGGGCTCACGGGGAAGCCTTCGTCGGGCGCGTCGACGTCGTGCCACAGCACGAGGTGACCGCCACCCGGCGACAGCGCCATGGCGTTGAGGTTGTCGCGCACAGGCACGACCACCTGGGTGAGCGCGAGCGCATCCACCAAGCTCACCGTGTCGTCACCGGCGTTGAACACCGCGGCGGTGGCGTAGTCCTCGGTGATTCGGACGGTGCGCGGGCCCTGGCCTACCTTGAGCGTGCGCACCTCTTGGGTGAGCACGTTGACCCGGCTGACCGTGTTGCGGCTGGGGTTCGCGATGAAGATGTGCACGTCGCTCTGCGCAGGGCGGAGCAGCAGGCGATCGTCCTCGTTCTCGGAGGCGCCGGAGGTGTCCGACGGCTCTTGGTCGGTCTCCACCTGGGTGTCGTCGGAGTCATCGGAGCCGGAAGCGGTGTCGCGCCCCCCGTAGTCGTCAGTGGCTTCGCTGCCTGCGTCGCCACACCCCACCAACAGGCTCAAGCCTGCGGCCCACCCTGGTACTCCGAACATTCGCCGCCTCACTCCGTGCCCGGTCGTAGGATGTCACCGATTGGTGGCACCCGCAACGACGATCCGGCGACGCAGCGAGACGGAAGGGCTACCGAAGGGCGGCTTGAGCGGCCTAGAAGCGCGTGGCCCACACGGCGACCACACCGGCCGTGCCGTGCGTCGGACCGGCGTCCAGGGCACTCAGGCAGAGGTTCAGGTGGGCCCGGGCCACATGGGCCTCGTCGCCCTGAAACGGTGCGGCCAGCGGGGTGAGCGCCAGCTCCGCGAACACCTCGGGCGGCAGCGTCCCGGTGTCCATCACGTGGACCTCGGTGTGCACGTCCGAGAAGCCGGCGGCCGACACCCGGCCCCCCAGCTTGCGGCTGACGTCGCGGTCGCCGCCGCGCAGGCGGTGCAGCTCATGGGCGCGGGCCACGAAGGCGGCGTGGCCGGCGGGCTCAGGGTGCAGCCAGAGCATGCTGTCGTGCGGCTCGAGGAGGCAGAGCGTGCCGCCCGGACGCAGCAGCCTGTAGATCTCGCGCAGCGCGCGGTCGGGCTCGCCGAGGTGCTGGAAGAGGTGGCGCGCGAACACGATGTCCACGGCGTCATCGGGCAGGCCGGTGTCGTAGGCGCTGGCGGCCTCGAAGAGGATGCTGCCGTGCGGTGCCTGACCCGCCTCGGCTGCGGCGATGCTGTCGGGGTCGGCATCGAGCCCGAACACCACGCCGGATGCGCCGACCTCACTGGCCAGCAGGCGCGTCCACGCGCCGTCGCCGCAGCCGAGATCCACCACGGACGCCCCCGGTCGCAGGCCCGCCGCGATGAGCGAGGGCCTCGCCATCGCCCAGGCGTACGAAATCGCCGGCGAGAGCGCCATCGGGCGGGGGGTGACCTGGAGCTGCGGACGTTCGAGCAAGGCCGACATGGGACACCGCTGGGTTCGCGTGAAGCGATCTCGGGCATCGGACGATCAGGCGGCGGCCTGAGCAGCGATACACCGCAGGGAACTGCGGTAGAACCGAAGGATCCGGCCTGTTGGAGGAGCCTGTCGATGCCTCGCGGACGGATCCCTCGAAGCCTGCTTCGACCCCGAATGCCTGCATCACCTCGATGCGGACAGCATCGACACGGGCCTGCACCCCCAGATGAGCCTTGACGCGGCATGTGGAAATACCGTAGGATGGCATCGGGTTGTCCCAAGTACGGAGGCTCCCATGCGAAACGCGACGCACACGATGTTGACGATGCTCCTGGTGGCCTGTGGCGCGCCCGAGGCGGACCAAGGTCTGGAGGACACCTCGGACTCCCCGGCAGGCGGAGACCCTTCGGATCCGGGCCCGGATCACGGTGGCCCGCGCGACGTGCCCCGATCGGTGGACGTGCAGATGGTCGGGAGCTGGGCGGTGAGCGGGGGTCGGCCCGTGTCGAACGACGAGGACACCGACAGCGACGAGCCGATCGAGGAGGTGCCCGACGACACCGGTCGGGTGGGCAGTCCTCCCAGCTGCACCATCCTGCAGCCGCTGCACGGTGCTGTGCTGCCGGGCGGTGTGCCAAGCCGGTTCGAGGGTGCTGTCGACGACGCGGACGGCGACGTGACCACGGCGATCTGGTCCTCGGATCGGTGGGGCGCGATGGTGATTGGGCTGGAGTTCTCCTTCATTCTGCCCGCTGGTGCCCACGTCGTGACGCTCGATGTGACCGATGACGCGGGCCACCACTGCTCCAAAGCCGTCGATCTGGTGGTCGATCCCAGCTAAGATCGTGGCCTGCCCCATTCGCGCGCGGGCAGCCCATCGGATACCAGCCGCACGCCCTGTGCCTCGGGCAGGAGGTCGCTCCCATGCGCAGCCCTTTTCTTGTCGCCCTGATCGCCCTCGTCGCTGCGTGCGAGCCAGGCGAGACGCCCCGCTCCGAGGCCCTCGACACGCCCACCGCTGAGTTCGAGTTCCCCGCCATCGAGGTCGACACCACCCGGCCCGTGCCCGTGGATCGCTGTGTCGGGGCGGATGCTTCCGGCGACTCGGATAGCGACGGCATCTGTGACGACTCCGACGAGTGCACGGGCGACGATGCCACCGGCGACACCGACGAAGACGGCGTGTGCGACGATGAGGACCTCTGCGAGGGCGACGACAGCCTCGGCGACGCCGACGAGAACGGCATCTGCGACGTGCCTGCGTAGCGGGTGTCGGCGCTCCCCAGCTTTCCCCAGCGCAGGCGTCGGGAAAAAAAGTTGAGGTCGCTTCAGAGTCTTCCACGGCTTGCTGATCCCCAAGGGGGGTGATCGCGAAGCGGGCGTTGCACCGCCTCCCTGATCGGGGGATCGCGCTTCATCCCCAGGCGGGCCAAGAAGAGCGCGCCGCAAGACCATCTGGCCGGGGAAGATCGCGTCGCGTACAACGGCTTCGTCAGTTCGCTGACGTGGTGCCTCCTTCCTTCCCGCCGCCCCTGTTCGTCGCCCTTCCATCACTTCCATCGAGAACCCCTTCTCGACGTGGTGGATGTCTGATCCTCCCGGGCCTCTCCCAAGGCCCTCCCGGCGCCCGCCGGTGGATCACCAGGTAACGAGCACGGGCGGCGTCCTCTTTTCGGGACCTCCGGACGCCGCGCACGTTCCGGGTGGCAGCGCTGGTTCTTCAAGACGGACATAAAACGTCCGGCGTGACTGAACATGAGTAGCGACCGGTGGATCGGCGGCGTACGATGGAAGCATCCACGGAGGTGCTGCCATGATGCCCCCTCAGCTTGCAGTCGATGGGTCGAGTGCTGCGGTGGCGCCGGGCACCACGGCGTTCCGGGTCGTGGGTGCCGGGGTGTACGGTGGCCGGTGGTGGCGGGTGGGCGAGCGCATCGTGTGCGGGGGGCGTCCGCTCACGGAGGATCAGGTGGTGCTCGTTCCGGTGGGGCGAGGTCAGCCGCGCTTGGGGCGCATTCGCCGCCTGGTGATCGAGGGCGATCAGGGCGATGCGTGCGATCCGGCGCGCTGGCGGGCTGTGGGACGCGTGCTGCACACGTTGCCAGCCGAACCCGAGGTCCTGCGCCACACGGCTGGCACCCAGCTCAGCCTGTTCGGAGCGGTGCCCGCGTGAGCGCATCATCCAGCGCGGCCCGCACGCTCCGCACGCGGTCGAGGTCGAGCGGCTGGTCCAAGCGGCCCTCGCTGTGCAGCCAGCTCCCCACGATGGCGGCGTCCATCCATGGCACCAGCGCGGGGGCTTGTTCGGGCTGGAAGCCGCTGCCCAGCCATCGAGGTGCGTCGGGCACGGCGCGCGCCAGGGCTTGGAGGTCGCCCGGATCGGTGGGATCGCCGGTGGCGCGGCCGGTCACGATCAGGGCGTCGGCACCGGCGCGCAGCCACGTGTCGCGCGCCACATCTTCCAGCTGCGGAGCGCCTAAGGGCACGGCGTGCTTCACGAGCACATCGGCCGCCACGGCCACGCGGCCGCCCAGGCGTCGGCGCAGCAACGCCACCTCGCGTGCGCGTCCGTGGAGCAGGCCTTGGTCGGTCACCATGCTGCCCACGAGCACGTTCACGCGCACGAACTCAGCCCCCACGGCCGCGGTGATGCTCAGGGCCGCGAGCGCGTCATTACGCAGCACGTTCAGGCCCAGCGTGAGCGATGGCGCTGCGGCGCGCACAGCCAGCGCCACCCGGGTCATGGCGGCCACGGTGATCGGCTCCACGCTGTCGGGGGCGAACGGTGCGTCGCCGAAGTTCTCCACGATCACGCCATCTGCGCCGCCTCTCACCAGCACGGTAGCGTCGCGCACGGCGGCCGCCACCACCTCGTCCAGCGGCGGGCCCTCCTTCGGGGCACCGGGCAGGGCGGGCAGATGCAGCACGCCCACCAGGCGCACGCCACCGTCGGCGCGCCGGCGCATCATCGGCCCACCGGGATGCCCACAAGCGTCTGCAAGGCCCAGCGGCCCGCGCTGGGGGGCTCGGTCGGGGGCGCCTCAGAGCCGGCCCGCATGGTGTCGGTGGCCGCGAGTCCTACGAGGCGGATCGCGCCCGTGCCACGCAGGTAGAGTCCCAGCGAGCGCCCGGTCTCCCAGCCCGCACGGGCTGCGGCAGGTTCGAGCAAGGTGCTGGTCTCGCCGAAGCCCACCACGAAGGTGGTGGGGCCGGGCCAGGCGCAGTCACCCGCTTCCACGGTGGTGGTGAGCCGCCAGGCCACGAACGCGGCGGGCTCGATGGTGCGCTCCGCGAAGGTGAGCGTCGCGGGCGCGAGGCAGGTCTCGTTGCGCGACTCCAACACGATCGAGGTGGCCGCCACATCCACCTCCCCTTCCACGAGCGCGAGCGTGCCCGTGAGGCCCCAGTACGTGGAGCCTACGATCGCGGTGTCGTCGGCCGGGTCGGTGTCGTCAGTCGTGCTGGAGCCGTCGGTGTCGGGTCCGTCGTCATCGGTGAGCGAGAAGAGCGGCCCGCAGCCAGCGAGCAGCAGCAACAACGCCCGCATGGTGCACCCTCCACGCCCCAGCATGGCATGCGGTGCGCGAGTCGGCCTCATCGACCCGCGTGCTCGCGGAACCACGCTGCGGTTCGCTCGAAGCCATCTTCGCCGGTGGCGGCGGCGTGGAAGCCGAAGTCGGCCCGGGCGGCCGAGAGATCGTACCAGTGTGACGTCGCGAGGTTCGTGGCCGCGAAGCGGGTCATCGGGGGCTCGCCCTTCAGGGGAAGCCAGGTCCACGCCGCCTCGCACAGGCTGCCCACCGCGCGCGCCACGCCGAGCGACACCCGCCCGCGCAGCGGAGGGTGGCCCGTGGCCTGCAGGAAGCGGTCGAGCCAGGGCCACAGCAACACGGGCTCGTCATCGGTGATGAAGTAGGCGCGGCCTGCGTTCTTGCTGCCCACCGCGAGGGCGTCGGCGGCCTGAAGGTGGGCCTGGGCGGCGGTGTGGATGAAGGTGAGGCCCACCCGGTTCTGGCCGTCTCCGATCACGCGCAGTCGGCCCTCGCGGTGCCGCGCGATCACGCGGGGGAGCATGTGGGGCTCTTCGGGGCCGTAGATGAGGTGCGGGCGCAGCGCGGTGGTGGCGAGGAGGGGGCCGTTGGCGGCCAGCACCATGCGCTCGGCCGCGGCCTTCGTGGCTGCGTAGGGGTTGCCGAAGGTGGTGGGGTACGGGCAGCTCGCTTCGGTGCCGCCTTGCACATCGCGGCCGTCAAAGGTGGCCGATGGCGTGCCGGTGAACACGAGCTTCGGCACACCAGCGGCCCGCACGGCCGCGAGCACCCGCTGCGTGCCGCCTACGTTGGTGGCGCGGAACACGGCCTCCGGGGCGTGGTAGGGCGGCAGGGCGGCAGCGTGGAACACCACGTCGATGTCCTCGCAAGCGCGCACCAACGCCGGGTCATCCACGGCGAGGTCGGCCACAACACCTTCTGCGCCCCAGGCCTCCACCTGGGGGTAGCGGCTGCGGCCCACCACCCGCACGGTGTCGCCGCGGTCGAGCAAGGCCTTCGTGATGTGGCGCCCGAGGTAGCCTCCGCCGCCCGTGACGAGCGCCCTCACCGGCCGGTGCGCCCGAAGAAAGCGTCCATGCAGGCCAGCGCACGATCGGGCGCGTCTTCCATCACGTAGTGGCCGACGTCATCCCACGCATGGACCTCGGCGTTGGGGAAGCGCAGCTCCCACTCCTTGCGGAAGGCGGGCGTGAAGCAGAAGTCGTCGTTGCCCCACAGCAGCAGCATGGGCCTGTCGGTGAGCTGCGCGAGGCCGTCGTCGATGCGCGCGAGCTCGGGGTACGACGGGTGGCCTGGGTGCAGCGGGATGTCTTGCACAAAGCGCAGGGTAGCGATGCGATCGGCCCAGGAGTCGTAGGGTGCGAGCAGGCCTTCTTTGGCCACCGCATCGAGGCCCTTGGCCGTGGCGCGCACGGTGGCCACCTGAGCGAAGCCGTTGAGGCCACGCACGGCCAGCGCGCCGAACCCGGGGATCTTCACCACCGCGATGCTGGGCGGGATGCGCAGGCTGCGCCAGGCCGCCGTGTTCGTGACGACGAAGCGCTCGAACAGGTCGGGTCGTGCTGTGGCTGCACCCATGCCGATCGCGCCGCCCCAGTCGTGCACCACCAGCGTGATGCGCTGGAGCC
>CAYNFK010000129.1:0-11770 GCA_964396405.1 uncultured Enterobacteriaceae bacterium
CGCCGGCGTGGGGGCTGGGTAGCGAGGCGGTGGGGGGGAGGCAACTGGCGGGGACCTGGCGGGACAGGGGTGGGGCGCGGCCGGCGCGTCCTGGGCAGCTATCGGGGCGATGTACCGAGCTATCGGCCTGATGTACCGAGCTATCGGGGGTCGGGACACAGGAATCACCCCTCGGGACACAGGAATCACCCCTCGGGACACAGGAATCACCCCTCGGGACACAGGAATCACCCCTCGGGACTGAGGAATCGGGGGTCAGCACACCACGGTCACCCTTCGGGATGCTGATCCATGGCCGGACGAGCGAGGAGCCGGCTTCGCGCGGATGAGCGCGCTATCGGCCGTGTGGAGCGCTGACCCCATGGCCCACCTCCTTGGCCCGAGCCCTGCATGACGGACACGACGGGCGGGACGCAGACCCAGTACGTCCCCGGCTGGGTCGCGTTTGCGGGCTTCGGGTCGGGTTGGTGGCGGCACGTGTCGGGCATTCGCTCGAAGCTGATTCAAACGGCTTCCGATCCTGCCACCGGGCTTGTGGTTGTCGAGTCGGCCGGAGAGCTGGCGCTGGCGGGTACCTTGGCCGTGGGGTCGGCGGTGGCCGCGACGCTCGCGTTTGTGCGCTACCGGCGCACGCGATGGGCGTGGTTGGCCGTTTCGGTGGGGATGCATCTCGGCGCGGCGCTGGTGTTCACGAGGGGAACCCTACGCTTTCCCCATGGCGCCATCATCGCGGCGTGGCCCGTGGCGATCGTGGCCCTCGGACTCGCCATCTCCGCCGGAATCGGGTGGCTGTCGCGCGTGGGGCAGCGCGAGGACCCCGACGACCCGTGAGCGTGTCGCGTCAGCGCTCCGCCCATGCGTGCGCCAGGACCTGCCCCACCGAGGTGGCGCCGGGTGCGTAGGCCGACAGTACGCCTCCCAGCACCACGAGAAAGGCCGCAGTTGCCGCAAAGGGCACGATCGTGTGTCGCACCGCAGAGGTGAGCCAGAACGACCGCTCGGATGCGCTCAGACGATGGAACAGAGCGTAGGAGAGGACGCCGTCGAGGAGGACCTCGGCGAACAAGACGGGGGCTACGTACACGACATAGGCCGCGCTCACGACGAGCCCGGCCGCCAGCGCCGTGGCGAGGGCGATCGCGACCAGCGGAATCGCCAGCTCGTCGGCCTCCACCACGGCTCCGACTGAGCCGGTCCATGCATCCAGGCCACCACCGGCGTCGGCGGATGGCGGCTCGAACGATGCGGTGCCCTCGCCTCCGCCGACATCGTGATCCCCCTCGAGGGAAGCATCGGACCGGGCAGGGAGGTGCGTGGCCGAGTGGCCGAAGAGGTCGAGGGCGTCGACGTACGTCTCGGACTTGGCGCGCAGCCACATCCCGATGAGCGCGAGGAAGAACAGGTAGGCCACAGACAGGGCCAGCGGGTACCGCACCGCCATGCTGTCGACCCCGAGGTGCAGCAGCAAGAACGAGGCCAAGAGGCCGAACGCGCCGGTCAGCGCCACCACCACCACCATCTGCACACGCGGGAAGCCGCGGTGACGCAGGTGCGCAGCGATCCGCTGGACCGTCTTGGCGCGTGGCGACAGGTCGGCGCGAAGCTTCATGGCGTCTCCCTGGGCATGGGGTTGGAGAGCGAGCGGATGCGGTGGCGGCCTCACCTGCGCCACGGGGGAGCTTCTCCGTACCCTTCGAGCGCACGGCGGAAGATCTGGTTGAGCTGGCCAAGGACCTCAGCGGAGCGAGGCTTCTTGGGTACGTCGACCGGTGCCGCCTGCAACTCGGCCTCGATGAACGCATTCAGTACGGGAACGGCAGGGGCAAGGCCGAGCTCCGGCGTGTTGCGCTTCAGCGCGAGCAGCTTGTGGATCTCTGCCAGGACGGTCGGCTCGCCCTGCAGCAGGGGCAGTAGTTCCTCCAGCGCGACCGGTGGTGGGCGGCCTGTCTGGGTCACCCAGCGAGCAGCCAGCAGTGGCCGCAACACGTAGAAGTACTTCTTCAGCCGCACGACGGGCTGCCGGAGGTAGCCTCGATAGTTGATCTTTGCCATGCTTCGGTAGTGGTGGATGCCTCGCTCGGGTGTGTAGATGAGCGGTAGGGCGCTGCGCGCGTCCGCTCGAAACGTGCCCTGCTCCAAGCAGGTGATGGGCGACTGGACCCACTCGACGAAGGCGGGGTTGGACTTCCAGTACAGCCTCAGTCCCTTGCGAACATCCCAGCCATTCAGATCAATGTCGTCGACGATCGGATACTCGATGACGTCCCGTTGCTCTTCAAGATCGATGGACATGTAGGAATATGGGTCTCGAATATAAATGAATCGCACGTCGTAGTCGCTGTTGGGAGACGCAAACCCCAAGCTCTGCTGCCGGACTCGATCGCAAAGAGAATTCGCACCCCATGGACATCTTCGGTGCTCTTGAGGCGCCGCAAGATCTCAGCTCTGACTTCTTCTGGGATCATGCGCTCAAGGGCCCAGCAAGGTCGGCACGCATCCGGCTTGCTCCGCCGTGGGCGCTGGCCGATAGCTGTGCGACGGGGGTACTCGTTTGCAACAGGACAGCGCCGTCACCCGTGCCTCTCTTAGGCTCGACCTTCTGTAATGGACCAACGCCGAGGGGTCGACCGCCTGACCGGCAAGGTGGGACTCCGAGCCCTCGGAGTCCCACCTCACCCCGTCCCCAACACCCCATCCACCTCCGCCTCCAAGCTCTCCGGGTCGGCCCCCACCAGCGCCGCCAGCGACTCCGCCGCCTCCATCATCTGCAGCCCGAGCACCTCCTCGGTGACCGCCCCGACCAGCGCGTGCAGGGTCTTGTCCTCGGCCGCCCGCGCGAGCTGCTCCACCGCGATGTCGGCGGCTCGTCGCCCGAGGGCACGGCTGGCCGTCTCCTCCACCGGACCCAGCAGGCGCTCCGCCATCATCCGCACCAGGCGGGCCGGGTCGCGCAGGTGCTTGCGCACGGCCGCCTCGGCGAGACCAACCACCAGCATGGGCTTGGGCGCGATGTCGCACAGCCTGTCGACGAGCTTGCGGCTGCCTTGCCCGAGCAGGTGCCCGAGGCCCTTGAACGCGGCCTCGGCGAGCTTCTCCCACGCGACCTCCAGCGCCCACACGACGGCTGCGCGCAGGTAGTCGGCGGCGCTCAGGCGCACGAAGACGGTGGTGAACGGCAGCGCGATCTGGGAGGGCATGTCCACAGGATCGCCGCAGCCGGCGATGCAGGCGGGTCCCGCCGCGATCGGCAGGCCTTGGACCTTCACGGCGCTGGCACCCAGCATGACCTTGGAGCTGGAGGTGGCGATCACCAGCGGCGTGAGCAGGTTGGGCCCCATGGGAATGTGGGCCACGAAGGGGGTGCTGTGGTCGCGCCCGGCGACGGGCAGGCCGTCGATGAACACGGTGGTGGTGGTGTTCGCGGGATCGCCGCGAATCGCGCCGCCGATGATGTGGACCATGCCGGGCACCTGGGCGGGGCCCGGCACCAAGGCGTCATGGCCATCTGCCCCCAGGAACAACGTCGTCTCGGTGAGCACGGGCAGGTGCATGGGACCTCCAGGTGTCCCGACCTACGCAGCCACGCGCGCGCCCTCAGAGGTCGACGCCGAGGCTTCCGCTTGGGGTGCAACAAGCCGCGTGTTTGGCTACGGGCCCGCGTGCGCCACCGTGCGCGCTGGGGAGCACCGATGTCGGTTCCGTCACTGGCCGCCAGCCTGTCCACAGCCACCCGTCTGGCGCGCGAGGCCGAGGTGGGCACGCGGCGGGCGGCTTACCGCTGGTCACGTCCGGCGGGTCTGCCGGCCTGCTCGGCCACCGTGCCGCCGGGGGAGGACTTTCCGCCGCTCAAGAAGCTGCGGATGGCGCTCGATGTGAACGGGTCGGAGATCGATCTGGCGATCGGGCGGCTGCGCACGCTGTTCGTCACGCCCGAGAAGCTCGATCTCTACAACAAGTACTACCTGCGCTGGCTGCGCCCGCGGCCGTCGGTGGCCGAGCGGTGGATGACGGACGCCGAGTTCGGTCGTCAGCGCCTCGACGGCATCAACCCCCACCTCATCGAGCGCTGTGATCGCCTGCCCACCAAGCTGGGCATCTCGGCCAAGGCGCTGGGAGAGGTGCTCCCGCCGGGCACCACGGTGGCCCAGCTCGCTGCTGAAGGTCGGCTCTTTCTGGCCGACTACAAGATCCTCGAAGGTGTGCCGCACCCGCCGGGTCGGTTCCTGCTCGCGCCGATCGTGGTGCTGTGGGTGGATGGGCTCGGTCGGCTGATGCCGCTGGCGATTCAGCTCTACCAAGACAAGAAGCTCGGGCCCGTGTTCTTGCCCACGGATGATGGATGGCTCTGGCTGCTCGCACGCACGTTCGTGCAGTCGGCCGACACCTGCTTGCACGAGGTGGTGGCCCACCTGCTCCACACCCACCTCGTGGTGGAGCCGTTCTGGGTGGCAGCGGCCCGCACGCTGCCGGCGATGCACCCGATCTTCCAGCTCCTACGCCCGCACTTCACCGACACGATCGCGATCAACGTGGCGGCGCGCACCAAGCTGATCGTGCCCGGTGGACCCATCGACGAAGCCATGGCGGTGGGCAGTGAGGGTGCGCTGGCGCTGGCGGCCAAGGCCTTTCGGGGCTGGACGCTCACCGATGCGGATCCGGTGCGCGATCTGGAGAAGCGCGGGGTGCTCACGCGCGACGTGCTCCCCGAGTACCACTACCGCGACGATGCCCTGCTGCTCTACGAGATCGTCGGCACGTATGTGCACCGCCTGCTCAAGGCTTTCTACCGTAGCGACGACGAGCTGCGGCAGGACGAGGAGCTCGCAGCCTGGGCCACTGAGCTCGTGTCGCCCGAGGGTGCCCACCTCGCGGGGCTGCCGATCACAAACGGCCGCTTCCACACGGTGGCCGACCTGCACCAGGTGCTGCACCGCCTCATCTGGACCTGCTCGTGCGGGCACGCGGCGGTGAACGGCGGTCAGTACGCCCAGATGGGCTACATCCCGAACGCCCCCGTTGCGATGTGGACGCCGCCGCCGTCGTCTAAGGCGCCCCTCTCGGAGGAGACCCTCGTGCGCGCCCTGCCTGACCCCGAGGAGTCCGACGTGCAGATCACGCTCGTGCACCTGCTCTCCGAGTACCAGGTGCGGGTGCTCGGCCGCTACCCCCGTCACTTCTTCGCCGGCGTGCCCGAGGCCGCCGAGGCCGTCGCGCACTTCCGCCGGGAGCTGGTGCGCGCGTCCAACACCATCGCCCGGCGCAACGAAGGGCTGGCCGTACCGTACCTGTGGCTGCACCCGCCAAGCATCGCAAGGTCGATCGGGGTCTAAGGCTTGATCCCGGGGTCGTGTTGGCGTACCGTTGCGCCGCGCTGGAGGACCCTCCGGCCCGCGGGGAGACGAGCATGAGCACGACGGGGACGACTTACCTCTACGATCGGCAGGGCCCGTGGCCGCAGCCGTCGAGCAGCCACCCGTTCGGCGAGGCCCCCGAGGTGGTGCACGTTCCCGAAGAGGAGGAGAAGGACTGGTGGGCCCACATCGGCCTGCGCTACCTGATCACCAACCTCACCTACTGGCCGGTGGCATGGGCCTACGCAGCCACGCACCGCGGGGAGCCCATCCCCGACGACACCACCTTCAAGCGCTACCTGCTCGACACGCTGGTCTCGCGCTTCATCACCGACCTCGACGAGATCGATCTGCCGCTGTTCGCCGCACACATGGATCCGGCCTATCGCTACCGCAAGCTGGACTTCCGCGCGATGCGCTACCTGGAGCCGATCCAGGGCACCTACGTGAGCCCGATCGTGGTGCTCGTGAAGGAGCCGAAGGTGGGGCCCAACGCCACCGAGGCGGAGCAGCGGGCGGCGTGGCACCGCCGGGAGCTGCCGGCGATCCTGGTGGGTGAGAAGCTCGTGCTCACGCCGGAGAACCGCCACGCCTGGGACCTGGCGAAGGCCTACGCGCTGCAGGGTGCTTCGTACCATGTGCTGTTCGTGTTCCATCCGGCCGCCCACTTCCCCTACGACAGCGTCAACGCCGTGACCAAGACGGCCGTGCCCACCGGCCACCCGGTGTTTCAGACCATCTTTGCCCACACACGGTTCACGCTGGCGCTCAACAACGCCGTGCTCGATGGCTCGGCTTCGGTGGTCAACAAGGACGCCGTGGCCACGGCGTACGACCCACTCACGGCCGATGCCAACAAGGGCCTCAAGACCCTGTTTGCGATTGGCTACCACGGGGCCAAGGGCTGGATGCCGTACCTCCCCAACGCCTACCCGGTGTGGAAGTACGACGAGCTGGTGTTCCCGCCCTCGGACTACGGCCTGTTCTTGCGCCGGATGTATGAGGCGGCGCTGCGTTTCTGCACGGTGGTGGCGGCGCAGATCCTGGCCGACGATCCCAAGGATCCGGTGGTGCTCGCCTGGGGCAAGTACTGCGCCCAGTGGCTGCGGGAGTTCCCTCAAGGGCACGAGCTGCACACGGTGGACGGCCTGGCCAAGGCGATGGCCCGCTACGTGTGGGATGTGTCGGTCCAGCACTCGGCCGACCACGACAGCTACCACCGCCACATCCCGATCCCGCACAAGTACCTGCGCATTCGGGTGCCGCCGCCGGTCACCCACGAGATGGATCCGGTGAACCCGCTCGACATGTACACCCGCAACGACACCGTGCGCGCCGTGATGTGCGAGAACATGTTCTTCCGGCCGGCGGTGGTCACCAAGCTCATCGAGGCCGAGTACGGCTTCACCCAGCCGCGGCTGCGCATGGCCGTGCAGCAGTGGAAGGTCGACCTGCTCGCTGCCGAGGCGTGGGCGCACAGCCACGGCATCCGTCAGTTCCAGTCCGTGCAAGAGATGGCTGCCAGCATCCAGTTCTAGGCCATCGGAGGCACGGGTTGATCGAGGTCGTCGGCTACCGCATCTCCGGGTTGCTCCACGAGAGCACCCGCTCGCTCGTGTACCGTGGGGTGCACGAAGCGTCGGGTCGTCTTGTGGTGATCAAGGTGCCTCGGGATCCGTACCCGTCGCCCCGCGAGGTGGCGGGCTACGAGCGCGCTCACCAGCTCGGTCAGGGCGTCGAGCACGCCAACGTGATCCGCCACCTCGACCTGGTGCGCTTTCGCAGCGCTGCGGCGCTGGTCACCGAAGACTACGGTGCCGTCGCCCTCTCCGAGCTCATCCCACCCACGGGCTTCGAGCTGGAGGAGGTGCTGCGTCTGGCGGTGCACGTCTGCGCGGGCATCGCCGCGCTCCACCAGTCCGGCATTGTGCACAAGGACATCAAGCCGGCCAACGTGGTGGTGCACCCGCAGACCAAGGTGGTGAAGGTCATCGACTTCGGCATCGCCACGCTGCTCGACCAAGAGGACGTCGCCGTGACGCCGCCCGAGCACCTCGAAGGCACGCTTCGCTACATGGCGCCGGAGCAGACCGGGCGCATGAACCGTCCTGTGGACCTGCGTGCAGACCTCTACGCGTTCGGCGTCACGCTCTACGAGCTGCTGGTGGGTGAGCCGCCCTTCGTGGATGACGACCCGATGGACCTCGTGCACGGCCACATCGCGCGGCGTCCGGTGCCCGTGATCGAGCGCCGCCCGGTGGTGCCGAAGGTGGTGTCGGACCTTGTGGATCGCCTGCTCCAGAAGTCCGCCGAGGACCGCTACGCTTCGGCGCTCGGGCTGCTGCACGACCTGCAGCACGCGCTCGCCGAGGTGCAGCGCACCGGCACGTGCGCGCCCTTCCCCTTGGCAGCCCGCGACGTGTCCTCGCGGTTTCGGGTGGCGCAGAAGCTCTACGGTCGCAGCCGCGATGTGGAGATGCTGCTGCAGCGCTTCGAGGAGGTCGCTGAGGGCGGCCGCGTGCTGCTCACGGTCTCGGGCTACTCGGGCATCGGAAAGACCTCGCTCGTGCACGAGGTTCAGCCCGCCATTGTGGCCAGGCGCGGGTGGTTCTGCGAAGGGAAGTTCGACCAGTTTCGCCGCGATCTGCCTTATGCAGCCTTGATCGACGCGTTCTCGGACCTGGCGCGCCAGGTGCTCGCAGGTCCGGCGGCGCTGGTGAGCCGGATGTCGGATGATCTCCGGCAGGCTGTGGGCGGAACGGGTCGGGTGCTGGTGGACGTGATGCCGGATCTGGGGCCGCTCTTGGGTCCTACGGCCGAGGTGCCGGAGCTGGGTCCCAAGGAGGCACAGCTTCGGTTCAACCGAACCTTCCTGGCGTTTGTGGGCGTGTTTGCGCGGCCGCTCCACCCGCTGGTGGTGTTCGTCGACGACCTGCAGTGGGCGGACTTCCCGTCGCTCCAGCTGCTCGAAGCGCTCGCCACAGAGCCCGGCCTCGCCCACCTGATGCTCATGGGCGGGTTCCGCGACAACGAGGTGGATGCGGCGCACTCGCTCACCGGCATGATCGGGCGCGTTCGTGCGGCGGGCACGCCCTACGTGGACCTGCGCCTCGCGCCGCTTCGGCGGCACGATGTGGTGGCGCTGGTGTCCGACACCCTCTCGGGCGGTGCCGAGGCTGTGGATGCGCTCGCGGCCCTGGTGTACGACAAGACCGGTGGAAACCCGTTCTTCGTGCTGGAGCTGCTGCGGTCCCTGCACCGGCGGGGCCTCGTCACCTTCGATGTGCAGCGGCAGGCGTGGACCTGGGACGCGGCTCAGATCGCATCGGCGCAGGTCACCGACAACGTCGTGGAGCTGATGACGCAGAAGCTCACGGCGCTGGCGCCTGAGACCCTCGATGCGCTGCAGACGGCGGCCTGCATCGGCGGCGCGTTCGACCTGGAGACGCTGGCGGCGGCCGAAGGTCTCGCGATGGGCAGCACGGCGCAGCGGCTGGAGACGGCGATCGCCGAGGGGCTGCTGGTGCCCGTCGACCCCTCGTACAAGTTTGTCGAGGGCGAGTCGATGTGGTCGCAGCGGCTCTCGGGCCAGGAGTCCGTGGAGCGTGTGCGCTACAGGTTCCGGCACGATCGGGTGCAGCAGGCGGCGCACGGTCTGCTCCATCCCGACACGCGGGCGGAGCGGCACCTGCGGGTGGGGCGCTTGCTGCTGGCGCGGGCCGGCTCTGAGGGTCCAGGGTCCGATCTGATCGACATCGTCAACCACCTCGACGAGGGCCGTGCGCTGATCACGGACCCGAAGGAGCGCTACGCGCTGGCGCGGCTGAACCTCGAAGCGGGAAGGCGTGCATCGCGCTCGCTCGCTTTCGATGCCGCCGCGCTCTACCTCGGTCATGCGAAGGAGCTGTTTCCAAGCGATCTGTGGACCCACGACTACGCGCTGGCGCTCGCGCTTCATCAGGAGGGGGCGGGCCTCGCGATGGCCCGCGGTCGATTCGAGGACATGGACGCCCACGCTGCCGAGGTGGTGGCGAACGCGCGCTCCCCGATGGACCGCATCCCGGTCTACGAGCTCAAGCTGCGTGCCGACGTGTACCGGCACCACTTCGATCAGGCGGTGGTGCTGTGCCGCGAGACGCTGACCGGCCTCGGCGTGAGCATCCCCGCACGTCCGGCCACGCCCCACATCCTGTCGGCGCTGGTGCGCACCCTGTGGGCGCTGGGTCGGCGGGATCCGCTGCAGCTGGCCGACCTGCCGGTGTGCTCGGACCCGCGCACCGAGGCCGTGATCAACGTGATGGCGAGCAGCGCACCTGCTGCCTACTTCTCGAACCCGAACCTCCTGCCGCTGCTCGGGATGACGGCCTCGCGGCTGTCCATGCGGCATGGCAACACCCGCGAGTCGCCTTACGGCTACGCGGTGTTTGCGCTGCTGTTGTGTGGTGTGCTGGGTCGCATCGATCAGGGCTACAGGTTCGGTCAGCTTGTGCTCAAGCTCGGGGAGCAAGTGCCGGGCGTGCAGCGCTGGCGCGCCACCTTTGTGGTGAACGTGTTCGTGCGGCACTGGAAGGAGCCGCTGCGCGACATCGCCCCGATCCTCGAAGACAACTGGCGGCACGCGCTCGAGTATGGCGACGAAGAGAGCGCCACCTACTGCGCCGGCGTGGGCCTCTACAACGGCTTCTTCTCGGGCGAGCCGGTCACCCACCTTCGGGGTCGGCTGGATGCGGCCGTGCGTCAGGTGGCCGGATCGGGGCAAGAGCACATCAAGCACGGGTTCTTGGCCTGGGCCGAGCTGTGTGATGTGCTGGGGCAGCCGGTGTTGCCGGACCGGCTCTCGGGTCCGCGCTTCGACATCGACAAGCACCTCCCGGCGATGATCGCCGCGAAGAACGGCGTGCAGGTGGGCCTCGTCTCCTTGGCGGCGGGCCTGCTCGACCTGCTGGCAGGGCGCTTCGGGCGTGCGGTGGAGCACCTGGAGCGCTCGCACCTGCACGAAGAGTCGATGGTGGCGCAGGTGGTGGTGCCGGGCTTGGCGTGGGCCCGCTCCCTCGCAGCGCTGGCCTATGTGGCCACGGGGGCACCCTCGGGCGGGGAAGCGAGGCGGCTCGTGCGGCGAGCGCGCAGCGGGCTCAAGCGCCTGCGGGCGTGGGCAAAGTTCGCGCCGTTCAACCTGGGCTCACGCGTGCACCTGTTGGAGGCGGAGCTCCACGCGATCGAGGGTCGGTCGGGCGAGGCCGTGCTCTCGTTTCAGCGTGCGATGGACGTGGCGCGGGCCCACGGGATGCTGCTCGACGAAGCGCTGGCGGCCGAGCGCTGTGCGCTGCATGCGCTGAGGGTGGGCACACCCGAGCACGCGGTGCTCTACCGCACAAGGGCCCGCGATCTGTACGGTCGGTGGGGGGCGCGGGGCAAGGCAGCGGCGCTCTCGGTCGATCTGCCGGGAGCGGGCATGGTCACGGCCACCCCATCCACCAACACGAGCGACTCGGGCTCGTACGACGCCAGCAGCCACACGCATGGCATGGGAGACGTGGACCTGGCCTCGCTGCTCAAGGCGGTGCGGACGGTGTCGCAGGAGATCGAGACCGACCGCCTCGTTGAGCGTGCGATGCAGATCCTGCTCACCAACGCAGGCGCCGATCGCGGGGCGCTGCTGCTCGCTGAGGAAGGCACGCTGTCACTCGTGGCGCAGCGCCAGGCCGACGCGCCGGACGCGGTCACGGGTCCGCGGGTGCGGCTGAACCAGGTGCAGAACCTGCCCATCAGCGTGATCGAGTACGTGGCCCGCACCCAGGAAGCGGTGCTCATCGACGATGCGCGCAACGATCGTCGCTTCGGTCACGACCGCTACCTGCGCGGCTCGGGTGTGCGGTCGGTGTTGTGCGGTCCCGTGGTGCTCCAGGGCGCGCTGGCGGGCGTGATCGTGCTCGAGAACCACCTGTCGGCCGGTGCGTTCACGCCGGGCCGGATGCAGCTTCTGGAAGCCATCGCGGGGCAGGCGGCGGTCTCGCTGGAGAATGCGCGCCTCTACGAGCGGGTGGAGTCGGCGCTGGAAGACCAGGTGCGGCTCACCGAGGCCAATGAGCGCTTCGTGCCGCGTGCTTTCCTGCAAGGGCTTGGGCGCCAGAGCATCACCGATGTGCAGCCCGGCGACGCTGTCGGTCGTGACATGACCGTGCTGTTCGCCGACATCCGCGGCTTCACGCGGCTGACCGAGCGCATGACCCCCGACGAGGCCATTCGGTTCGTGAACGACACCATGGCGCGGCTGGAGCCCGGCATCTCCGCGCACGGCGGGTTCGTGGACCACTTCCAGGGCGACGCGATCATGGCGCTGTTCGGCGGGGAGCCGGATGACGGTGTGCGCGCCGGCGTCGCGATGCTCGAAGCCCTGCGCATGATGAACGCCGACCGCG
>CAYNFK010000130.1:0-11637 GCA_964396405.1 uncultured Enterobacteriaceae bacterium
CCGGCCTCGTCTACTCGATGCCCTGCCGCTGCGAAGGCGGCACCTACAGCGTGGTGGAGGGCCTCCAGCTCGACGACTACGCCCGCGCCAAGATCGCCGAGAACGTCGACGCCCTCCAGGCCGAGCGCGAAGCGGTCTCCGGCCTGCTCCAGTAGGCCCCACAAAGAGCAAGGGCCGACGGGGTCACAATCCGTCGGCCCCTGCAGTCGTGTCGCACCTGGAAATCGAGTGGGCCTAGATCGGCCCGCAGAACGCGTGGCCCGGACCCCAAAGGGCCAGGCAGCGCGCTGCTAGAACGGCGTGGTGTAGCTGTCCCACCGGGCGGGCGTGCGCTCCATGGCGCGCCGAGCCTGACGGGCGCGGATGCTCAGCGCACCGACCACGAGGGCGAGCAGCGCGAGCGCGCCGACGGCGACCTTCCACATCGCGATGTCGGGCACCATGCTCACCCAGTCGGCACCGAGCGCCGTGGAGAGATGGAAGCCGACGTAGCCGAACAGCGAGAGCGGCACGATCCACATGACGAGGATCAGCAGCGCCTGCTCGAAGCCGGGCTTGCGGCCCTCGCGCTCCCGATCGCGGCGGGTGGTGGTGGTGGTGGTAGTCTTTGCGGGTTCGTTGGCCATGATGGGCTCCAGCACGGGGACCGCGACCGGCGGAGCAGCGCTACGCTGCAATCCCCCGTCTTGTCTCCCATGTCGGCATTCTACCCAAGTGAAAGGGCTGCGTCATGAACACGGTTGCGTTTCGGCCTCAAGTGTGCCGAGATCGTGTCGATAGCAGCGGGTTGATCACGAGGTGTCAGGTTTTTTGGACGCCACGCTTTTCCGTCAAAGTGGGGGCCCAACCTTCGGGAATCGGCAGTCCGAGCAGGTGCAACAGGGTGCCACCGATCGATGCAATGCCGGGGTCCTTCACATCCTTTCGCAGATCCCACATCGCCTCGGGATCCACCAGGTAGAGGGGCACAGCCGCGAGCGTGTGGCTGGTGCGCGGAAGGGGCTCACCGTTGGCCGACCGCAGAACGTCCCCACGCCGGTCTCGCTGCCACATCGCATCCGCGTTGCCGTGGTCGGCGGTGACCAACAAGATCGCGCCGGCTTTCCGGCAGCCTTCGATCAGGCGCGCGAGCTGCAGGTCCACACACTCCATCGCGATGCGGGTGGCCTCGAGGTTGCCGGTGTGGCCCACCATGTCGCCGTTCGGGTAGTTCAGGCGCAGGTGGTCGTAACGACCGGTCTGGAGCGCCTCCAGCACGGCATCGGTGATCGGCGCCGCCTGCATCCACGGGGCTTCGTCAAAGGGCCGGCGATCGCTCGGCACCTCCACGTAGGTCTCGAGGTCGACGTCGAGCACGCCGGAGCGGTTGCCGTTGAAGAAGTAGGTGACGTGCCCGAACTTCTGCGTCTCTGAGACCGCGAAGGTGCGCAGACGGGCGGCCACCAGCTCCGATCCCACCGTGCCCTCGATGCGCGGCGGCGCCACCAAGAAACGCTTCGGGAGGTGGAGGTCGCCGTCGTACTGCATCATCCCCACGAACACGACGTCCGGCACGCGCTGGCGGTCGAAGACGTCGAAGGTGGCCTCCTCGAACGCGCGCGTGATCTGCAGGGCGCGGTCGCCGCGGAAGTTGAACAACAACACCCGGTCGCCATCCTCGATCGTGCCCACAGGACCGTGCTCGTCGACCACCACGAAGGGCGGCAGGTTCTGGTCGTCCATGTCGGGATCGGCGTAGGCCGCGCTCACCGCTTCGCGGGCCGAGCGCACCGCCAGACCCTGCCCGAGCACGTGCGCCTTCCACCCCCGCTCCACGATGCGCCAGTCCGCGTCGTAGCGGTCCATCGTGGTGACCATCCGGCCCCCACCGGAGGCGATCTTCGCGTCCACACCGAAGCGCTCCAGCTCGGCGAGCTTCGACTCCAGCGTGGCCAGGTAGGTGAGCGCGGTGCGGCCGCCCACGTCGCGACCATCGGTGAGCACGTGCACGCGAATCCGACGAACGCCGTCGGCGGCCGCGTGATCGAGCAGCATCAGCAGGTGGTCGATGTGGCTGTGGACGTTGCCGTCGGAGAGCAGGCCCAAGAAGTGCAGCGTGCGGCCCGAGCAGAGCGCCGCCCACGCCTCCGAGGTCCACGCCGCTCCGGAGCGTAAGGAAGCGCCCACCAGCTTGCTGCCCTGGTCGAACACACGACCGGCGCCCATCGCGTTGTGGCCCACCTCGGAGTTGCCCATGTCGTCATCGGACGGGAGGCCCACGGCGCGCCCGTGCGCTGCAAGGGCCAGCGACGGCACCGTCTTCGCGAGGCGGTGGAGGGTGGGCGTGCGCGCCGTCGCCACCGCGTCGTCTTCCCCGCCCGCGCCCAGGCCCACGCCATCCAGGATGCACAAGACGACCGGTCGACGTGCCATGCCGGCTCCAGGGGTGGGTCGCGAACCTGACGCGCCTTGAACGCCGCGTCCACCCGCCACGCGCTACACGGCCGCCGTGAGGTGTGCCGGGTGTGGTTCGGACTGCTCCTGCTGGGGGCCTGCGGAGGCCCGCCGCCGCGCGTGGACAGCGTGGAGCCCGCTGCCCTCTGGCCGGGTGAGGCGGTGGAGATCCGCGGCGATCTGTTCGGCGAGAACGCGCTCGTGTCGCTGGTCGCCGGCGACCTCGTGGTGCCACTCCCTTTAGAAGAGACCAGCCCCACGCTGCTGCGCACCCACCTGCCCGAGGACCTGCCCCCCGCCCGCTGGACGATCGAGGTGCACCGCGACCGCCATGCCGTGAGGGGTCCGGTGCTCGACGTGTGGACCCCCGACGCCGAGCCACCGTGCACCAAGCGCTACGCACTCGACGTGGACGTGTCCCGCGAGCTGCGGCGTGTGGTGCTGCAGCGCATCTTCGAAGACCGCGACAGCACCCAGGAGGTGTTCGTGGGCGACGCGATCACCGCCCTCGCGTGGGAGCGCATCCCGCTGGCCGACGGCGCGATCTGCGAGGCCGTGTGGCTGCTCGACGACCAGGGTCACAAGTGGCTGCTGGCCGACGACACCACGCGGGATCTGGTGGTGGTGGCCGAGCAGCTCGGCCTTGCCCTGCGCGTGCCGGCCGTGCCGTTGCACGGGGTCACCAGCGAAGGGGCCAGGTGATCTCGCGCTCGGCGTCCACGGGCTGCAGGCGCTCGGCGTCGAGAGCCGCTCGGAAGCAGCCCATCAGCCCGGCGTAGACACCTTCGTCGTCGTAGGTGCCCTTGAGCGCGGTGACCCGGCTTCCGTCCTCGGCGGGCGTGATCGTGAAGGTGGTGATGACGCGCGTCTCGCCCCGCTTGGGCGGCGCGTGGCGGTCCACGCAGGTGCGCAGGTCGGCGTCGCGGTCCTTCACGAGCTGCTCGATGCCAACGACGTCCGCGGGCAGCTTCCCGTTCTTTCGTTTCTCGGGCTCCCCGTTGGTGCCGAGGTCGGGTGCCACCACCATCGGCGTGTAGACGGCATCGCCCTCGGGGTTCTCGGTGGCGCGGCTCTTGAACAGGTCGAGGTTGGGCGAGCCCGCTGGGCTGCCCGGGAGTGGCGTGGGCTGGATGCGCTCCACCGGCGCGGTGGGCACCTCCTCGACCGGCTCGGCGATCTGCGCCTCCGCCCCGGCCTCGGCTCGGGCGGCGGCACGCTCACGACGGCTGCGTGAGGCGGGCTCGTCGTCCCCCGTGGTGGGGGAGAGCAGCCAGATGGCAGCGAGGCCAACGACCCCTCCGAGACCAGCGAGGATCAGCGGCGCAGCGCGCAAGGCAGGCTCCTGTGCGGCCAGTGTACGTCGAAGCGGGGCCCGCGTCAGATCACCATGTGTTCCGGATCGTGCGCCGTGCGCGAGATCGCGAACGCCGCGAGCGACACCTCCCCGGTGGAGAGGCTCACCGAGCCCACATCGCGACCCGCCTCCGCCATCGCGAGCGCCACGGCCGCCGAGAACGGTGCCATCATCACGCCGTGCCCCGAGAAACCCACCAGCCGCAGCAGGTTGGACCGCGCAGGGTCGAAGCCCAAGAAGGGGTTGTGGTCGGGCGTGATCGCGTAGAAGCCCGCTGTGGTGGCGGTCATCCCGCCCAGCTCGGCCGCCCCCGGCACGGCCTCGGCGAAGCGACTCCACGCCTCGTAGGGCACGGCCTCCACACCGGCGTCATGCGCGAAGTCGGGCTCCACGCGGTCTTGTTCTTCGGGCACGAAACGAGGCTGCGCGTGGCCACCCCGAGCCCAGCCCATCAGCAGCGTGTCGCGGTTCTCGGGGCGGGCGTAGACCCCCGAAGGACTCACCACCAGCGGCATCGTCGCGAAGTCCTCGGCCGTGAGCGAGCCCTCGCGACGCAGGAACCACAGGTGCCGCTTGATCGGCTCCACGGGAAGCGCCGTGCCGCCCAGCGCCTGAGCGGTGCGACCGGTCCAGGCGTTGGTGGCGTCCACGAACAGGTCGGCGCCCAGCGTGCTCCCATCCTCGAGTTGCACCGCCACAATGCGCTCCCCCTGCACCTCACAGCCCACCACATGGGCGCGGGTGCGCAGCGTGCCGCCGGCCGCCACGAAGTCGCGCGCGCCGTCGCCGTACACGATCTCGGGGCGCAAGAAGCCGTCGCTCGGGCACCACGTTCCGCCCAGCAGCTCCGGCGACACCCAACCGAAGCGCTGACGCAGCGCGTCGATTGGGAGCGCCTCCACCTCCGCTAAGCCCGCCGCCACCTGCATCTGCACCCGCGCCTTGGCTGCCGACCACGCGGCCGGATCGTCGTGCAGGAATAGGTAGCCCTGGGGCTCCAGGATGCGGGCGCCGAGCTTGGCCTCCAGCTCGCGGTACGCCGCCACGCAGAAGCGCATCGCGCGCACGGTGGCGGACGTGGAGAACTGCTGCCGGATCCCAGCGGCCGTGCGACTCGATGAGCCCGCGCCCACATGGTCCTGGTCGAGCAGGCTCACCGCCCAGCCCGCGCTGCGCAGCGCCCGCGCCGTGAGCACGCCGGTGACGCCGGCGCCGATCACCACGGCCCGCCGATCGCTCACCGCGGGAAGGCCGTCTCGACACCACCATCCACCGGCAGGACCGCCCCCGTGGTGGGTGTGGCCCCGCTCGCGAAGAACACCACGGCGTTGCCGACGTGAGCGCCGGTCACCGTGGCGCGCAGCAGGTTGCGCTGGCGGTAGTGCTCGGGCAGGTCGGCCGTGCTCAGTCCCTTGGACGCTGCACGATCGGGCCCCACTGTGGCCCACAGGCCGCTCTCCACCCCGTCCTGGCTGAACACCGCATCGGGCGTGACGAGGTTCACGGCGATGCGGTGGGGCGCGAGCTCCAGGGCCGCCACCCGCGCGAGCTGGTGCGCCGCCGCTTTGCTCGCGCTGTAGGCCCCGAACGAGGCCCCGGGTCCCAGCACGTTCTTGCTGGAGATCACCACGATGTGCCCGCCCGTGCCCTGCCGAATGAGCTGACGACCCGCCTCGCGCAGCGTGAGGAACACGCCGTGCGCGTTGACCTCCATCACCTTGCGGAACGCCTCATCCTGCAGCTCCACCAGCGGTGCCACATGCGCGATGCCGGCGTTCGGCACCACGATGTCGACCCCGCCATACGCCAGCGCGGCCGCTTCGAAGGCCGCCTGCACGCTCCCCTCCTGGGTCACGTCGCAGCGCACAGCGAGCAGATCCGCCCCGCGACCCAGCACCCCCACGGCGCTGGTGAGGCGGTCCTCGTCGAGGTCGGCGATCACCACGTTGGCCCCGGCCTCCCGCAGCTTGCGCGCGATGCCCACGCCGATCGCACCGGCACCGCCCGTGACCAACGCCACCTGACCCGCGAGCACCTTCGCGGTGCCCTTGCCGAGCTTCGCTTGCTCCAGCGACCAGTACTCCACGTCGAACAGCGGATCTTCGGGCGGGCCCTCGAACGGGCCGAGGCCTTCGCTCGCTTCTTTCACCGCGAAGGTGTGGGCCGTGATGTCGAGCACGATGCGCGCGTCTTTCGGCGTGCTGCCCACAGCGAACAGGCCGACCCCGGGCACAGCGAGCGCGCGGGGAAGATCGTCGAGGCGCTTGAGCCCACCGCCCACACGCGCGGATTGGCGGTCGAACATCGACTGGTAGGCCGCGCTGTAGCTCGCCAGGGCCTCGGTGATCGCCGCCGCCGTGCCGGCTTCGTCGCCGTGCGGCACCCGCACCACGAGGCCCTTCGGCTTGGTGCGGATCACGTGGTCGGGCGTGAGCGGACCGGCCTCCACCCAGCGGTCCAGGCGCGGATCGTTCACCTGCCCGAGCAGCTCGGCGTCCACGCGATGGCTCACGATCCAGCGCTTGCCCTGCCGACCAAGGGCGCCGCGCAGCAGCGGGGCCAGGCGGGCCGCACGCTCCCGGGCCGTGGCCACCTGCGCGCTGTCGGGTCGGGGCGCCTTCGGCAGCGCGCGTGCTGCGACCCACGCCTCGGCGCGGCTCACGAGCTCGATGTGGTGCTCGTAGGCTTCGCGGGCGGTCTCCCCCCAGGTGAACAGGCCGTGCTGGAGCAGCACCATCGACGTGCAGCCCGGCATGGCCGCGAACGCCTCGGCCGCCAGCACCGCCAGATCGAAGCCCGGCTTCACGTAGGGCACGAGGCACACGCCATCCCCCAGCGCCGCGAGCACGTTCTCGGCGCCCTCGGGGTGGTTCGTGAGCGCCAGGATCGCGTCAGCGTGGGAGTGGTCGACGTACTTGGCCGGGAAGAACGCGTGCAGCAGCGCCTCGATCGACGGGTTCGGCGCCGACGCATCGAACATGTGGGCCCGCTGGGCCTGAACCATGTCTTCATCGGAGAGGTTGGGCACCCGCAGCAGCCGACGCATCGGCTCCAGCGCCACGCCGGGGAACCCCTGCGGCTCGATGCTGGCCAGGTCCCAGCCGGAGCCCTTCACGAACACCGCCTCCACCTCATCGCCCAGGATGGTGCGCACGGTGCCCTTGCAGCTGGTGTTGCCACCGCCGTGCAGCACGAGGTCGTCTTCCGCCCCGATGAGCTGTGAGGAGTAAGCCCGCAGCGCAAGATCGGGACCCCAGCGGGGCCCCCAGCGCACGATCGCAGCCTCGGCGTCGGCGTCACTCCAGCGGCTCTTCACCCGGCACCTCGCGCGCTTGGCCCTAGCATGGGCGCGCTCTCAGAGGCCCACAGGCCGTCGGATCAACCTCAAGCCGCAGTGCGGGTGCTGGCTGGAGTCCGACCTTCTCCACAGTGCGCTCACTCGCCCGTGGGATCCGTCACCCGCACCACAAACAGCACGCTGCCAGTCAGGTCATCGCGCAGCACGAGCAGGAACGGGTGGTCGGCCACCAGGGGGATGGGCGCGGAGACGTCGTTGACGATCACCGCCGTGGCCGCCGCCGCCTCGGTGCCCTGCTCGTCCACCCGCACCCAGGCCTCGTGGACCACGTCGCTCACCACCAACCCGTCGGCCGCACCCCCCTCGGCCATCGGCGAGAAGTCGGCCGTGAGCGGATCGAAGGCGTCGGTCATGCCGAGCGCGGTGAGCGCAGGCACCAGCGAGTCGGACCAACGCAGCTCGAAGCGTGGCAGGCCGATCTGCCCCTTCTCGAGGCCTTCGTCGTCGCCCGCGCCCTCGATCGGCGCGATCCACGACGCGAACGTGTCGGCGTCGAGCTGAGCCTCCAGCCCCGTGAGGCCGTCGGCCTCGGCGGGGATCACGAGGTAGGCCGCCACCTCGTCGTCCTCGTAGGGCAGGCGCACGATCGCCGCTTCGTCGGTGGCCGTGCTCCGAATGCGGTTGTCGGGGGCCTCGCTCAGGTCGAGCCACATCATGTCGACCTCCACCTTCGTGCCATCGAGGCGGGTGAAGTCCGCCTTCTTGGTGGCGAGCTCGTCGAAGCGCGTCCACCAGGAGGCGAGGAAGTAGACGGCGTTGGCCAGCACGAGCTTGGTGTCGGCGGTGATCACGCCGGGTCCGATGAGCTCGGGGATCCGGTCCTCGGTCTGGTCGGCCACCCAGGCGTTGACGGCGTCGCGCCCGGCCTCCGGGTCCGTAACGAAGTCCTGCTCTTCGAGGGGCGCGCGCCACGCCTCGCGGCAGGTGCCCAGAAAGTCCTCCGACCACGGCATGCCCACCTGACCGAAGAGTCGGTTCGCCACCTCCAGCCGGTAGCCGCGCAACTTGTCGCCGTTGAGATCGTCGACGAGTTCGCCGAACGCCGTGTGCCAGGCGGACGGCTCCGCGTCGACGTGCAGCACCTGCGACATCTGTGTCGCGGTCTCGCCGCCTGCCCCAGCGAAGGTGAGGCCCAAGGCGGCCGACACCGACAGCGGGGAGAACACCAAGTTGGCGTCGCCCTCCACAAGCTGGCCGTAGAGGTCCCACGCGAACGCGCTGTTGCCGGAGACCACGTCGCCCGTTGTGCCCTCGGCGGAGGTGACCCGGCGGTCCACGCGGTTGGGGTCGGGCGCGTGGAGGTCGACGGGAGTGCAGGCCGCGAGGCCCACGAGCATCAGGGGCAGCGTGCGCATGGGGGCACCTCCACCTCCACCGCAGCAAGCCACGTGCCACCCGCGTCTGTCGGGTCGCCACCGACCGACGGCCTCTGGGGACCTGCCTCGATGGAACCCGTGCTCCGAAGGGGCGCTCCCGTGGGTTAGGCTCTTCCCTGGGAGCTCACCCATGAACGACCGCACCGAGCGCTTGGTCGACACCATCCGCACCTCGATCATCGGCGACGACCAGGTCCTCTCGGGCCCCTACGGTCCCCGCCGGGTCACCTACGCCGACTACACGGCCTCGGGGCGCTCGCTCTCGTTCATCGAGGAGTTCCTGCGCCACGAGGTGATGCCGCTCTACGCGAACACGCACACCGAGACGAGCGGCACGGGCCTGCAGACCACCCGCTTTCGGGAAGACGCCCGCCGCATCATCAAGCAGGCCGTGGGCGCCGTCGAGAGCGACGCGCTCGTGTTCGTGGGCTCGGGTGCCACGGGTGCGATCCACAAGCTCCTCGACTGCCTAGGCCTGCGCATCCCGGCCCCGCTGCAAGACCGCTACGACCTCGCCTCGCACATCCCCGAAGCCGAGCGCCCCGTCGTGTTCGTGGGCCCCTACGAGCACCACAGCAACGACCTCCCGTGGCGGGAGTCGATCTGCGACGTGGTCACGATCCGCGAAGATGCCGATGGCCACCCCTGCCTCGACGACCTCGAAGCGCAGCTCAGCCGCTACGCCGACCGCACGATGAAGATCGGCAGCTTCTCGGCCGCCTCGAACGTCACCGGCATCGTCACGAACACAGGCGCCATCACCGCCCTGCTCCACCACCACGGCGGCCTCGCCTTCTGGGACTTCGCGGCCGCGGGTCCGTACGTGCAGATCGAGATGAACCCGCCCTCCGAGCCCGGCGAGCCCGAGGGCGCGCGCTGCAAGGACGCGATCTTCCTCTCTCCCCACAAGTTCATCGGCGGCCCCGGCACGCCCGGCGTGCTCATCGCGAAGCGCTCGCTGTTCAAGAACCGCGTGCCGGCCTGCCCGGGCGGCGGCACGGTCTGCTACGTGAACGAGACCGACCACGTCTACCTGGGCGACGTGGAGCACCGCGAAGAAGGCGGCACGCCCGCGATCCTCGAGTCGATTCGTGCGGGCATGGTGTTTCAGCTCAAGGAGGCCGTGGGGGCCGAGGCGATCGAGGCGCGGGAAGAGACGTTCGTGCGCCGCGCGATCACCCGCTGGGGCGAGGTTCCCCGCCTGCAGATCTTGGGCAACCCTGATGCCCGCCGCCTCTCCATCGTGAGCTTCATGGTGCGCCACGGCACGGGCTTCCTTCACCACAACTTCGTGGTGGCGCTGCTCAACGACCTGTTCGGCATCCAGGCCCGCGGCGGCTGCTCCTGTGCGGGCCCGTATGGCCACCGCCTGCTGGGCATCGACCTCACCACCAGCCGCGAGTTCGAGCACGAGATCATGCGCGGCAGCGAAGGCGTGAAGCCCGGCTGGGTGCGGGTGAACTTCAACTACTTCGTGAGCGAGACGGTGTTCACGTTCCTGCTCGATGCTGTGGCCTTCGTGGCCGAGCACGGCTGGCGCTTCCTGCGCCACTACACGTTCGCGCCGCGCACGGGCCTGTGGGTCCACCGCGATGGCCGGCCCGTGCCGCCGCTGTCGCTCGATGCCGTGTCCTACAGGTCGGGCCGCCTGGAGGTGCGCACCCGCCGCTCCACCGAGCCCGAGTGGGTGCTCGCCACCTACCTCGACGAGGCGCAGCGCTGGGCCGAGCGCCTGCCCGAGGAGGGCGATGTGGTGCAGCCGCTGCCGCTGCACGACGACTTCGAGGCGCTGCGGTGGTTCCCGCTGCCGTGGGACCGCGAGGTGGATCCGGCCCGGTGGACGCACCGGCAGGTGATCGCGCCGCTGCGGACGGCGTAGGGGCCGCGAGCCCTTGAGGCCACGCGATAGAGGCTGACGCCCCCCCGGACCCGCCCGCTTCCCCCCACGCCGCGTTCGCGTTCCGGATGAGGTGAACCGATGACCGCCGATCTGGACAGCGACGAGAAGAAGGCCCTCGAGGAGAACATCGCTTGGCTCGCGTCCACAAGTCCGGATGACTGGCATCGGGTCGCACTGGACTTCAACTGGAGCGAGCCCCTGTACGTGCTCGACTGGATCGTCCGGCAGGACGACTGCGACCTCGCGACCGCGTTGACCGTGTTCTGGCTGGGGGAACCGGAAGCCTGGATGAACGAGAAGAGGCAGAACGACGAAGCGCCGAACGGCTTCTCCTTCCTGAATGCGCAGATCTGCGCCTACATCGCGAATCGGGTGAGCGGGACGGGCTACGCCCGGTCCGAGATCGCCTTCGCTCCCGACACGTGGACAAAGACCAAGTACCTCGGCCTGGTCGCGCACGAACAGTCGTTGGACCACCCCAACTTCCGCGCGCATCCAGACCTCATCCGCGACCGCAGCGGTCGCGCAGTCGACCTGAGCAGCGACTTCTACGCGCGGTACCCAGAGAGGTTTCACCTTTCCTCCTACTCCGAGGAGCTCGACGACGGCATCGAACGGGGGGTGTACGAGACCCCGCAGTCCATCGCCCTCATGCAGAGGATGAACCAGGTTGAACTGGAGACGATGCAGCGCCTCCCAGGTTGGCTCAAGCCCGAGCCCGATCTCGAGGAGATCCGGTCCGAGGCCTCGTCGACGGTCTACAACACCATCTTCGTCGGCATCCTGCTGAGCGCGCTCGCCACAGGCGGGCTCTCGCGGTTCGGGGAGACGCTCGGTGCGGTCGTCGGATGCGGCTTGGTGGCCTGGGTATCGTACAGCGTGATCTCCAACGTCCGAGAGATCGAGGGCAAACTCCACGCCTGCGGATGGCAGATCTCCAGAAGGTGGCTCGCTGGCTCGTTGGGTTCAAGTCTCCTGCTGGGTGCCGGGATCGCGTACCCGGTGGTCGGTCACATCGGCGCCTGGCGGGAGAGCTACGGCACCCTGGCCGTCGCGTTGGTCGCGCTGGGCATCGTCCTACCGGGGCTGTGGTTCACCGCCAGGTTCTTGGTGGACCTCCTTGTCAGCTCGAGATCGGTCCGCAGGGACCCGGCCTAGAGGGCCCCCTTCCTCCGCCCCCACGCCCACGCCAGAAACACCAGCCCCAGCGCGCCGT
>CAYNFK010000131.1:0-11611 GCA_964396405.1 uncultured Enterobacteriaceae bacterium
TCTGGCGCTTCGACCGCTTCGCGCGCAACACCGGGCACCTGCTCGCCGCGATGGATGAGTTCCGCGCGCTCGGCGTGGCGTTCGTCAGCCTGCGCGAGCAGATCGACACGTCGACGCCGATGGGGAAGGCGATGTTCACCATCGTCTCCGCCATCGGCGAGCTGGAGCGCGACCTGATCCGGGAGCGGGTCGTCGCCGGCGTCCAGCGGGCGAAGGCGAACGGCAAGCACTGCGGGAGGCCGAAGGTGGCGATGGACCTGCGGCCGGCGCTCGCCATGCTGCGCGAGGGGCGTGGGCTCAAGGAGGTCAGCGCGATCCTGAAGGTCAGCCGGGCGACGCTGCGGCGGCGGTTGCAGGACGATGGGTCGTGGCCGCCACCAGTCGAGGTCGCGTGACCTCCGCCCTGGGTAGCCTTCCACGGGGCCGTCGTGCCCAGGAGGACCACCATGCGTAGAGGAAGAAGGAACGCCCCCCCCGGTGAACATCGACATCGAGTTCCCGGACGAACTCATCGAGCGCACCCGCGGTGCCCTCGCCCCGTATGCCGGGGGTGAGGTCAGCCGGGAGGACGCAGCGGAGTCGCTGCACAACCTCGTAGGGTTCTTCAACGTGCTGGAGCGCTGGGCACGGGAGGACGGGCTGCTGAAGGAGGCGCCGGTGGAGGACGCGACCCAGCCGGGCGCGACCGACGGGGGTCCAGAAGTCGCCGCCCCCGAGACGCCCCAGGAACCGGGCTCGCGGGGTCCAGAAGGCGCGTCCTGAAGGGTGGCCAGAAGCAGGTGCTTGTGGCCCCGCCGCTCGACTCGCTGCGACAGTCGCCGGGGAGCAACTCCCCCGCATGACATGAAGGGCCCACCAGCGGAATTCTCGCTTCCCGCGTCTTGGGCGCACTACCTCCCCGGATGCTGGCCCAGCGGCGCCACCTGATCGTCCGACCGTCCAAGACGGGCCCGCCGTCCCCAGACGGCACTCGCGACGAGCCCCGCGAGCACAAAGAGCTGGGCGAGCACCGTCTCCGTCGTCGGGTACAGGCCGATCACATCCAGGCGAGGCACGGACAGTGGGGCGATGCCCACGACCCCGGCTTCTTGCAGTGCGCGGACCCCGTTGCCGGTCATGACGACCGCCAGCACGCTGAGCAGCACGCTCGCGCCGGTCATCAGAGGCCCCGGGCGCACCCGCTTTCCGAGCCGCATCAACAGCGCCACCGTCGCACCCAGGGCGACGAGCCCTGCCAGCGCTCCCGCCAGGAGTGGGCCGCTCCCGGCGCCGGAGTCCAGCGCGATCGCCTGGAGGAACAGCACGACCTCGAACGCCTCGCGGAACACCGCGCCAAACGCCAGCACTGCGAGCGTCCACCGGCCACCGTCCGCGCTGATCGTGCTCCTGATGTGATCCACACGGCGACGCGCGTCCTCAGGACCCGCCAGCCAGTGATGGGCGGTCACGAGGATGCCGGCCGCGAACAGCGTCACCGCCCCCTCGAGCAGCTCGCGACGCGCCCCGGCGATCGCCACGACATAGTCCGACGCGACCCAGCACCCGGCGCCCAGCGCTACGGCGGCGCCCCAACCGGCGTGTACCGCCCCGATCGCGCCACGGCCCTGCGAGCGCGCGTATCCGAGCAGGAGCATCACGAGAAGCGCGCCCTCGAGCCCCTCTCGGAGGATGACGAGCAGGGCGCCGAGGAACGCGACCCGCGGCCCGTGCGCGCCGTCGAGCGCGGCCTCGGCATCTTCGAGCAGCGCTCCGGTCCGCAGGATCTCGCTCTGGACCTCGTCGACGCTGGCGCCGCGATCGATCTCGCCTCGCACGCGGAGAAACGCGTCCTCCAAGGTCTGGAGGAGCGGTTGCGAGACCTGGCCGAGCGCGGCCTCGTGCGGCTCGAAGCCGCTGAGGTACGCCTCGCCGGCGAGCCGTCGCGCCTCGATCCGATCGCCAGCCACGAGGGCGGCGAGGCTGGCGTCGAGACGAGCGCGAGCCGCACCGAACGCGACGCGCCCATCTTCCAGATACGGGGCGCGGCCCCGAAGCCACGCAACAGCGTCCTCGCCGTGGGCGGAGGCGAGATCGCCATCCGACGCGACGGCCAACTGCTCCACTGTCGGCGTCGAGCCGTCCACGCCTCCACGCTCCTGGGCCACTTGGTCGTGCCGCAGGCTGAATACGAAGAACGCGAGGTCCCAGCGGTTCGCGTCGGATAGCTGCGCGAACGCGGGCATGCCGGTGCCGCCGATTCCGTCCGTGATCGCGTTGTACGCGCGCGCTGGCGTCAGGTCGGACATGATCGCGGGGTCGCGGAAGTTCCTCGGCGCCGGGGTGAGAGTCGCGGCGATCGGCGTGTCCGCCCCGCCCGTGACGCCATGGCAGCTCGCGCACTCGGACGCGTACAGTCGCTCCCCGTCCTCTCGCGAGAGCCGGGCGGACGGCGCCATGACCACCCCGTAGGTGGTGGCGACATCCGCTCGGAGCTGCCTGCACGCTTCGGCCACCGCCTCAGGGGCCTCGTGGCGGGCCACGGCGGCCCGTAGTGAGGCCACGCGGTCCGCCGCGTCTGCGGGTGACGGAGGGAGGCGAGCGGCGAGCGTCGCGGCGTCATCGAGGAAGCCGACCTGCTCGGCGTACTCGGTCTCGCTGACGACACGACCGTCGCGAACCGCCCCGCCGTAATCGGCGGCCACGTAATCGAGGATGGCCGTCAACCGCCGAGCGTCCTCCGCATCCGGCCGGCCCGCGAGCGCGACGGACGGGATCGAGGTCAGGAGGAGGAGCGCGACGAGCAGGCGAGTCATCATTCACCGCATATGAAAAGCACTTTCAATTAGCTTCGGCCGGTGCCGCACGTCAACGTCAAGAACGGAACCGCAGCATCCTGAGCCCATTTGCGATGACGGCGAGCTCGCTGAGCTCGTGTGCGAGGATCGCGACGGGGAGCGCGAAGACTCCAGCCAGTGCGCCGACCACGAGCGAGACGATCACTATCATCGACAGCCAGAGGTTCTGCCGGACGATGCCCTGGCTTCGTCGCGCGAGGACGAGCGCCTCTGCGAGCTTCTCCAGGTCGTCGGCCATCAGCGCCACGTCCGCGGTCTCGAGGGCCACATCGGTCCCGGCGGCGCCCATCGCCACGCCCACGGTCGCAGCGGCGAGCGCCGGAGCGTCGTTCACGCCGTCCCCGACCATGGCCACGTGACCGGAAGCAGCTAGCTCGCGCACCCGGGCGACCTTGTCCTCGGGCTTCAGGCCAGCGTAGACGGTGTCGATACCGACCTCGCTTGCGATCGCCCGCGCCGTGCCCTCGTTGTCGCCCGTGAGCATGACTATCTTCCGGACACCGGCCCGTCGCAGCGCCGCGATCGCCGCCTTCGCGTTCGGCCTTAGCTCGTCGCGAAGCGCAAGGACGCCCCAGATGGCGCGCTCGTCCCCGACCACGATCACGCTGCGTCCGTCCTTCTGCAGGCGGTCCACGTCGCTGCGAACGGGCGAGAGGTCGATGCCGAGCTGCTCGAACAGCGCCGGGCTGCCCACATACACCGTCGCGCCACCGACGATGGCTCGGGCGCCAGCGCCGACGAGCGCTTCGAAGCCCTCGGCCGTTCGGACCGAGACGCCCTCGCGGTCCGCGCGGCGGATCACGGCCCGCGCGAGGGGGTGCTCGCTCCAGCGCTCGATCCCCGCCGCGATCGCGAGCAGCTCCGTCGCGTCACGGCCAGCGACGGGGACGATGTCCGTGACCTCGGGCTCGCCCCGGGTCAGCGTGCCGGTCTTGTCGAGGGCCACGGTGTCGATTCGTGCGAGCTCCTCCAGGTGGATGCCACCCTTGATGAGCACGCCCCGTCGCGCGGCGGTGCCGAGGGAGGCCACGGCGGTGATCGGCACGGAGATGACGAGGGCGCACGGAGCTGCCGCGACGACGAAGACCACCGCTCGCTCTGCCCAGGTCGATGCGTCGGCCCCGAGCAGCATCGGGATCGTCGCGATCAGCGCGCCGATCGCCAGGACCGCGGGACTGTAACGTCGACCGAACCGGTCGATGAACCGCTCGCTGTTGCCCTTCCGCTCCTGGGCCTCCTCCACCATCGCCACGATGCGCGCGATCGTGTTCTCGGCGAAACGGTGGGTCGCCTTGACCTGCAGGGCACCTCGGCCGTTGATCGAACCCGCGAACACCTCGTCGTCGGCCTTCTTCGAGACCGGCACGCTCTCTCCGGTCACCGGTGCCTGGTTCACCTCCGACGAGCCCGCGACGATCACGCCGTCGGTCACGAGGGACTCGCCGGGCCGCACGGTGAACACGTCACCGACGGCCAGGTCCTCGGCGGGGATCTCCTCCTCGCGACCGTCGACCAGGCGGCGCGCGACCTTCGGCGTGAGGTCCATCAGCGCCCGGATGGCAGAGCGCGTCTTCTCCTCCGTGTAGCCCTCGAGCGCCTCCGAGATCGAGTACAGGAACACGAGCATCGCACCTTCACCGGCCTCGCCCAGCGCGAGCGCCGCGAGCGCCGCCACCAGCATCAACAGCTCGATGCCGACCTGGCGCTCGCCGACCAGCTCCTCGAGCGCCTCCCGGCCGAAGTGGTAGCCGCCGATGGCGATGGCCACGATGTAGACGACCAGCGGGACCATGGCGACGCCGAGCAGCCCGAGGCCGAAGCCGAGGGCGAGCAGCAGGCCGGATGCGACCGACGCCAGGACCTTCGGGTTGCGCCATGGAGGCGCGGCACGTGGAGGCTCCCCACGCACGACCGGGAAGCCGAGACCCTTCAGGCGCTCTGAGAGCAGCTCCGGCGTCACGGCCGCGGGATCGTAGGTCAGGAGCACCTTGGCGGACTTGGGCCAGGTTTCGACGCCGGCCACGCCCGGGTGCCCACGAAGGCCGCGTTGGATCGCGGCGGCCTCGTTCTCGCAGTCCATGTTGGCGACACGCACCTCAAGCTTCTGAAGGTCGGACATCGTCAGCTCCTGCCGATCGGGTCGACTGCGGGTTCGGCGCCGGTCGGATCGAGGCGAGCCGTCGGCCGCTCCGCGAACCACTCGTAGATGCTCGGGAGCACGAACAAGGTGAGCAAGGTGGACGTCACGAGACCGCCGATGACCACCGTCGCGAGCGGCCGCTGGACCTCGGCGCCTGCCCCGTGGCCGAGCGCCATCGGGAGGAAACCGATCGCCGCCACGAGCGCCGTCATCAGCACCGGTCGCAGGCGAGCCCGGGCCCCTTCGCTCGCGGCTTCGCGGGGCGCCCGGCCCTGCTTCTCGAGCTCCCGGACGAAGCTCACCAGCACCACGCCGTTCATCACAGCCACGCCGAACAGCGCGATGAAGCCCACCCCGGCCGAGATGCTGAGCGGCATCCCGCGCAAGGCGAGGGCGAGCACGCCCCCGGTCGCCGCGAACGGGACGTTCAGGAAGATCAGGGCCGCAGGCCGCGCGGAGTCGAACGCACCGTAGAGAAGGACGAAGATCAACAGCAGCGCGAGCGGAACGACGACCGTGAGGCGGGCCGCGGCACGCTCAAGGTTCTCGAACTGGCCGCCCCACTCGATCGTGTAGCCGGCGGGCAGGTCGACCTTGTCGTGGATCTGCAGCCGCGCCTCCTCCACGAACGAGCCGATGTCCCGCCCACGGACGTTCACCTCGACGCCGATCCGCCGTTGGGTGCGCTCGCGGCTGATCTGGGCGGCTGCCTCTGTCGTATCGATGTCGGTGAGCTCCCCGAGCGGGACGAGTTGGCCGGCGGACGTCGCAATGGGGAGTGCGGCGATGGCGTCCTCGTCGTTGCGGACCTCGGGCGGAAGCCGCACCTGGAGGTCGAAGCGCTTCTCTCCCTCGTAGATGAGCCCCACTCGACGTCCGCCGAGCGCCTCGATCGCGTCGAAGATGTCCTCTCCGCGTACCCCATACTGGGCGATCGCGGTCCGGTCGATGCGCGCGGTGAGCACGGGAAGGCCGGAGACCTGCTCGACCTTGACGTCCTCTGCGCCGTCGATCGCCGTGACGACGCGGGCGACCTGCTCGCCGACCCGCAGCAGGACGTCGAGATCCTCGCCGAACACCTTGATGGCCACGTCGGACCGGACTCCGGCGATGAGCTCGCTGACTCGGAGCTGGATCGGCTGTGAGAAGCCGACGGCGAGCCCGGGCACCTTCTCGGCGACCTCCTCCTCCATCGCCTCGACGAGCTCGGCCTTGTGATGGAACCGCCACGCGTCTGTCGGCTTCAGCAGCACGAAGACATCGCTCATCTCGACCCCCATCGGGTCGGTCGCGATCTCGGGGCGGCCCGTCTTGGACACGATGGTCCGGATCTCGTCGGGGAACGCCCCCATCAGCACGCGCTCGAGGAGCAGCGTCTGTTGGGCGGCTTCGTCGATGGACACGCTCGGCAGTCGGCGGACCTCGAGCGCGACGGATCCTTCGTCGAGCTGCGGGATGAACTCGGTCCCCATGGTCGAAGCGACGAGGCCGCTCGCCACGAGCAGGCCGACTGCCGCCGTCACGACGACACCACGCCGGTTCATCGCGCGATCGAGCAGCGGCTCGTAGGCCGCCCGGAATCGCGCGACGAGCCACGTCTCGTGGTGCTTCGGCCGAACGAGCACGAACGAGCCGAGGACGGGGATGACGGTGAACGCCAGCACGAGCGACCCACCCAGCGCGAACAGCACAGTCAGCGCCATCGGCCGGAACATCTTGCCCTCGACGCCGGTCAACGTGAGGATCGGCAGGTACACGATCATGATGATGCCGACGGCGAAGGCGACGGGCCTCGCCACTTCGCGGCAGGCGTCGAGGACGACCTGGACCCGCGAGCGTCCCTGCGATGCGGGGTCGTCCATGCGCCGGTACACGTTCTCGACCATGACCACCGCGCCGTCGACGATCAGACCGAAGTCAATCGCGCCGAGGCTCATGAGGTTGCCCGAGACGCCCGCCTGGACCATCCCAATGAACGCGAACAGCATCGAGAGCGGGATGGCGAGGGCGACGAGGAGCCCCCCGCGCAGGTTGCCCAACATCAACAGCAAGACGGCCACGACGAGCAGACCGCCCTCGAGCAGGTTCCGTTCGACCGTGTGGATCGTGCGATCGACGAGCTCGGTGCGGTCGTAGAACGTGTCGATCGTGACGCCGTCGGGCAGGCTGCCGCGAATGTTTTCGAGGCGCTCCTCGACGCGCTGCACCACCTCGCGCGGGTTCTCGCCCATCAGCATCATCACGACGCCGACCACCGCTTCGCCGCCGCCGTCGCGCGTCACCACGCCTTGGCGGACCATCGGCGCCAAGTGGACCGCTGCCACGTCACGAACGAATAGCGGCGTGCCCTCAGTACCCGAGCGGAGCACCACGCTCTCGATGTCGGCCAGACCCGCGAGCACACCCTCCCCGCGGATGACGACCTGCTCGCGGTTCCGGACGAGGTAGGCCCCGCCCACGTTGCGGTTGTTCTGCTCGAGCGCCTCGAACAGGTCGCCGAGCGACAGCCCGTGAGCGCGGAGGACGTTCGGGTCCGGCGCGACCTCGTAGGTCTGGAGCTCGCCGCCGAACGTGTTCACCTCGACGACGCCTGGGACGCTCTTGAGCTGATAAGCCACGAACCAGTCGAGGATGGTCCGCAGTTCCATCGGCGACCAGCAGTCGAGGCGATCCTCACCGATCGGACACCGCGGCTCGCCCTTGACCTCGAACTGGTAGATCTCGCCGAGGCCGGTGGCGATCGGGCCGAGTTCCGGGTCGCCATACCCCTCGGGGATGGCCTCCCTCGCGTCGGCGAGGCGCTCCTGAACGAGCTGCCGGGCCCGATAGATGTCGGTGCCCTCCTCAAACACGACCGTCACTGCCGAGAGTCCGAACTTCGACACCGAGCGGACCTCCTCCACGTCCGGGATGCCTGCCATGGCCGACTCGACCGGAAAGGTCACGAGCCGCTCGACCTCGACGGGGCCAAGCGCCGCCGCCTCCGTGAGCACCTGCACCTGCACGTTCGTGACGTCCGGCACCGCGTCGATCGGGACGCGCTGCATGTGCCAGATCCCGACGAAGACGAGAAGCACCCCGAGTACGAGCACGAGGAACCGATTCGCCAGCGCCCACTCGACGATGCGCGCGGCCATCACTCCTCCTCTTCTTCGAGCGTGTTCTTCAGCAGCTCCGCCTTGAGGGAGAAGGCTCCGGCCGCAACCACCTTCTCGCCCTCCCGGAGCCCGTCCAGGATCTCGACGTCCTCTCCGGCGCGCGTCCCGTGACGAACCTCTCGCAGCTCGAACTCGCCTTCCTCGGCCTCGACGAACACGACAGGGCGCCCGTCGACCACCTGCACTGCGGCCCAGGGCACGACGAGCGCCCGCCTCGCGTCGGCGTCGCTCGCGCCACCGACACGGGCAGTCGCGAACATCCCGGGCTTGAGACGATGGTCCGGATTCTCCAGCACGACGCGCACCGGCGCGGTCCGGGTCTCGTCGTCGAGCGCGCTGCCGACCGTCGCTATGGTGCCCGTGAACACCTCACCGGGGTACGCACGCAGCTCGACCTCGACTCGCTGACCCGCGCTGACCGCGGCGACCTGGCGCTCGTACACACCGGCGACGAGCCAGATCCGGTCGAGGTCCATCACCTCCAGGAGATCGTGTTCACGAGATACGTTCTGGCCGATATGGGCGTCACGCCGGGTCACCTCGCCTGCGATGGGAGATCGCAGGACGACGCGTCCGCCAGCCTCGCCGGCGGCGGACAGACCGAGGGCGTCGAGCCTCGCCGTCGCCGCATCCAGCTCAGCCTGCGCCACGAGCAGATTGGCCGCGGCCTCGGCCGCCTCGCGCGCGGACGTCGCCCGGTCTTCGACGAGCCGGCTCTCTCGTTCATTCGCGAGCCGAGCCACCTGGAGTGCGGCTCGGGCTCGCAGGAAGTCCGCGCGGGCGGAACCGGCCTCCGGGCTGTCGATCACCGCGAGGGGGGCATTCCGGTTGACGCGGCCGCCCACGTTCACCTTCACCTCGACCACGCGCCCCTCCACGGGTGAGCCGATCTCCGCGTGACGATCGGGATCGGCCACGAGTTCGGCGGAGAGCACGAGCGCCGGGTGGATCTCACGGACCTCCGCGGTGGCGAACTCAAGGCGGAGGGCCTCCTCGGCTTCCTCCGAAAGGTGGAGACGACCGGCCTCAGCCTCGGCCTCCTCACCCTCCTGCTCTTCCTCGGTTTCCTTGTCGCCCGAGAACAAGCCGCAACCAGCCGCGAGGCCAGCCACGAGCGGGACGATGAGCAACTTCCATCGCGTCATGGCAGGTCTCCCACAGGTTCGATGACAGGCAAGGCGGCGGCCGCGCGGAGCTCGGCCTCGGTGACGGCGAGCGACAGGCGCGCGTCGAGGCTCCCGAGCAGGCCGTCGAGGCGCTCGCGACGCGCCACGGCCACCTGGGCAAAGTCGAGCTTTCCTTCCTCGTAGGCGCGGGTAAGCATGCGCAAGGTCTCATCCTGCGCGGCGAGCACGTCCGCGTCGTAGACGTCCACGGCACGCCGAGCCGCGTCCCACCGCTCCCAAGCGGTGCGCACCTCGGCCTCCACCTCGATGCGCTCGGCAGCGAGCTCCGCCTCCGCCCGGGTGACGGATGCGCGCGCGCGGACCCTGGCTCCGGTGTTCTGATCGAAGATCGGCGGCGAGATCCCGACCAGCGCGGACCAGCCTCCCTGGCCGTCGAGCTCCTCGTAGCGGGCTCCTACGGTCAGTTCTGGGAAGGTCGCAGCGACGGCCAGTCGCCGCTCCGCCTCGGCGGCCTCGACGCGATGCTCGAGCGCCGTCACATCGGGACGGGCCTGGAGCGCGCGCGTCACCAGCTCGCCAAGCGATGGCAAGGGGGTCGCCCGCGGCAGCTCACCTTCCGGATTGATCTCGCCGCCGCCGGAAATGCCGATCGCGGCGGCGAGGCGAAGGATCGTCGCCTTCACCTCGGCCTCCGCGCTGATTCGGCGTCGTTCCGAGTCGGCGGCGCGGATTCGGGCGAGCTCCATCGTGATCGGAGCATCTGCGCCCCTATCGACCCGGCTCGTGGCGATGCCGAGCAGGGCGCGAGCGAGATCGGCGTCATCGGCGGTCAGCCGGAGTCGCTCCTCCGCCCACAGCGCCTCGTAGAAGGACCTGGCGACCTCGACATGGACTGCACGACCGACGTTGTCCGCGTCCGCCGTCGCGGCCTCGAAGCGCTCACGGCCGACGCGCCCGCTTGCGAACTGTTGCCCCGAGACGTCGAAGGACTGCGTCACCTCGATCTCAAGGCTGCTGCGTTCGGAGGTGGGGATCGCGGCGAGGATCTGCGGGTTCTCCCGAACAAGCAAACGCGCGGCGCGCCAGTCCCCCTCCGCCTCGCCAGCGGCTGCATCCGCCGCTGTCAGCAAGGGGCTCTGCTCGGTCGCGAGAGCGAGTGCTTCGGGGAGGGACAACGGGCGCGGCTCGGCGGCTCCTGCCTGCAAGGGCCAAGCGAGAGCGAGCGCGCTCCACCATCCGGGGTGGCGCATCGGTAGGTTCATGGGTCAATCCGACTGAGGTTTCGAACTTAAGGCGTCTGGACTTGCCTACGCTCGACGGCCTCGCGGCGGATGGAACGGCGGATCGGGCCGGTGCTCCGGGGGGAATTCGGTCAGAGTGCACGGCGAGTGGCTCGGCGAGGCGCCGACGATCACGAGTTCGGGAAGCTCTGGGGGGGAGTCCGGGGCCAGCGCTGCGGCCGCCGCGCAGCCCGGCGTGGCACACGGAGCCGCGCAGCGGCAGGCTCCGTCACCATCGTCTCCGGCAGGGTCCACCACAACGACGCTCGTCTCGCTGCGGGACGAAGCCCCGAGAGAACACCCCCCGCACGGCACGACGAGCGACAGAACCGCCCAAAGCAGCAGCAGGGTCCGAGCGGCGCGCGTCATTCTGGCCTTGCCAGCCGCTGTACGCCGGCCTCGAGAAGCGCGAGGAACGACGGGTCGCACGCGCTGTAGTACGCCAGCTTCCCTTCCGTCCGGAGGCGGACGAGGCGCATGTGCCGGAGATCCCGAAGTTGGTGCGAGACCGCGGAACTGGACAGGCCGAGGAGCGCCGAGAGATCGCAGACACAGAGTTCCGCCGTCGACAGCGCGCGGAGGATGCGGACCCGAGTCGGGCTTCCCAGGATCTTGAACAGCTCCGCTGCCTGCTCCACGGTGTGATCGTCCCACATCTGCTCGCGGACGCGCTCGACCCGGACGGCGTCGACGACCCAGACGCCACACCCTTCGGTGGCAGCGTCGGACCCGACCAGCATCGACTCTTGATTGCGCATATGCTCACATGTAGCTGTCGAGCCTGCGCGCGTCAAGCAGCGAGAGTTTGGGGTGCTGCTCGCCGTCGACGGGCCAGCTCGGAAGCTCGGTCGTCGCTGTGGCGACATCAAACGACGTCAGCGGGCGATCACCCAGTGGCGGAGCTTCCATCCCGAAACGCGAGAAGAGTCGCGACGTTCTGCTCGTCCCAGTCCGCCCCCGCGTCGAGCCAGAAAGTTCTATAGGCATACACCCAGCCCGGGCGGAACCTACGCCGCCCGGCCCAGAGCGTGAGCGTCGACCGAACACTCGAACAGCCACATCTCCCGGACCT
>CAYNFK010000132.1:0-11228 GCA_964396405.1 uncultured Enterobacteriaceae bacterium
CGCTGCAGAACGCGGCCAGCGTGGCGGGCCTCCTGCTCACCACCGAGGCGATGATTGGCGAGAAGAAGGCCGACGCCGAGGCCTGATCCTCGTCGCCGCATGCAGCGGTTCCGCTGAGCAGCAAGGGCCGGGGCGTCATCGACGCTCCGGCCCTTCTTCGTTGCACCGATCGTCTCGGTGCGGTCAGCGCCTCGGGCAGGACCCGAGACGCTGACAACGACTCACTTGGCGCAGACGCAGGGGGTCTGACCGCAGACGCAGGCTTCGTCGCAGCCGCAGGGCTCGGCCTCGGCAGAGGCGGCCTCGGTGGTGGCCTTCTCGCACTTGCCGTCCTTGCAGCAGTTCTCGGTCTCGGCGGTCGCACACTTGCCGTCCTTGCAGCAGCTCTCGGCCGCGGCAGCGGGAGCAGCCTCGGTGGTGGCCGGCGCGGCTTCAGCCGCAGGAGCAGCCTCGGCGGCGGGGGCCTTCTTGGCCTTCTTGGCCTTCTTGGTGGAGGCGGCAGCAGCCGGCTCTTCGGCGTGGGACACGGTGGGGGTGGCCACGGCAACTGCCAGGAACACCACAGCGAGCAGGGCCATCAGCTTGCGGAACATCATGAGAGTCTCCCTCGGACGGTGGACGCGTTGGGTGCGACAACCTGTCGCACCTTCTTTAGCACGCTAGGACGGCCGAGTGTTCCCCCGTGGCCGATTGGGGCGTTCCAAGACCTCAGCGCGACGTGATGTACACCACCAGCGCGTGCACCTCAAAGCCGTTGATCGTCAGGCTCGGACCGTCGGCGGCGGCGACGATCTGGGCGTAGGTCAGCGGCAGCGCCTGGATGAGCTCGTCGGTCGGGACGTCGGCGTCGTTGACGGTGAACAGGACGGTCTCTCCTTCGCGCACCGGCACGGCCGAAAAGGGCTGTGTCCACACGGGCTCCAGGCTGTTGACCACCGTGGAGGTGGTGCCGTAGACCACCCCGCTCACCGAGAGCTGCACGTAAGCGTCGGGAAGGCCGTTGGGAGGGTCCCAGGCCGTGAGGTCGGCGCGCTGGGGAGCGATCTTGCTGTGCAGGATCGCGATGTTGAACTCCGGCACCTCCGCCTCGCAGCAGTCCACCTCGCTGGCGTCGCACCACCGGGTGCCGACCTCGCAGACGCAGGTGCCCAGGCCGTCATCGTGGGCCAGGGCTCCACAGCTCACGTCGGCGATGGTGACGGTGGCGGGCGCGCTGGGGGAGGAGAGGCTGCCGTCGCTGGCGAGGCCGGTGCAGGTCCACACGTCGCTCCCGCGGGTGGCGATGGGCTCGACGAGGCTGGAGCTGCTGTCGGAGAAGGCGCCGGTGTACGGCGTGTCGTTCACGGTCCAGGCGAAGCTGTGGGTGACGGCGTCGCCGTCAGGGTCGGTGCCCGGGCGGGTGAGGGAGCACAGCAAGGCGTCGCCGGTGAGCGGGTCGGCGGGCTCCAGCACCACAGTGGGCGATGTCGGAGGTGCGTTGCCCATGACGGTGTTCAGCGACGCGGTGGACGTGGCCCCCAGGGCGTCCGTGGCTTGCACGACGACCGACACCGCATCCTCACGCGTGAACGCGGAGCGAGGGAGCGACGCCGTGTTGCCGCCTGCCGGGATGCCGTTCACCGTCCATTGGTAGACGAGCGTGAAGGCGTCGCCATCGGGGTCGGTGGCCGTGAGCGTGAGGGCGAGGTCCTCGTGGGGGTTCGGGTGCGCCGGGCTCCACGCGACGTCCGCGAGCTGCGGGGCACCGTTGCCGAGGGTGAGGGGGTTGCTGTACACCGGCGCCCCGTCCGCGAGGCCGTCACTCGGTGTGACCTGCACGAACACTTCGTCGCCGCGCGCCAGTGTCGCCGCGGGGAGGGTGGGCTCGGTGGCGTCGATGCGCGCGCCATTGACCCACCAGGCGTAGCTGTAGCTGACCGCGTCACCATCGGGGTCTGTGCCACCCGCGGGGACCGCCGTGAGCGGTGTGCCTGAGGTCGGGTCGCTGGGATCGAGCGTGACACCTTGCAGGCTGGGAGGCGTGTTGCCGATGCGCAAGGCTGGAGATGCGGGGTTGGAAGACGAGTCGATGCCGTCGTGAGCGGACAGGTAGCAAAAGATGAGGTCGCCGCGCTTGAACGACGCTCCCGTGAGCTGCTGGCCCGGTACGTTGCGGCCGTCGACAACCCAGGTGGCGGTGAGGGTGTGGGTGTCCGCGGTGTCGACGTCCTCGAGCCGCAGAGGGACGCAGCTGAACACCGTGTGCTCGTCGCCTTCTGGAGGGCTGACGGCGGCTGAGAACAGCGACGGTGGGGTGTTGAGGATCGTGCGCGGGCCGCTGGGCGTGGCGACTCCGCGTGCGCCCGTTGCATCGACGGGCGTGAGCAGCGCACGCACGTCGTCGCCCTTGTTGAACCACGCGCCGGTGAGGGTGGACCCCGTGGGGCCGTCGAGCAGCACGCCGTTGACCGTCCACGACCACTCGACCGTGAGCTCATCACCCTCCGGGTCGACCGCCGTGCCAGCCGCCAAGAGCGTCGTTCCTTCGCGGACATGCGTAGGCTTCAGCGACACGGTGCGGGTCCACGGGGCCGCGTTGATCACGGCGGTGTCGAGCTGTACGGGCTCGCCGCTGGCCTCGCCATCGGAGGGAACGAGGTGGGCGGTCCAGGTCTGGCCGCGGGTGGTCTCGCTGTCGGGGATCGTGGTGAGGTTGTCGTAGGCGGGATCGGCGTCACCGTTGCGCTGCCAGGTGATCTGCACGGTGACGGGGTCGTCATCGGCATCGTTCGTCTGGACCTGCAACGCCAGGGGGTCGCCGGTGGTGGGGACGGAGGGGCGCAGGGACGCCTGCACCTCGGGCGGCGTGTTGCCGACCACCACCTGAACGCTGGCGGTGGGACCGCGCACGCCGAGCGCGTCGATGGCAGCGACCCGCGCCACCCAGGTCTGACCTTTACGCGTCTCGCTCGCTGGCACGATCAAGGCGTCGGTGAGGGACACGATGGGAGCGTTGTCCCTGAACCACGCCACGCTGAGCGTGCTGCCGTCCACGGAGTCGGGGGATTCTGGGATCGGCTGGAGCACGAGGTCGTCGCCGGTGCGCGGGGCGGCGCGCGAGATCACCACCGAGGGCGCGGCCGGCGTGCGGGTGTCGGCGTCGTCGGCGTCGTCGACGGGCGTGCAGGCAGCGAACGCCGCGAGGGCGAAGAGCGCGGCGAGCAAGCGGTGGACCATCAACGTGACCCGGGAGCGAGAGAGCGCCTACGGTACACTGCGATCGCGGCACCGTCGCCTGGGTGGTCTCGTCGAACAGCACGTCCTCGTCCATCCGGGAGACGCTCAGGGCACACCGGGCTCGGGCGTGTCGGACTTGCGGGCCTCGATGTCGGCCTTGCTGGGCGGCTTGGGGAGCTCGCCGGCTAGGGCACGACCGACCCAGAGGTCTTCGCAGGCGCGGATCGTGTCGGCGGTCACAGGATCCTTACGAGGCTTGAGCCGGAAGGCGCCGGGGCCCTTGGGAACGTTGGGGCGGAAGCAGTCGACGTAGCCGGGCGGGGGCCTGCGATCGTGCGCCATGTAGCGGGGCCAGTCGTCGGCGATCGGCGTGCGCGCGACGACCAGATCGTCGAGGCCCATCCAGTCGATGATCGCCACGTACGGCATGCTCCAGCCGGCGATGCCGACGCTGCCCAGCGAGATCACGGGGAAGGAGGTAGCGGGGTCGCCGGTGCCATCCCAGAGCTCAGGACCGGTGAGCGCCAAGCTCTCTTCGCGGGTGGGGAAGTTCTTGGCGTGCTGCAGCACGAACATCTTGTGGCTCTGATGGCTGATGCGGATGGTGTGGTAAGCCAGCCAGCGCTCGAGCTCGTCGGCCACGCCCGCGTACCAGGAGAGCGGGGCGGGCACGAGCGGGGCCACAGGCATGCGCAGCTTGGGGATGCGGTCCTTGTCGGTCTCGGTGCGCATCTGACCCCAGTCGGTCCACGGCATCCACCACGAGCCCACCAGGGCCCACACGGCGAGGGCGGCGGCGAGCCCACGGGAGGCGCCTGCGCGCGCGAGCAGCCAGGGGAACGCGAGGAACAGCAGCGGCACGAGCTGCACGAAGATGCGGTACTCGAAGTGGTCGCCGCCCACCCGCAGCACGTAGTAGCCAGCGTGCGCCGCGAAGGCGGCGAGCGCGATGGGAACGGGGCGCACCCAGCGCCGGAGCTGCACCAGCCTGTCGCGTTGTCTCCAGGCTGCGACCAGTCCTACGAGCAGCCAGAGCCACCAGCCGTACTCCAGCACGAACAGGCCGAGGTAGCGCAGCCCGGCCTCGGGCCAGGGCTGGACGTGCTTCGCCACGTAGGTGTTGGGCACCCAGAACCCGTAGGTCAGCTTGCGCCACACGAGGTGCATGCCCACCAGCGACACCGGCAGCAGGCCGAGCGCGTCGGCCGGACGGGGCGGGTTCGGCAGGCGTCCCGACACCACCAGGAACGGCGTGGCCAGCAAGAACAGCACGCCATCGGGTCGGGTGAGCGCCGACAGCGACGCGAGCAGCATGAGCCGCATCGCCCAGCCGTTGTTGCGGTCGCCCACAGCCGCTTCGCGCAGCCAGAGCAGCAGCAGCAGCACGAACAGCGCGGTCTCCAGGCCCGAGGAGGTCCAGGCCAAGAACGTGGTGTTGGTGACGACGCCGAGCAGCACGAACCCGATGATGCGGTCCCGGTGGGCCTCCAGCTCGGCCGAGAGCGGCAGTCGGCGCGCCAGGTCCCAGGTGACCACGACCTGCCCGAGCGCAGCGGCCAGATCGAGCCAGGTAGCGACCTTGTCGGGCGTGAGGCCCGTGACGGTCCAGATGCCGTCGAGCAAGAACACCCACAAGAAGCTCGTGTAGCCCTCCACGGGGCGGAAGGGGGGCGGGTTCCAGGTGTAGCCCCAGCCGAGCTGGCGGTTGGAGATGTAGCGGAACGCGATGTAGGCGTCGTCGCACTGGTACCAGAAGACCCACCAGCCCACGATCGTGAGCAGGAGGGCCACGCCAAGCCAAGCGCGGGCTGCGTTCACGGGCACACGTCCACAGTGCTCAGGGCCAGCATGGGTCAGCGCACCGCGGCGGCGGCACCGGGGCCGGTGGCGGTGATGGCGGCACGCTGGGCGCACCCGCCCAGCCACGCGCGCACGGCGGCGGGGTCGACGTTTCGCAGGGCGGCGGCGCGAGCCGTTGCGGCCTCGGCGCTGTTCTGCGGCCCGGTGGCGAGACGCAGGAGCGCCTCTTCCGGCTCACCCCAAGCGAGCACCTCCTGGCGGGCCACGGTGTCGGCCGCACCGCGCAGCAAGGTGTCGGTGGCAGTGGCGTTGAGCTTGCCCACCAGCTCGGCGAGCGCTGTGGCGGCCGTCGAAGCCTGTGCGGGGGCCACCCAGGCGCCCACCCCGACCAGCCCAGCGGCACCGTAGATCTCGCTGCGACGATCGAGAGTTCCTGCGCGCGCGATGTTGGCCAGCGCCGCGGCCGCCATGCGAACCAGCGCCTCTTCGCCGACGGCGCGCACTTCGCTCGGCGCCGCACCGTCGACGGCGCACTCCAGCACGACCTCGGTGGTGGTGGCCATGGCGCGATCGATGCCTTGGCGGAACAGCCCGGCCGGGCCCGGTGCTGGGAGCACGGCGGGAGCGCCTGCGAGGGCACCCTTCCGGGCTGCCAGCGTGCCGAACATCGCCGACGCCCGCTTCACGGCGTCGTCCACATCCACCTTGCCCAGCACCACGATGGTGACGCCCGGACCACCCCAGGTGTGGGCAAAGTAGGCCCTCGCCACCTTGTCGGAGACCTTGGCCCCCTCCACCAGCCGGCCGGTGAGACCCAGCATCAGCGGATGGCCTGCGCCGAACAGCGCGGTGGCGCGGGCGCGGCGGGCCTGCTCTAGCGGCTCGCTGGCACCGAGCTTCCAGGCGTCTTCGGCGGCGTAGCGGCGCTCGGCGCGCACGTCGGAGCTGCTGTTCATCTCCACGTTCTGCACGACATGGCGAAGCAGCCACAGGGCCTGGTCGAGGTGACCCATGCTGGTCTCGAAGACGAAGGCGCGCGCGGACGGGCGGCCGCCTGCGAAGAACTTGGTCTCCACGTGCATGCCCTGGCGAGCGTAGTTGTTGTTCTCGCCGGGCAGGGTGTCGACCACGGGCTGCATCACCTCCCACAACCAGTCGCCGAGGCCGGCAACAGGCGCGACGTGCTCGGGGGTGGTGGCGATGGCGGCCACATGCACCTTCGGCAGCGAACCGTAGGGCACCACCACCAGGCGGGCACCGCCCGGCAGCGTCAGCTCCTTGGCGCCGGCCAGCAGGGGCGACGTGACCGCAGCTTCGATCGCGGCGGTGACGGCCTCGCCGCGATCGCCGAGCGGCAGATCCCACGCGTTCACCAGCGCCGCGGGGCGCAGGCGCTCGCCCTCGAGTCCAGACATGTCGGGCTTGCCTGCCGCAGCGAGCACCTTCGCCGGGTCGGCAGCCTCGGGCACGACCACGTGGAGCTGCACCAGCTTGTTGTTCATCCACTCGCCCACAAACGAGCGCACGGTCTCCGCGGTGGCCGTGGTGGTGGCCTGCGCGGCGGCTCCGTACCAGACGGGGCTGTGGCGGTGGTGGATCTCCAGCGCCTCGCGCAGGGCCTCGGGGCCGCGAAGCACCGTGAGCTCGCCGATGCCGAGCGAGATCTCCTGCGCGTCACCCACGCGCCACACGTCGATCTCGCCATCCTCGGCGGTGGGGAGGAGCGCGGTGGCGGCGAGGCTGTCGAGCACCTTCTGGGCGAGGGCTTCGGGCTTGGTGCCCTCGGGCAGGCGCATGGAGCACACAAAGCTGCTGGCTTGGGCGCCGGGCAGGTAAGCGCAGTCGGGGCGGTAGCGCGCGATGCGTGCTGCGGACTGGCTCACGAAGCCCGACACGATGCGGCGCCACTGGAACTTGGCCGCCACCCGGGCCACGGGATCCGTCTCGTTGTAGCCGGGCGGCAACGCCCATCCGATCAACAGCGTGGGGGCAGCGACGGGCCCGGCGGATGCTGTGGCGACGGCCTTCCCCGACCGCGTGGGCGGGACGGCTTTCGCCGGAGCGGGTGGAGGCTTGCAGGTGCCGCGAGGGGGGCGGGTGCCGTCGGGTGCCACGTAGAGCGCGTCGGGCGGGAACGCTTTCTCAAGCGCGTTGGTGGCCGTCTCCATCGTGACGTCGCCGGCGACGCGCAGCGTGGTGCCGCCGGGTCGCCACGAAGCGAGCGCCGCCACGAGGTCGGCGCGGGTGAGGCTGCGCACGCTCGACGGCGTCGGCAGGCGGCCGGTGGACAACGTGCCGGCGGGCTGGAATCCCGCTGGGAAGGCCAAGGCGAGCGAGGCAGGGTCGAGGTCATCGGCGGCCGAGAGCTCGAGCGCGAGGGCTTCACGAGCCTCAGCGAGGTCGGCATCGCTCACGCCGGCCAGGAAGTCGCCAAAGCGCGTGCCCTGCACAGCGAACAGGTCTTCGAGCTGAGCGGAGGCCACCTCGCTGCCGGCCACCACGGTGTCGGCCGTGCGCTGCGTGTGCCACAGCGCGCCCATCGCCTGGAGCCGCTCGCGGTTGCTCGGCTGACCTTCGGCCTTGGAGCGGAGCCAGACGCGCTCCAGCAGGCGCCCGACGCCCTCCTTGCCGACAGGATCCAAAGCCGGACCGGCGGTGGAGATCCAGGTGACGGCGACCACCGGCTGACGGGGCTCGCTGTGCACCGTAACCCGCATGGCCGACGGCAAGCAGAGCTCGCCGAGGTCGCGCTGCATGGGGCTCGGCGTGAGGTCCCACTTGGGCGCGGGCGGCATCTGAGCGAGCGCGAGGCCGGTGGCGACGAGCATGGCGAGCATGGCATCCTCCGAAGTCGGGGCCACCCTATCCGGCCTGCCTGCCCAGGCGAGCGGCTCGCGCTATGGCCCCCGCGCCGGAGCGCTGTGTCCATGCTGATCCGCGTGTTCCTCACCGTGCTGACCGCGTTCTTGTTCTCGGCGCTCGTGGCCCCCTGGTACTTTGGCTTCTTGCACTGGGGCCTGTTCCTGCCGATGTTCTGGGTGCTTCGGTCCGGCACCAACCGCGCCAACCTCGGCTACGCGCTCCTGTTCGGCACCGTGGCGGAGGCGTTCATCTTCTCGTGGATCGCCGAGACGGTCACGCTGTTCTCGAACATCCCCGAGCCCGGTGCTTACGCGATCCTGGTGCTGTTCAGCGTGGTCTACGGCGTGCCGCTCACGCTGATGTTTGCCGCCGTGCAGCCGCTGCGTCGCCGCCTGGGAACGCTGTGGGTGCCTGCGTTGCCGGCGCTGGTGGTGCTGATTGAGTGGGTCGACGCACGGGTGATCCTGTTCCCGTACCAGCAGGGGGTCAGCCAGTACCTCACCCCGTGGGTGTGGCAGCTGGCGTCGGTCACCGGCGTGGCGGGCATCTCGTTCCTTGTGGTGTTCGTGAACGCTGCGCTGGGCGAAGCGCTCTACCGGAGGATGGAGGGCCGGCCGATGCCCTGGGGCTGGCTGGGTGCTGCGGCCGCGATGGTGGCCGGCACGGTGGTGTTTGGGTCCTGGCGCACGGCCGCGGTGGACGCCGTGCTGGCCCAAGCGCCGGTCAAGCGGGTGCTGCAGATCCAGTCGCAGCACGGCATGCAGTACCGGATGTCGCGTCCGGCATCGGAGGAGTTCAGCTTCTGGGTGGAGACCACCCGGGCCACGGCGATGGGCAAGGTGGACTTGGTGGTGTGGCCCGAGGCTGCGGTGCCCTACCAGCTCAACGCGAGCACCGCGACGGGCGCGCTGTGGGCGCTCACTGAGCAAGGCGACTTCGACCTCGTGGTGGGCGCGGGCACCCGCGAGAGGGAGGCCGACGTCGAGCAAGGCGAGCAGGGTCGGGTGCGGGTGTTCAACTCCACCTACTTCTTCGGAAGGGAGGCCCGGAAGGTGCCCGCCGACGCTCCCGGGCCGCTGGCCGAGGTGCAGGCGCTCGCTGCAGCGGGCTGCGATCTGGACCGCGCCCACGTGTTCGTGGGCTGGGAGGCCGCCGTGCTCGCCCAGGCAGGCACTGGGGTGGTCGATCCGGCCTGTGTGGACGCGCTTCGAGCACGCGCGCTCCAGCTCGGCGCCCCCACCCGGGGCACGGATGCGTTCGCCGCGGCCATGGAGGCCACGCCCGACCTGTTCGTGCGCCTGCGTGCCCAGACCGCCCGATTCACCGCACCGCTGGTGGAGCGAGGGTTCGCGTCCAAGCGCGGCATCGCGGTGTGGACGCTCCGCGAAGCGAGCTGCACCGACGACGACTGCCGCAGCATCTCGATCCACTGCGAAGACGGCGGCACCTGCAAGGTCTACCCCGAGCCGCTCCACTACGACAAGATGGTGCCGCTGCCGTTCGGCGAGTACCTGCCCTTCGCCGAGACCTTCCCGTGGCTCGCCGACATCATCAAGGGACCGGGCAACTTCCGTGCCGGCACCGAGGCTGTCGTGTTCGACGCCGACGGCGTTCGATTCGGCACCCCGATCTGCTACGAGGGCATCCTCACCTATGTGTGCGATCGCTTCGACGACGTCGATCTGCTGGTGAACGTCACCAACGACGCCTGGTTCGGAACGGGCGCAGCGAGCGCGCTGCACGGCATGTTGGCGGCGAGCCGGGCGGTGGAGCTGGGCATGCCGGTGTTCCGGTCGGCCTACAGCGGGCTGTCGTTCGTGGTGGAGCCGCACGGCCGCATCCACAGCCAGACCGAGCTGTTCACCGAAGTGGCGCGGCCGGTGGAGGTGCGGCTGGCGCGCTTCTCCACGGTGTATGCGCGCTGGGGCGACTGGTTCACCGGCCTGTGCGGCGTGGTGTTCGCCGCCTGCGTGGCGCTCGCCCGGCGAGGATCCTGGTGAAGCTGGGGCGCTACGGCCGCATCGCATCGTCGATGGGCGCCTCGTTGCTGGTGCAGATGCGCAACCTGATCATCAGCCTGGCGGTGTTCCGTCTGCTGGAAGATCCCGTGGTGCTGTGGGGCGTGGTGAACCACGTCAACGCGATCGTCACGCTGCTGCTGGTGCCGGCGAAGCTCGGGCTCGAGTTCGCCGCGGTGCAGGTGATCGCGAAGTTCCGTGACGACGCGCCACGCACGGCGCTCCAAGCGCTGCAGCAGTCCACGGTGGTGCGCACGGCGCTGGCGTTGGCGTTTGCGCTCCCGATGTGGCTCTTTCCGGAGGCGGTCGGCGAGCTGCTGGGACTCTCCGAGGGGCCGGCGCTGGTGCAGGCCGGTGCGTGGCTGCTCGTGAGCACGAGCCTCTACGAGTTCGGCGCCTACGTGGTCTCGGCTGGCGACGGCTTCGGTGCGATGATGACCTCCCGCCTCCTGTACGCCGCGGTGAACGTGGTGCTGGTGGCGTGGCTGGCGGGGCAGCAGGGCACCGACGCGGCGGCGCTGGTGCACGCGCAGTCGGTCTCGGGGCTGGTGGCCTGCCTCTACCTGGCGTGGGCGGTCACCGGGCTGGCGAGGACGCTGGCAGCCCGACCGCCGGGCACGGCCACGGACGCGCCGCGAGGTCGCGCGCTGCTCACCGAGCTGGTGACGGTGTCGGTGCCGCTCACCGCGGTGGCGGCGGCCGGGCAGGTGTTCTCGTACTTCGACCGCGTGATGCTGCCGTGGCTGTCAACGGATGCCGAGCTGGGCTCGTACGCGCTGGCATCGTCCACCGTGGCAGCGGCGCTGTTCGGCACGTACGCGTTTCGAAACGTGGCCCGCACGCGCTTGCCCGGAGAGCTGCGGCGCGCACCCGATACAGCCCGTGCCACGCTGATCGCCACCTACAGGGCGAGCTTCGTGGTGGCGGCGTGGATCGCAGCAGGCTTGGTCACCGTGGCCCCTGACCTGCTCTTGGCGATCTACGGCCCCAACGCCGCGGAGGCGGCCGCGATGTTGCCTTACTTCGCGCCGTACGTGGTGCTCACGGCGCATGCCAGCTTCTCGGCCACGGCACTCGTGGCGGCCGATCGCCCCAACGCCTACGCGGCGCTGACGGCCGTCGCGGCGGTGCTCAACGTGATGCTCAACCTGGGGTTGATGCCGGTGTGGGGCGGGTCGGGTGCGCTGGCAGCCGCCACCCTGGCCTCGGTGCCGCTGGCCATCGGTGCGGGTTGGCAGGTCGCGCGTGCCTACGGGCACGCTCCCTTGGGCGCAGACGCGCTGCGCATCACGGTGCCGGCGGCCCTGCGGACCACCAGCATCGCGGTTCTCG
>CAYNFK010000133.1:0-11217 GCA_964396405.1 uncultured Enterobacteriaceae bacterium
CTCACGGGTCGCACGGCTCTCACGGGTCGCACGGCTCGCATGGGTCGCACGGCTCCCACGGGTCGCACGGTTCCCACGGGTCGCACGGGTCGCACGGCTCGCACGGCCAGTGGTAGTCTGCGGCGCCTGAAGCGCCGTGAACACCCTCATCCTCACCGTCACGCGTGCGTGCAACCTTCGTTGCGCGTACTGCCCCACGGTGAAGAGCGGCTGGCCCTCCCTCACGCCCGACGACACCCGTCGGGCGCTTGACCTGTTTGTCGACCGCACGGGCGGCGGCATCGTCAAGCTGTTCGGGGGCGAGCCCTTGCTGGTGCCCGAGGTGGTGCGGGCGGCGATGGATCATGCGGCTACGCTGCCGCAGATCCAGCGAGTCTACCTCTCCACGAACGGGCTGGGCCTGAACGCGGAGTGGCTGGACTACCTGCGCAGCTACCCCAAGGGTGTGCTCACCATCTCTCTGGATGGTGCACCGGAAGACAACCGTCGATACCGCCGCGCGCTCGAAGGCGTGCCCGACGCTTACGAGCATGTCGTGGCCATGGCCGATGAGCTGCACAAGGTGCCGCGCGTGGTGATCACGCAGACGATCCCGCCGAAGAGCGCCAAGCGTGCGGATGCCAACCTCCAGCACCTCATGTCGCTCGGCTTCTGGAGGTTCAACCTGCTGCCCGGCTACTACATCCCGTGGTCGGATGAGAACCTCGCGGACCTACACGCTGCCTTCGACCGCATGCGCGACCTGATCGCCGCCAAGTGGGAAGCCGACGAGCGCTTCTACCTGCGCAACCTGTTCACACTGCAGCCCACGCCGTTCTTCAACACGGGCTTCATCGTGGATGCCGATCGCACCATCCACCCTAGCAACGTCGGCCTCTCGGGCTCGCTCGACGAGCTGCTCGACGAGACCCGCTGCGGTGACCTCGACAATCCGCCCACCGCCGAGGTCCTCGAGGCTAAGGCCGCGTCGATCAACGGCATGCTGGAGGCGCGGCTTCCGCCCAGGGTGTGGTCGTCCACGATGGCGGTGGATGCCGAGCTCACCCGTCTGTGCCGCAGCCTCTACGGGCCGTACGCGAAGCACCGCGCCCGGCGCAAGCAGGAGGCGGCGTGAACGAGGTGGTGAAGCCCACGGCTGAGATTCGCCCCGAGGATCGCGAGGTGGTGGAGACCTACGAGCTGCGTCGGTCGGCCGCGCACATCCCACGCGCCAAGGCGCAGATGCCGGTGTCGCCCGATCCGGTCTCGGAGACGCCCTGGATCGGCCCCAACGGTCAGATCATGCGCCGACTCGAGCTCCACCTCACCTACGAGTGCCCCGAGCGCTGCGTGTTCTGCTCAGAGGAGCATCGCATGGAGGCCTACAAGGCCTTCCCCGTCACCTGGGCGCGCGTGGCCACGGTGCTGCGACTGCATGCGAGCCGCGGGGTGCAGGCCGTGCACTTCACGGGCGGGGAGCCCACCACGCACCCCGAGTTCATCGAGGTCTGCACGCTCGCGCGCAAGCTCGGGATGCGCACCTCCATCGGCACCATCGGCACGATGCTCGCCAACCGGTCCTTCGCCGAGCGCGCCGTGCCCCAGCTCGATGAGGCGCTGTTCTCGCTGCACGGCCCCAACGCCGAAGTGAACGACGCGCTCACGCGACGCTCGGGCTCGTTTGAGCAGACCGTGAAGGCCATCCGCAACACCCTGGAGCTGCGCCCCGACTTCGATCTGTTCGTCAACACGGTGGTCACGAAGCACAACGTGGACGCCCTGCCCGACACGGTGGGCTTCGCCGCTGAGCTGGGCGCCAAGCTGATCGTGATCTCCAACACCACGCCCGAGGGCGGCGGGTTCGACAAGTTTCGTGAGCTGGGCCTCCCGCTCGCCAAGATCGCGGAGATCATGCCCCAGGTGCCTGCACGAGCGGGCAACGCCATCCTGCGCTTCTTCGGCATGCCGATGTGTTTGCTCGGCGCCCACGATGTGCTCTCCAACGACCTCCACTGGGATCCGCGCGTCACGGTCGAGTGGAGCCGAAAGCCAGGCAAGGTGGCCTTCGAGAGCATCTACACGTGGGACCCCGGTCGCAAGCGCGCTCTCGTGGCGGCATGCCGCGGCTGCATGCGCAACACGGTGTGCATGGGCGTCTACGACCGCTACGCGGAGCTCTACGACACCTCAGAGCTGCGCCCCTACGGTGCAGACGCCTCCACCATCCCGTCCTGAGCGGGGCTTCACCCCCCGCTGCCTCGACCGCCCCAAGGGGTGGTGCTACCCATTGACCTCCCCGACGCGCCCGTCAGCCCACGGAGTCCCCATGACTGAGACGAAGCAAGAGACCCCCCGTGTTGGACCGGTGACGCCGGGCTGGATCACGGAGCTGCTCGTCGCAGCCTTCTCCGCAGAAGTTCCTGCGGTCGTGCTCCAACTGGTCGACCCCGAGGTGTGCGCGCGCTTCCTCGATGGCTCCAAGCTCGGCATCGTCTCCGGGCCTGCGGGCACGGGTGTTCGCATCGCGCACGATGGCGAAGCGGAGCGCCTGGTCGCAGAGGTGTCGAAGGCTTTCCCTGGCGTGAAGACGTGGCTCGCCGCTCAGGCGGGCAACGACGTGCTGTTTGAGGTCGTCGGCGAGGGGCTGCGCATCTACGTGTACGGCGTGGAGGCCGGTGGCGGCGCTGTGGGCGTGTGGTGGCAGGATGGCCAGTCGGGCACGATTCACCCCGGCGCCGCACCAGGTGGCGTGCCGGCAGGTGGTGAGTGGGTGGAGCTGCGGGGCATCGGTGCTGCGCGCGTGCTCGGTGTGTACGGAGCCGAAGCGGCCGAGGTGATCGCCAAGCGTGGCAACGCTGCCATCGCCGCCACCGTGGCCCACTACAAGGCGGCGGGCATCGAGGTGGCACCGTGGTCGATCGAGATCGGCCCGGAGGGTGAGACGATCTGCGCCTGGGGTGCGCACGCGCGTCTGGATGCCGCCTCCGTCCCCGAGGTGCTGCTTCGTGGCACGCCCTCCGCTGAGGAATTCGCCAACACCGTCGTGCCGATGGTCGACGACGACCATGCTGCGGCAGCCCGCAAGATCATCGTCGAGCGGCTCTACCCCTCCCTGGTGGCGCTGCAGCCCGAGGGTGTGGCGGCGGGTCCGTTCTTCGGCCAGGCCTGGACCTTCGTGATCGGCTCGTTGAGCGCCGTGGTCCCCACCCAGCGTCTGCTCGTGATCGAGCAGATCGCCGTGGCCAACCGCCTCTGCCGCGTGCAGGACGAGGCTTACCAGCTCGCAGCCGCGCGCTACATCGCGGCCCACCCCGAAGCCACAGTGCCTGCCGACCTCGCCGCCCACCTCGTGGGCGCCAGTGAGGTCACGGTGCGCGAGCTCGCCGAGAAGCTCCGCACCGAGCACAGCGCCCTCCAAGCCGTGGCCGACGCCGACGCGGACCGCGACGTGCATCGCATGGTGCTGGTGCCCTACGACGGCGAAGTCACTGCGGACCTTCTCAACCGCGCCATCACCGGCGAGTTCCATGGTGCCCAGGGTCCGCTGCACGACTACTTGGTCGGGCTCGGAACCCTTGGCTACGACGACGACCCCAGCATGATCGCGCTGGAAGATGTCGACCTCGAGCCGCAGGACCGCGACGCCGCGCTCGAAGAGGCCCTGGCCCGCGAGGGCATCGAGCCGAAGAGCTGATCCTGGCAGGGCCGCTCACGCTGAGGCGCGGGCTTCCACCTCGGCCTGACCGCGCAGCCAAGCCTTGAACTTGGTGAGCACCTGGTCGGCCTTCGCCGTGCGCTTACGAAGGTCGGCCGGGCGCGGAATGCCGCGCAGCGTGCTGCCTTCGAGCAGATCGAGGGCGTGACGATCGCTGCCCGTGAGGTCGTCGAGGTGGCCGATGCGGTAGTCGGGACGCAAGGAGGCACCTGGAACCAGGCCGTCGGAGCGTCCCAGGCTGCCGTCGCGGTCGACGAGCAGCTCACCCACATGCCCAGACCGCTCCACCGGACCCCAGAGACAGGCCAGGGCGTCGTGCCCGCCTGCGGCAAGCTCGTGGAGCGCGGAGGCCAGGTGACGCGCGCCGGTGTCGTCCCAGGGCTCCGCGACCGGCTCGACGTGCACTTCATGCACCCCGGCACCCCGCAGCGCCGACCAGGGCCCCCGCAGGTCGGTCGCGGTGACGCCGGGCTGAAGGATGCCGCGAACCCGGACGCCCGCCCGCACCAGGGTGGAGAGCCCGGTGGTGTCGACGTTCCCCGGCAAGCGGCGCACGGCCTGCACCTCCACGCCGCGCTCGGCCAGCGCCGCTCCGAGCTCGGGCGTGGCGACCCAGCCATCGGCATCGAGCACGAGCCGCAGGGGACGCACCACCCGCTGCGCCGCGGCCTGGGCCCGTGCCCGATCGGCCACATCGAGGAGCTGCTCGGCCGTGACGGACCCGTGGGGCGCGATCAGGTGCAGCAGGAGCTGGGGCGCATCGCTCGCGAACAGAAGATCGAGCGCGCCGCTCACCACCTCATCGGGCGCGGGGATCGCCAGCACCACCCGACGCTCGGGGTCGGCCTTGAGCCAGGTCTTGAGCACGCCGAGCCACAGCTCGTGCGGACCGAGCACCCGCTCAGCGGTGGCGAGGGCCTCGTTGCGGTCGAGCTGAGCGCCGGGCCAGCCCTCGTCGTCCTGCAGCCAGGCTTGGCGCACCATCTCGAACACGAGGCGGCGGGGCCGGTCGTCGAGCGCGCGAATCAGCCGACCGATGCGGCTGCGCTCGGGGTCACCCGCGGGCAGCGCGTCCAGCCACTGCCGCCACAGCGCCGACAGCACGGTGAGGTTGCCGGTGTAGACGCCCTGGTCGGTGACGAAGGTGCGGTCGACGGTGCGCTCGACCCAGGCGTCTTCGGGTAGATCGTGGTCGACGAAGGGGTAGTCGAGCTCGGGGTGACCCGGCACCGCGGCGTAACCACGCAGCTTCATCACGCTGAAGCGACCGCGCCGAACGTGCCTTCGGTGGCTGGCGGCCGTGAAGTAGCTCACCAGGCGCTGCACCACGGGGAAGCGCATGTGGAAGTGCTCGGGGAAGCGCAGCTTGAGGCGCGCCACCTCGGTGAACACGGCCACAAGGTCTTCCGCGCTCGTCTCGGCGTTCGAGAGGATGAAGTAGCCGTCCATGTGCAGACCGCGGCGAGCCAGCTCCGCCACGATCATCCGGACGTGGGCGCGCCGGTAGCCCTTGCCCAGGCGGGCGATCTCACGGTCGTCGTAGGTCTCCACGCCGATCTGCAAGAAGCTCGACCAGGTGCGCGAGTGGTGGTCCTCGAAGAAGTCGTCTTTGGGGATCGGGCGGCCGTGGTCGGCGAAACAGATGGGCCGAATCGCGTCGAGCAGCTGGTGGTCGGGCTCGAGCAGCAGCTTGCCCCCCTCGCGTCGGCACAGATCCCCCACGGCCACCTGGGCCGACGAGAGCCGGAACGGGGTGTCGAGCAGGCCGAGGAAGAAGGCGCGGGCGCGATCGCGGTCGCACGCGAAGTCGTCGTCGCTCACGTGCACCCTGTAGGTGTCGGGCGGGACGTGCTCGCCGAACAGCTCGTGGAACCGGGCCTCGTAGCACCGCAGCAGGTCGAACACGCTGCCCGCGCTGCGCGCCTGGTAGCTCTCGCGTCCGAGGATGGAGCAGAAGCTGCACTTGTGGATGCAGCCGCGTGAGGTGGCGATCTCGATGCCCCCCTGCACATGGTGGGCCTGAAGGTGCGAGAGGTCGAGGTCGATGCGGTCGAGGCTCTCCACCAGCACCGTGTGGGCGCTGTCGCACGAGAGCAGCCGCAGCGGGCCCGCACGCTCCACGGCGAGCACGCCCCGCAAGGCGAGCAAGGCCTGACGCTGCGCCTCGGAGAAGGGCTCGTCGATCGACGTGCTGCCCACGATGCTGGCCAGCGCCGGAATGAACGGCTCCCCCGCGCCACGGCACACGAAGCTGACCTCGGGCAGGTGGGCCGCGACGTGCTCAGGGGCCAAGGTGGGCATCACGCCGCCGACGGCGATGTGTGCGCGACAGCCGAGGCTGCGCAGGGTGCCGATCAGCTTGAGCACGCCCTCCCAGTAGCCCTCGAGGAGCGTGATCGCGACGAGCTGCACGGGCCCATGAGCGAGCGCTTCTTCCAGCTTATCGAGGCCCCACACGGGACGGTCGCTGCCCACGATGGGCATCTTCGCGTTCACCAGCACCACCTCGGTGCCGGTGCCCTTGAGCGCGCTCACGAGGTGCAGCACGCCCTGGCTGATCTCCTTGTCGTTGTGCGGCATGTCGGTGTTCATCAGCGACTCGAAGAACATCGCGCGCGGCGCGGGTGCTTCCGGCAGTCCAGCCACGGACGGTGCCGCCGGTGCCGCGGTGAGCCCCGACAGCAGCGCCGCCACCTGGGCCTCGATGGGATGGTGCGACGGACTTGCCGCCACGGCGACCCCATCCAGCCGCAGCGCCTCACGCCCATCGGATGCCACGAACCGACCCGGCACCGTGCCCGCGGGTCCGAGCTCCACGAGCAGGTGCGGCGGTGACGCCATGCCCTCCAGCGCGCGCCCGACAGCACCCGCAGCGCGCAGCAGCGTGGCCACCGAGAGGCTGGCACCCGAGGCGTCCACGGTCTCCAGGTGACCCGGAAAGCCATGCAGGCGGCGGGTGAGCACCGCGCCATCGTCGGCCACGATGTGATCTTCGGCCGGCGCCCACCGGCCCCGCTCAGGCTCGCGGACGTAGTACCAGCCGCGGTCGATCGTCTCGCGCTCGTTCAACGGGCTTCCTGCCAGTCGGGGATCATGGGGGACTGACCCTCGAAGATACCACGCCCCGCACATCTTCGTGGCACGCTCGCCGGAGCGGGTCGGTTAGTCCGGCGACGTGTCAGAGCCCGAGAACCGCTACAGTCGCCTCGCTCGCTGGGTGCTCGGCCACCGCGGCCTCGTGGTGGTCGTCACCTTGGTGCTCACCGTGGTGGCCGGCGTCATCGGCCTCCCCCCGAAGGTCGACAGCAACCTCCTGAACCTGCTGCCCGACAGCGATCCGGTGGTGGCGGCCGTGCGCCGCATCAACGACGAGGAGGGCGGGCTCAACCTGTTGTCGCTCACCTACGAGAGCGATGATCCCGTGCAGCTCGAGGTCTTCCTCGACGACCTCGTGGAGCGCTTCGAGGCGATGCCCGATGTGGCGTTCGCCATGCACGAGCTCGACCCCGATCTCGCTAAGCAGATCGGCCTGCTGCAGCTCGATCCCGCCGAGCTCGACAAGCTCGCCGACCGCCTCACCGGCGCGCTGGCCCTTGGGCCTGCGGTCAACCCGTTTGTGCTCCAGCCCCTGATGGACATGGGGCCGCTCACCGAGAAGATCGCCAAGGCTGGCGACAACGCGCTGTTCCGGGAGCGCGAGGCCGGCACGGGTCGCCTGATCGTGCGGCCTTCCACCTCCAGCGCGAACCCGGAGTTTGCCGCCGCGTTCATGCAGCGCACCTACGCGATGCTCGAGGAGGCCGACGCCGAGGGCAAGGGCATCCACCTCGTGTGGATGGGCGGGTCCTACCGCCACAGCGTGGAAGACGTCGAAGGCATTCGGCGTGACCTGGCGATCACGGGGGCCGGCTCGTTCGCCGCCGTGCTCGTGATGATGATGCTGGCCTTCCGCTCCCCTCGCGCCATGCTCATCGTGTTCCCGCCGCTGATCGTGGCCAACATCCTCAACCTGGCGTTCGCGCGCCTGGCTGTGGGCCCGCTCAACACGTTCACCTCGTTCAGCTCGGCCATTCTTCTCGGCATGGGCATCGACTACGCGATCCACCTCGTCGGCCGCACCCGCGAGCTGCGCGCCTCGGGCATCCCGAAAGACGAAGCGATCATCGTGGCCTGGGGTCTGGTGGGCCCGCCGGTGGGCGCGGCCGCGTGGACCAGCGTGGCCGGCTTCCTCGCCCTCACCTACGCGCAGTTCGTGGGCTTCGCGCAGCTCGGCGTGCTGCTCGCGATGGGCCTCTTGCTCTGCTTCGTGTGCATGCTGGTGCTGCTGCCCGTGCTGCTCTCGCTGCTCGACAACGAGACGCGGCCGCTGCTCGGCGCAGCCGGTGAAGCCAAGCCCGGTGGGCACGGCGAGCGCTACCACCGCATGCCGGCCCTGCTGGCGGTCCTGGTCGTGCTCACCGTGGGTGCCGGGGCTTTCGTGCTGCCGCGCATCGCGTACGAGTACGACGTCTCGGCCCTGCGCCGCGATGGCATGTCCTACGACGAGCTCTCCGAGCGGGAGCGGAAGCTGGCGGGGCAGTCTTACTCGCCCATCGTGGTGTTCTACGATGGTGCGGCCGACCAACTCGAGGTCGAGCAGCGCGCGATGGCTGAGCGCATTCGGGCCGGGGAGCTGCCGCACGTGAGCGCGGCCCTGTCGATCACCAACGTGCTCCCTCACGATCAGGCCGACCGCAACACGCAGATCCGCCGGGTGGTGGAGCTCGCCGAGAGCCCGAACCTCCGCTACCTTCCGCCGGTGCTCGCGAAGCAGCTCCTGCCGCTGCGGGGCATGAAGGTGCGCGAGCTCACCCGCGCCGATCTGCCCGATGCCCTCTTGATGCTCCTGGGTGCCAACAACCCCAACGCCCCTCGCATGCTCGTGATCCCCAAGGGGAACATGTGGGATGTGCGCGAGGTGCAGAAGATGTCCGCCGAGCTCGATGAGGCGATGCCCAACCGCCTCAAGACCGGCGAGTACCTCGGCGTGATGAGCATGTTCCGGATGGCCTTCGAGGATGCCCCGCGCATCACGCTGATCGCCCTGCTGCTCGTGAGCCTGCTCACCTGGCGCGACCTGAAGCGTCCGCTCCCCACGCTCGCTGCGGTGGGTGCGCTCTTGGGTGCGCTGATGTGGGCGATGGTGGTGCTGTGGGCCCTCGATGTGAAGATCTCGATGGTCAACATCACGGGCCTGCCCATCCTGCTGGGCCTCGGCGTCGACACGGTGATCCACCTGTTGCACCGGATGGAAGAAGAGGGCCCTGAAGGCGGCGTGGGCCGCGCGTGGCGCACCACCGGCATGGCGGCCTTCCTCTCGATGGCCACCACGGTGGCGTCGTTTGGGGCGCTCGGCCTCGCATCCAGCCGTGCGGTGCGCAGCCTCGGTCTGCTCGTGTCCATCGGGCTGCTCGCCGTGTTCTTCGTGGGCGGCGCGCTGCTCACCGTGGCCTGGACGGCCAAGTGGCACGTGCTCGGACGCGTGGGCGAAGAAGACGAGCCGCGCGCCCCGAAGGGCCCGCTCGACCCCTCAGACCCGCCGGCGGCGTAGGCCCGCGAGGCCGAGCAGTCCCAGCCAGCCCCAGCTCCCGGTTCCCGTGGCGCACCCCTCGCACGCCACGTCGTCCTCCACGTCTTCTGGACCCACCAGCGGCTCAGCCCCGGTGGTGAACTGGAACGAAGCGGGCTGCTCCAGCACACGCCCGTCAAAGCTCTCCAGGCCCGGGTTCAGGGTGACCGTGTAGACCGCGTCTTCGGCCCAGTCGCCCGTGGGGTAGAGGTTCAGCACGTTGCTGCCGTTGCCGTAGTAGAGCCTGTAGGTCACCTCGTGCGGCACGCCATCTTGGTCGGTGACCTCGATGCCTTCGGACTCCAGGCTCGCCGTGGTGAGGGCCCGCCCAAGCACCGCGCCGATCTGGCTCTCGATGTCGGCCGCTGAGGTGGGGTGGTTGGCCCGGGTGGGCTCGGGAAACGTGTGGACCACCGCGCGAGCCTCGAAGTCATAGCGCTCGTGGAACCGGTCCCACAGTGCCTGCCAGTAGGCCGCCACGGGCGCGCTGATGCAGGCCGGGCTTCCGGGGATCGCCGTGTCGAGCAGGTGCTCCGAGGCCCACGGGAACTGTGCCTTGTAGTCTTCGGCTTCCGGGGACTCCCCCACCGCGCCCACCCACTGGATCGCGATGCGCAGACTCGCTTGGCCGGCTTCCAGCTTGCTGCGCTCCACGGGCTGACCGTGCAGGTTGAACACGTGCACGAGGTCGTCGTAGGGCACCACGTCCTCCACGATCGGGAGCGCGCCCACGTAGGAGACGATCGCGACGTCGGTGGCCGTGTCGACGCTGTTGCCCGCGCTGTAGGCGGCCTCGCCGTCGTAGAACAGGCTGCGGGTGAGGTAGACGCCGTCGTAGACCTGATCCGCCATGCCGTGCGCCGCGAGGCCCATCAGGAACACCAAGCGGGCTTGGGCCTCGGGGTCCTCCAGATCGGTGCCGTAGGTGTCGCGAATCCAGTTCATCCACGTGGTCTGGAAGGGCTCCCAGTGGGCGGTCTCGCCGTACGCATCGCGCACGATCGGGCTGTAGCCGCCGTCGGGGAACATCGCGCCGTTCACCAGCTCGGCGAAGTGCTCCTCCTTAGACAGCAGGTCCTTGAGCTCACCCTCCGGCAGGTGGTCGAGGGCATGGATGCCGATCCACACGTGCGTGGACTGCCCACAAGCCCAGGCCGGACCCGACAGCGCCCACGTGGCCAACACGATCCCAAGTCGACGCATGACATCCCTTCCCAACACGGTAGTAACCTGACGTTGGAGGCTCCCATGGCCGCGGACGATCCCACCCGTCGTGACGTTCTGGTGTCCAGCATCGCGCTCGGCCTCGTGCCCAGCGTGCTCACCGCGTGTGGCCCTGGGCTCACCGATCGGGTGGACGGTCCCGCCGACGACACCGCCGGTGACGACACCGACAGCGACACCGACGACACCGATCCCACAGGCAGCACCGATGAGACGGACGACGGTCCACCCGAGGTCGAGTTCGACGCGCTCCTGCTGCCCGAAGACGGCGCCACCTTCGAGCGCGCCGTGTCCGCCGGTGCGATGACGCCGCGCACCGTCCGCCTCGTCACCCACGCGCTGGGGGAGCTCCGGGTGGGCGTGCGCGTGTGGCAGATCGTGGCCCGACCGCTCGTGCTGCTGGAGTTCGATGCCGTGCTCGATGTGGGCGACGGCGGCTTTGTGGGCGTCGATGTGGAAGGCCTCCTCCCCGGCGTGCTCCACCAATACGCCTTCTTCCGCCTCGACTCCGGCGACGAGCCCGAGGCGCGCAGTGCCATCGGGCAGTTCCGCACGCCGCCCGAGGCTGGGCAGAGCCCGGTGCTCACGGTGGCGCTGATGTCGTGCAACGGCGAGGCCCGGCTGGAGACCGAGGTCATGGGCCTGCTCGCCGACCACCCGGAGGTCGACGCCCTCCTGCACGTCGGTGATC
>CAYNFK010000134.1:0-11168 GCA_964396405.1 uncultured Enterobacteriaceae bacterium
GGCAGGCGGCGACGTCGATCTTGCGGGACTGGCCGGCGCGGTTGCGCACGATGTGGCCGCTGCAGGTCACGCGGCTGTCGCCATCGCCCACGTGGGTGCGGCTGGAGTTCGCGGACACGGGCACGAGGTTCACCGACGCCGTGCCCGACACCGCGGGGGCGGGAGCGGCAGGAATGACGGGCGCGGCAACACGAGCGGAGGGGACCGCCACCGGTGCCGACGTGCCGGCCGTGGTGGCGGCAGGCGCAGCGCTGGGGCTGGCGAACCGGAAGGTCATCGTGACCCGACGCTCGCCGGCACCGCTCAGGGGGGCCCAGCGCCAGTCGGAGGCGGCTCGCACCGCTTCGTCGGCGAACGCGGCGGGGCAGCCTTCGGCCTGGGCGTCAAACGGCACGCCCTCGCCGTCGATGCGCACCACGGTGCGGCAGGCCACGGCGTCCGTCACGGTCGAGGGGTCCACGCCCGAGGGGTAGCCAGGGCTCACGCGGCGCAGCACCGGGATGTCGGCCACCTGCCACTGCAGCGTCGCGGCCGAGCCGGCACCGAGATCACCGTCGGCAGCGAGAGCGGTAGGGGCGAGGGCGAAGGCAGCGAGGGTGGCGATGTAGCGGAGCATGGCACGCTCTCCATGGACATCCCATCGGATCGTCGTGGCCACTCTTGCGGTAAATCCGCTGTATTTCTACGGGCACTTCGGATTCACCGTATTCGGTACCTAGAGAACGCTGACAGGGCCTCACTCGTCGTAGAAGTCGTTCGTGTTGGGTACCGCTTCTTGGGTCAGCGAAGCCCGGCGCGAAGCGAGGTGGAGACGGCCTGTGGCGTCGAAGACGTGCCCCTCGGCTTCAAGGCGACGCGCCTGCTCGTCGGCACGACCCAGATCGCCCCGCCCCGAGATGCGTCCCTGCGCGTTGATCACCCGATGCCACGGCACGTCGGCGTCCCCCAGCGCAGCCAGCGCCCAGCCCACATGCCGCGCCACGCGCGGACTCCCGAGCGCGGCCGCCACATCGCCATAGGTGGCCAGGCACCCGAACGGGATCTCCCGCACCTTCGCCGCCACACGATCTCGGAAGCCCGCCGACACCACGCGGGTCGTCACCATGCACCCTCCGCTCGGACGTGTGTGCAGGTTGGGTTAGCCCGCGACAACCTGCTCTGGAGCGTCCTTGCTGCTCACCCTGCTTGTTCCTGCCGCCCTCGCCGTGCCGCCCCGTGGCAAGACCGAAGACCTCCAGTTCGAAGAGATCGTGCTGGGCGAGCTGCACGCCTGCGCGCGCACCCAGGCGGGCCAGGTCTCGTGCTGGGGCCGAAACGACCGCGGGCAGCTCGGCGACGGCACGTTCAAGGACTCCTTCTACCCGCGCGTGGTGCCGGGCCTGGAGGGCATCTCGTCGCTGGCCGCCGGCGCCTACCACACCTGCGCCGTGCTCGCGGATCGGTCGGTCACCTGCTGGGGCGACAACCAGAGCGGCCAGCTCGGAGCAGGCTCGCTCTCGGTGTACGCGCTGCCCACGCCCGTGCGCGACCTGGGTGCTGTGCTGTCGCTCGCGCTCGGTGACACCCACACCTGCGCCGTCACCACCGACCTGAACGTCTCCTGCTGGGGTAACAACCTCTACGGCCAGCTCGGCGTGCAGGGCCTGCGCACCTCGCCGCGCCCCGCTCCCGTGCCCGGCCTCCCCGCGGTGCGCGGCATCGCGGCCGGCTACGGCCACACCTGCGCGATGCCCGATGAGGGCGCGCCGATCTGCTGGGGCGATCCGAGCAAGGGTCAGCTCGGGCGCATGGCCGAGACCACCGACCCTCAGCTGCCGATGCGCATCGAGGGCGAAGTGCCTGCGCTGCGCGCCATCGCGGCCCGTGGCGACCAGACCTGCGTGCTGCACGCGCTCGGCGTGATCTGCTGGGGTCCGAAGCCCATCGACGAGGGCCCGAAGCCCGGTATCGAAGCCGTCGCCGAAGCGAAGGGCCTGCTCACGCTCTCGATGGGCTGGGGCCACGGCTGCGCGCTCGGCGGCAACAAGGAGGCCGTGTGCTGGGGCGACGACCGCCTCGGCCAGCTCGGCACCCGCATCCCCGACACGGCCGTGGTGAAGGGCGCCTACGGTCTGCACGATGTGCGCTCCGTGGCGGCCGGCAACGGGGAGACCTGCGCCGCACGCGGCGACGCAGGCCGCACCGTGTGCTGGGGCAGCTACACCCAGGAGGAGCAGGCCGCGGCGGCCAAGGAGGAGGTGTGGCAGGAGCCCTCCCTCAAGCCGCCCCGCTACCAGCTCCCGCCAGGCACCGAGCTGCTCGTGAGCGTCGACGAGGTGCTCACGAAGGAGGGAGCCCGTCCCCGCGTGGTCGTGCAGACCGCGCAGATCAACCCGTGCGCCAACGCGCGCCTCGACAACGTCGTCACGCTGGAGAAGCGCAAGGTCACGCTGCGGCTCGGCGACCCCTTCTTGCCCGGTGGCGACTGCATCGCGAGCCCCGGCCCCGCGAGTGCGTGGGCCGAGCTCCCGCCCGACGAGATCGCGCGACGAGACATCGTGCTCAAGTGGGGAAAGCGCGAGGACTTCTACCAGCTCTACGTCCGCATGGACCGCCTGGAGGTGATCCCCCTGCAGGAGACCTTCTCCCTGTGGGAGGGCGAGAAGTCGCTGGCACGGGTGCCGCCGGGCTCGATGGCGATCACGTGCGTCGACCACCGCGAGGCCCCGGTCTGCGAGCGTCGGTCCCGCGATGGCTTGCCCACCTGCGAAGACCTGCTCGCACATCCCAAGGTTCGCGAAGCGCCCCAGCTCGGCAAGGGGCTCTACGCCAACGCCTGGTTCATGGCCGATCCCCAGGCCACCCGCATCTCGCCCGACGAGAACTACGACGCGTACCAGGACCTGTTCCAGCGCGGCTGGCGCGACGCCAGCGGCTGCACCGATGTGCGCGTCCGCACCTGGCGGGGCGAGACCTGGACGAACAGCACGCCCTAAGCGACGCGCTGCCCGTCCGGGCTGTGGATCAGGGGCAGACCGCCGGCGTGAGGTACCCGGTGCAGGTGTTGCTGTGGGCCGAGGCGAGCGTGCCGTCCGGGCAGATGGCGCTGTCGGGGCCCGTGACCCACACGTTCTGCGTGCCCGTGCCCATGTTCGCCGTGGTGAAGTCGGCGCAGGTGAGATCGGCACCGGAGAAGTTCACGTAGTAGCGAACGTCGGCGCTCGCGAAGTTCGCGCCCCGCAGGTTGGTGTTCTGCAGGCGGGTGTTGCTCGAGCCCGAGCCGCCGTACAGCACAGCGCCCGTGAAGTCGGCGCCTTCGAGGTCGGCACCGGTGAGATCCGCGGAGCCTGTGAACGTGGCGCCCTGGAAGTTCGCGCCCGCGAGGTCCTTGCCCATGAGCTTGGCCGACGAGAGCACCGCGTCCTCGAACACGGTGGTGCCATCCACCACCGCCTGCTGGAACTGGGCCGACGTCAACGAGGCGCCCGTGAGGTTGGCGCCGCGCAGATCGGTGCCCACGAACACCGCCGACGTGAAGCGGGTGGTCGTGAGGTCGTAGCCGCGCAGATCCCACGCCGGCACCGGGTTCACCTGGTCGAACCAGGCGCCGGCAAGCTGGGCACCGTCGATCTGCACGCCCGTGAGCTTGGCGTTGTTCAGCCGGGTGGCGCGCAGGTCCTTGCCGCCGAGGTCCTGGCCCTCCAGGTTCGCGGAGCTGAGCGTGGCACCCGCGAGCACAGCGCCGTCCAAGGTCGCGGTGCGAAGGTCGGTGTTGCTGAGCACCGCGAGGGACAGGTCCGCATCGGTGAAGTCGACACCCGCGAGGTTGGTGAACGACAGCTTCGTACCGACCATCGACGCACCCACGAAGGACGCGTCCGTGAGGATGCCGTCGGACCACTCCACGTCGTCGAGGATCGCGCCGTCGAACACCGAGCGGGCGCCGTCCGCGTCGTAGAAGTTCACGCCCGCGAGGTTCGTGCCCAGCGCGCTCACGTCGGAGAACACGCAGCGCTCGCAGTCGCTGTAGGGGCTCTCCCAGTTGGAGCCGTCGACCGTCGCGCCGGCGAACGAGCAGTAGGAGGCGTTGAAGCTGTACGCGTCCGCGTCCGTGAGATCAGCGCCGTCGAACACGGCGTAGTCGGCGTAGACACCGTGCAGCACCGCCTCGGTGAGGTCGGCGCCCTCGAAGTGCGCGTAGGTGACCTGCGCCTCGTACAGGATGGCCCCGCGCAGGTTGGCACCCGAGAAGTAGGTCGAGCTCAGCAGCGAGTCGCTGAAGTTGATGCCGTGCAGATCGTAGTTCTTGAGCCACATGTTCGTGACGTCGACGTTCATGCACAGCCCGTTGGGAACGAGCGGACAGGGCGTGCCGGGTGCCACGCCGCCCGTGCCACCGTCGCCGATGTTGCCTTCGCTGAACGTGACCGGCGCGGAGCCGTCGCAGGTGAGCGTGAACGTGCCGTTGCCGTTGGCCGCGACCGAGCAGGTGTCCCCATCGGCCCCATCCGTGCCGTCGGAACCATCGCTGCCGTCGGCACCGTCGGCACCATTGCGGATGATCGCAGGGGCTGAGCCTGGGCAGGTGAGCACGTAGTCGCCGCCGGAAGGGGTGACCGTGCAGGAGCTGCCGTTCGTGCCATTCGGACCGGCAGGACCCTCCGCCCCGTCGGTCCAGGTGACCGCGCCCTGGCCCGGGCAGGTGAGGGTGTGGTTGTCGCCCACCGAGCTGAGCGAGCAGGACGTTCCGTCCGACCACGTGGCGCTGGACCCGTCGTCGCAGGTCATCGTGTAGGTGCCGGGCACGGTGGAGGCCACGGAGCAGCCGCCCCCCGTGCCGCTGGTGCCGCCCTGGATCACCACCGGGGCCGAGCCCGGGCAGGTGAGCACGACGTCGTTGCCCACTTCCGTGGCCAGGCAAGGCAGCGCCGCTTCACCGTCCGACCAGCTCACGGGCGGCTGATCGGGGCAGGTGAGCGTGAAGATGCCGCTGGCCTCGGCGAGCACACACGCGCGGCCGTCGGTCCAGGTGACGAAGCTGCCGTCCGGGCAGGACATCGCGTAGCTGCCGGCCGCCGGCTGGGTGACCGTGCAGCCGCGGGCGTCGGTGACCGTGATGGGGTCCGCGCCGACACAGGCGATCGTGTAGGTGGTGTCGCCGTGATCGGTCACGTCGCAGCCGCCGCCCAGGGTGACCGGCGCCGAGCCGGGGCAGGAGAGGGTCACCGTGCTGTCGGGGTTCTCCACGACCGCGCAGGAGACGCCGCCTTCGGTCTGGAGCACGACCGGCGCCGAGCCCGGACAGGACAGGGTGAAGCTGCCGTCCTGGTTGTCGGTGAGCGAGCAGCTTTCGCCGTCGGTGCCAGCTGGGAGCGTGACCGGGGCCGCACCTGGACAGGTGAGCGTGACGCTCTGGTCGGCGTTCTGCGCGACGCTGCACGGTTCGGCATCGCTGCCCTTGGTCCACGACACCACCGGCTGGCCGGGGCAGGTGAGCGTGACCAGCGTGCCCACCTCGGCGACCACGCAGGGCTCGGCGTCCTTGCCGTCGGAGAGCACCACCGGGTCGGAGCCCGGGCACGCCAGCGTGTAGCTGCCGTCGCCGTTGTCGGTCACGGTGCAGTCGTCGCCATCCGCACCGGGCGCGCCGGCAGCACCGTCCTGACCGTCGCGCACGATCACCGGCTCCGCGCCGGGGCACGTGATCACGAACTCGCCGGGGTTGCCCACCGAGGGCTCGGCCGAGCACGGGTCGACGGGTGCGGCGGTGCAGCCCATCCCGACGATGAACAAGAATGCGAGACGCTTCATGGGTTCCTCCTGGCGACCCATCCACGGTCGCGGGCCCGGGGAGGATAGCGCACCTGGGCGGGGCGGAAAGCCTTCGCCGAGAGGAAGCATGGCTGCCCCCCGTCTGCCGGATCGTTCGGCGGTCGGATTAGAACGCGTTCGAACTTGTTCGATTCGTTGATCCCCGGTGACGAAGGCGCGCCGTCCCCGTCAAAAGCATGTTTGCTGGCCCACGCTGCGCATTTACCGCATGGATTACGGCAAATCCGCAGTATCGTAGCATCTGCCCGTCGCCTTCAGCCTCACCTCGGCGGGCCGATGGACCGACGGTCTTGCTGCGGGAACGGGAGCGATCGGTGAACCACACGCAACCCCCACGATCCCTGCGCCGGGTCCTCCCGCTGGGCCTGCTCTTCGCCTGCGCGCCCGAGGTGCAGCAGCAGCCCATCGCGTGCGTGGACGACGCCACCTTCTTCAAGGAGGAGCTGTACCCGAAGGTGGTGCAGAGCACGTGCATGAGCTGCCACACGGCCACGGGGCTCGCGCGCGACAGCGACCTCGTGTTCGTGCCCACAGCGCGTGTGGACCACGTGGAGGCCAACCAAGCCGTCCTGGCATCCGTCGCCACGCTGGAGCGTGAGGGCACCTCGCTGATCGTGCGCAAGCCCCAGGGCCTCGACGAGCACGGCGGCAGCGTGGTCTACGCCGAAGGGTCTGCCGAGCTGGAGCTGCTGCGCGCGTTCGTGGACCGCCTGGAGAACCCGGTGGTCTGTGAAGGGACGGGCAGCGTGCGCGACGACGAAGCGGGCCTCATCCTGCTGAGCCACGCGGAGACCCTCCGCAAGGCGTCCGTGCTGCTCACCGGTCGCATCCCCACGGGCCAGGAGCTGGCTGCGGTGCAGGAGGGGGGCGAAGAGGCCCTCGTCACCGCGCTGTGGAAGCTGATGGACGACGCCACCTTCGTGGACGTGTTCCGCGAGCGGTTCAACGACCTCGTGCTCACCGACCGCTACGCCGACGGGAGCACCGGCGTGGACCTTCTCGACGAGGAGCGCTTCCCCGGCGTGCGCTGGTACCGCGAAGCGCAAGACGACGACCTGGCGCGCGCCAAGACCGCGGACGCCATCGCCCGTGAGCCCGTGGAGCTGGCGGCCTACATTCTGGCCAACAACCTGCCGTGGACCGAGGTGCTCACCGCCGACTACACCGTGGTGAACGCGTGGTCGGCACAGGCGTACGGCGTGCCCACCGAGGGCTACCCGAGCCCGTTCTCGCTCGCGGCCGACACCTACTGGCCCGCCACGATCCCGGGCTGGCCGCACGCAGGTTTGCTGTCGACCGCCGCGTACCTCAACCGCTACCCCACCACCGACACGAACCGGAACCGTCACCGCGCCTGGGCCTTCCTCAAGAAGTTCATGGCCACCGACATCCTCACGTTCGCCGAGCGCCCGATCGACCCCACGGTGAGCACGGTCCACAACCCCACGCTCAACGACCCGCAGTGCACGGTGTGCCACGCCACGATGGACCCGGTGGCAGGTCTCTTCCAGGACTGGGACGAGGCTGGCAGCCTCAACCCGCGTGTGGAAGGCTGGTACGGCGAGATGGAGCCCCCGGGCTGGGAGGGTCAGTCCCTGCCCACGGCCTACCGCTCCAACAGCTTGGGCTTCCTGGCCGACGAGGTGGTGAAGGATCCTCGGTTCGCTGTGGCCGCCGCCCGCATGGTCTTCGAGGCGGTCACGGGCCTGGAGGTGCTCACGTCGCAGGCGGCCGGCAGCGATCCCGTGCAGCTCGCTGCACTCGATGCGCAGGACCGCTTCCTGCAAGACGTCGCCACCGACTTCGCCGACCGCGGCTTCGATCTGAAGGTGGTGTACGAGCACGTGGTGCTCTCGCGCTACTTCCGCGCGGTGCAGTCCGACGGCACCAACCCGGCCGCCGAGGTGCAGTCCGGCACAGCGCACCTGCTCACGCCCGAGGAGCTCGACCGCAAGATCGCGTCCACCCTCGGGTTCAGCTGGCGCGAACGCTACGCCCGCACGAACTGGCTGCGCGGCGACTACCAGCTGCTCTACGGCGGCATCGACAGCTACCAGCTGGTGGAGCGGCTCGACAGCCCCAATGGCGTGATCTCCGCCATCGGCCTGCGCATGGCCACCGAGATGGCCTGCTTGGCCGTGCCGCTCGACCTCGTGACCGCACGGCAGCAGCGTCGGCTGCTCCCCCACGTGGAGCTCAGCTACGAGCCCACCACCGACGATGGCTTCGCGGTGCCGGAGGCCGAGGCCGCGATCCGCAAGAACCTCGTGTGGCTGCACGGGCGACTGCTCGGCGAAGAGCTCGCCGCGAACGATCCCGAGATCGACGCCAGCTACGCGCTGTGGACCCAGATTCAGGCCGACGGCGAGGCCCGCGTGGCAGCCGGTGAGGTCGACGACGCGCTGCCCAGCGCTTGCCAGGCACGGCACGACCCGTGGACCAGCACCGACCTGCCCGAAGAGCGCCGCCTCTCCTACGACCCCACGTTCACCGTCCGCGCGTGGGCCGCGGTGGTGGCCCACCTCCTCGCCGACTGGCGCTTCGTCAACGAGTGATGCCATGACCCTCGACCGTCGTTCCTTCCTTCGATGGACCTCGGCCGCCGGCCTGGCGGTGGTCACCGCGCCGCGCTGGGGCTTGCCGGCCCGTGCTGCCGGGGAGCCGTTCGCGGGCCCGTTCTGGCTCACGATTCATGCCGGCGGCGGCTGGGACCCCACGCTGCTCTGCGACCCTAAGGGCCGCGCGAGCGAGGCCGAGGTGGACCCCGTCAACACGTATGGCACCGACGAGATCGTGCAGGTGGGGGCGTTCAAGCTCGCCCCCACAGCCGGCGTGGAGGGCTTCTTCCAGCGCTGGGGCAGCGAGGTGCTGGTGCTCAACGGCATCGACACCCAGACCAACAGCCACGAGGTGGGCACACGTTTCACGTGGTCGGGCTCGATGGACATGGACGGACCGGCGGTGAACGCGTTCGTAGCGGGCTCCGTGCCGGCCGGCTCGCGCCCCTCGCTCGCGTACCTGGCGCACGATGGCTACGACCAGACCTCGGGGCTTGTGGCGGCCACGCGCCTGCCCGACACGTCGGCCGTGCGGCGCATCGCGTACCCCGATCGCCTCGACCCCAACGATCCCGAGTCCACCCTGCTGCCGCCGGATCTGATGGAGCGGCTGGTGGAGGCGCGTGACGCCCGCCTGCAGCGTCAGCTCGACGCCGCCAGCCTGCCGCGGGTGCAGCGCTCGATCCAGCTCCTGCAGGAGGCGCGCTCAGGCAAGAACGACCTCGCTGAGCTGGCCCGCATCCTGCCGCAGACGCCGGTGAACACCGACAACGACCTGATCCGCCAGGCTGAGACCGCGCTGGCCTGCTTCCAGGCGGGGGTGTCGGCGTCGGCGAGCCTGGGCATGGGCGGCTTCGACACGCACGGCAACCACGACGCCGAGCACGCGCCCCGCATCACCGAGGTGGTGGAGGCGCTGGACTGGATCTACGCGGAAGCCGAGCGCCGGGGCCTTGCCGACAAGCTCTTCGTGGTGGTGGGCTCCGACTTCGCGCGCACGCCTTGGTACAACGAGAACAACGGCAAGGACCACTGGTCGATCACCTCGATGCTGGTGTCGGGACCGAGCATCCGCGGCGGAAGGGTGGTGGGAGCCACCGACGACCGTCAGACCCCGCTCCTGCTCGATCCCAACACGCTCCGGCCCGCCGAGAGCGGCATCCGCATCACGCCCGCCGAGGTGCACGGTGCGCTGCGTCAGGTCGCGGGTCTGGCCGGCTCCGAGCTTGACGCGCGCTTTGGGGTGGGCACAGCCCTCCCGTTGTGGACCTGACCGATGCAAACCGGCCTGCGCCTCACGAGCGTCTTGCTCTTCGCCGCCTGTGCGACCGCCGACGTGCCCGCGGACGTCGACACCGACGACACGCCCGACGTCACCGTGGTGCTGTGCGGCAACGGCACGGTGGACGTCGACGAGGCCTGCGACGACGGCGCCGCCAACAGCGACACCAACCCCGGTGCCTGCCGCACGGACTGTGCACCAGCGCGCTGCGGCGATGGGGTGCGCGACGGCGGCGAGGTGTGTGACGACCACAACCTCGACGGCGGCGACGGCTGTGACGCGCTGTGCTTCGACGAGGTGGGTCCGGGCGACATCGAGCCCAACGACCTGCCGGCGCAAGCGCGCGCGATCCAAGCCGGTCAGCCCGCTTCGGGGGGTCTTGGCGAGCTCGATGTGGACTGCTGGGCTGTGGACGTGCCTGCGAACGGCTGGATCGCGGCCCGGGTCACCGGACCCGACGGTGCCTGCCCGCCCGAGGCGGTCCTGCGGGCCTACGACGCGACAGGGTCCACCGTTGCCGTGGCGGTGCCGGCGTCGTCGGATGCGTGCGTGAGCCTCGATCCTTCGGAAGCGGAGGGCGTGCAGTACCTGGAGGCGGGCACCTACGCCGTGTGTGTGGAGGGCCTGTTCCTCACGGCCGTGCCGGCCTACAGGCTCGTGGTCGAGGTGGGCGACGACTCCTGCCTGGAGGGGGGCTTCAACCCGCCCGCCGAGCTCGACGCCGACGGCGACCGTGTGGCCGATGTGTGCGACAGCGACGACGACAACGACGGTCTGCCCGACACCAACGACAACTGCCCGCTGGTGCCCAACAGCGGAACGAGCGCCGGCTTCGACACTGCCCGCGAGGGTTACCTGCGCCAGTGGCTGGTGGCGGGTCCGTTCACGGGCCTGTCGGCAGGACCCGGTGGCTCGTGCGCGCCGTCCGAGGCGGCTGTGGCCCACGAGAGCGACGACGGCCTCGCCGAGCCCGCCGTGGGCGACCCGACCACCGCCGGCACCTGGACCCTGTGGATGCTGCGCGGCAGCAACACCGCCATCGACTTCCTCGAGCGCCTGACGTCGAGCACGCCCAACGAAGCGCTGGCGATCTCGTGGGTGTGGAGCGCCACCGAGCGCGAGGTGCGCCTGGCGTACGGAGCCGACGACGGCAGCCGCGCCTGGCTCAACGGCGAGTTGCTCGGCACCGACCCCACCTGCCACGGCGTGAACACCGACAGCCTCGTGCACGACGTCACCCTGCTCGCAGGCTGGAACCGGCTGGCGATTCGTGTGCGGAACACGGGCGGCGGGTTCGGGCTCAAGGCGCGGTTCAAGACGCTCGGTGGCTCGGCGATCACCGACCTGTTGGTGAGTCCGTCGGCGGACGGGACGTGGGTGCCGGACCAGTCGGATCGGGATGGGGACGGGGTGGGGGACGTCTGCGACACCACTCCTTGAGGGGGACGGCCTCTCTGCTGTAGGGCTTCGCTGAGGACACGCGCTGGCTCCAACCGGTGGTGGTCGGCGGGTCCTGC
>CAYNFK010000135.1:0-10920 GCA_964396405.1 uncultured Enterobacteriaceae bacterium
CCCGCTCAACGAGAACGCCATCATCGAGTTCTACTCGCAGAAGCTCTGATCCCCCAGCGCGTGCTACGCGCCGGGTTCCGATCATCCAACGCCCGCGGGGGCTTCGTCACCGCGGGCGTTTTCGCGTTTGTCGGACGCGTGAGCGCTCCGATACCGCCCGCTCAGGGGAGTCGGCGGCGGAGAGGCCCCAAACCGTTGTCGAGGGCCCGCGCATGGCGCACCGGGTCCATCGCGGTGACGGCCTCGAGGTAGCCGGTGGAGTGGGTGGTCATCGCCGGCGGCAGCGGTGCCGCCTTCGTCCACGCCACCTGCCCCTCCCAGTCGGCGGCGATCCAGCGCACGCGGGCATCGGGCCAGGCTGTGCCGTACACACCGAACGCGATCTTGCCGTCACGGTCGACCGCTTCCCAGCGCTCACGGATGATGCGGTAGAGGCCCACCCGATCGGCAACGGCGATCGTGAGCGGTCCGGCACCCTGCACCTCGCGAAGCAGGGAGACGTAGTGGATCCAGCCCTCCACGTCGGTCTCGGTGAGCACCAGTCGGGTGGTGTCATCGTGGGCCCAGACGGCGGCGTGGGCACGCAGCGTGGCGGTGGTCTCGGGCAGTTCTGCGGCAGGCCACGGCCCGGTGCCGCCCTCCAGCAGCTCCCACAGCAGCGTGCTCCGGGCTTCCGCCACCTCGAAGGCCGGTGCGGCGTCCCACGCGGCGACCATGGTGGCCGCCTTCGCAAACAGAGGTGGAAGCAGGTCGGGGCGGGCAGCCGCGAGCTGCTTGAGCTCGGCATCGATGCGGTCGGTGCGCCGACGGTCGAGGCGCCTTCCGGCGAGCGCTTCCACCAGGTCGCGCAAGGGCTGCGCATCTCCACACGCCAAGCTCGCCGAGAGCGGTGCCTGCGGGGTGGGACACACGGGCTCCGAGCTCCCGCACCCCAGCAGTACCAGCAGTGCGAGGATCAGCCCACCACCCCGCTACCGAGGCGCCAGTAGGGGCTGCCGCGGAGCTGGGTCTTCACCGCCTCGATCTGGTTGGGCGGCACCTCCATGAGGGAGGGCTGGCCCGTGTAGGGGTCGGGCTGCTGGGCGAACCAGCGCACGCCGGTCTTCTTGTCGACGTAGAGCACGAGGCCGCGCGGGTCTTCGTAGACCACCTTGAGGTCGCTCATGCGGATGCGACCGTCGCTCGGCGGAGCCTCTTCTTCGGGCGCAGCGGCCTCTTCTTCGGCGGGCGGCGCAGGCGGTGGGGCCAGGGCCTCCAGCACCTCATCAACCTCCCAGCGTGCCTCCAGGGGCAGGCTCTTGCGGACCGACTCCAGCCGCTCCACCGCCGTCTCGCGGCGGATCTGCTGAACCACCAGCAGCATCTGCTCCTTGAGCGACTCGCGCTCCTTCCAGTCGGCTGTCTTCAGACGCTCGAGGAGAGCATCCAAGGTGTCCAAGGGCTCCATGGGACCTCCGCAGGGAGGGCGTGGTATCCGGGGGGCGACCCGGCCGCACAGGCGGCGAGGTGACCTCTTGTCGCGGGTGCGACGGTGCGGCAGGGGTTGATTCGACAGCCTGTCACCGGGCAGGGGGGACGGGCGGTGATAGTCGGCGTTCCCTGAACGAGGGCAGCGGTTCGGTCGGTCGGTGGCACGCGGCGTGCGTTGCCGTTCGGGGTTGGCGGGAGGGTGGCATGAAGCGAGTTGGCTGGTTGATTCTGTTGGTAGCGTGCGCTGCCAAAGCGCCGCTCACGGCCTCGCTGATGGCGGAAGATCTCGACTTCGGCACTACGCCTCGCCTGCAGCCCACCGCGGCGGGCGCGTATGTGGGCGGTCCTGTGGTGGTGCGGGATCCCGTGATCGGCCCGCTCCTGGAGCGTCGCCTGGTCGATGCGGGCCTGATGGCCGCCGCTTCGTCGCTGGCGCTGAGCGTGGCGGAGGAGCGCGGTGGCGCCGCCCGATGGGAGCTTCGTGAGGCGCTGTGGCGCGCCGGTTGGGCCCACGGCGTGCACGACGCGCGCACCTGGACCACCACGGCCGGCAAGGCACCGCCCGCCGACGTGTTCGCGTGGCTGGATGCCCTCGGGGCCGATGAACCGATCGGTCTCGCGCGGGCCCGCGGCAAGGAGTGGGATGCGTGGGTGGCCCTGCGTGCCGTGCGTCCCATCCCGATCGGGGCCCCCCCTCGCACCGCGGTGGTGGGCACACCGCTCACGCTGCCCACCGTGGAAGGTGGCACCTGGCGCGCGGCTGACGGCACCGGAAAGCTCCAGTCGGGCTCACTCGACTCGGGGGCCACCCTGCTGCTCACCACCGCCGGTGAGTGGCTGATCGACCTGCGCCGCGGCGACCAAGAACTGGCCCGGTTTCCGGTGTACGTGGGCATCACCGCCCCCACCGAAGCCGTGCTCGCACTCCCCGACGGCAGCGGCACCGTGTCCGGCGAGGCCGACGCCCTGCAGCTCGCCGGCCTGCTCCTGGCTCGCGTGCGGGAGGAGTACGGTCGCGCCGCCTGGGTCCCCAACCCCATCCTCGACACCGCCCTTGACCGCTACCTCGCGCGTCCGGGCACGCCGTCTTCCGAGGCGCTCGCTGGCTTGGGCTTTCCGGCGGCCAGCAGCGTGGTGTGGGGCTGTGACGCCAGCACGGTCGAGAACTGCATCGACAGCTGGATCTGGGACGTGCGTCGTCGCGAGACCCTGCTGAGCGACGCCGTCGACAGCTACGGCCTGCGCGCCGAGGTCGACGCCTCCGGGATCCACCTCACCCTCCTTTTGGCCGACGCCAACCTGTGAGGTCGTCGCGGCGCGGGCTGCTGACACGCTGGGAGGTGGCCGTTGGGGTCGCACTCTGCGGTGGGGTCGCGGCCGTTGCTGTCCCGGTTCTGCAGCACGCTGTGCTTCGTGTTCGTGCCGCCGAGGCGCCCTGGGTGCTCGACGAGCTGCTCGCTGCCCAGCTCGCCCACCGGGCGGCGCACGGGAGCTACTTCCCGGTGCCGATGATGCCTCGCGCTACCGAGGCGCTGGGTGCCGACCTCGTGCCGTGGCCATCGAGCCTCCCGGGCGCTTTCGTGCCGCCCACCCCCGAGGTTCGCTGCACCTACTGGGCCGAGACCTCGCCGGAGCTGGTGCTGCACGCTGCCTGCGACCTCGACGGCGACAGCGCCGACGCCCTGTTCTCGCTCCGTCCGCATGGGGCGGTGCTCCGGGCCACGTCGGAGGGCGTGTGGTGAACGAAGGCGGCGGGGTGCGGGTGGCGGTCGGCCTCGGGGCGAGCTTGGGTCCGCGTCGTCTCACCCTCGAGCGCACGGTGATGGCGCTGCACGCGACGCCCGGCCTGCGCGTGCTGGCCGTCTCGCGGTGGTACCGGAGCCCGCCGATGGCGGGGGGCACGGCGGTGGGTCGGTTCCTCAACGGCGTGGTGCTGCTCCACAGCACCCTCGACCCCTGGCAGGTGCTCACGCGCTGTCGGGAGCTGGAGATGGCGTCCGGTCGGCGTCGGGCCCGGTTCTGGGGCGACCGCACCCTCGATCTCGACGTGCTCGCTGTCGAAGGCTGGACAAGCGACGATCCGGACCTGCGCGTCCCGCATCCCGGACTGACCACCCGCCCCTTCGTGTACGTGCCGCTGGCCGAGGTGTGGCCCGAGGCGCTCTCCGGGGCGCTCCCTCCAGCCCCGGCGGGTCTGTGGCCCGTCGGGGCGCTTGCCTGGCCCAGGGGTCCGGCGTAAGTCGACCGGCCCCGTGGAGTCCCCCGTGAAGCTCTTCCTCGACAGCGCCAACCTCGACCACGTCCGCGAGATCCATGCCTGGGGCGTGCTCGCCGGCGTCACCACGAACCCCTCGCTCATCGCGAAGGAGGGCGGCGACTTCCTCGAGACCATCCACACGATCTGCGAGATCGTGCAGGGCCCGGTGAGCGCCGAGGTCGTGGCGCAGGATGTGGAGGGCATGGTCAAGGAGGGTCGCCTGCTGCGCCAGGTCCACCCGCACGTGGTGGTGAAGGTGCCGCTGATCGCGGCAGGCCTCGCCGCCACGCGCATCCTCGCCGACGAAGGCACGCCGGTGAACGTCACCCTGTGCTTCCAGGCCAACCAGGCCCTGCTCGCAGGCCTCGCCGGCGCCGCCTACATCAGCCCGTTCGTCGGCCGCCTCGACGACGTGGGCCAGGACGGCATGGTGCTCATCGAAGAGATCGTCGATGTCTATCAGAACGATCCCGACATCGACACGAAGGTGCTCGCCGCGAGCATCCGCACGCCGGTGCACGTGCTCCAGGCCGCCCGCGCCGGGGCCGACGTGGCCACCATCCCCTACAGCGTGTTCAAGACGCTGCTTCAGCACCCCCTCACCGCATCCGGCAACACGAAGTTCTTGCAGGACTGGGCCACGGTGCCCGACCGCGACATCGTGGGCCAGGTCGAGCGCTGGCTCGCTAAGCGCTGATCTTCGTCACGGTGAAACACGTTCTCGATCTGGCCGGCTGCACCCGTTAGCCGGGGTCCCGCGATTCTCGTTACCGCGCTCGCCCGTCACCCCTGGAGACCCCCGTGAACATCGCAGTCTGCGCGAAGGTCACGCCGGACACGGCCACCCCGAAGATCACCCCTTCGGCCGACAAGTCCGGCATCGACACCACTGGCATCAAGTGGGTCGTGTCCCCCTACGATCTGCTCGCCGTCACCAAGTCGGTCACGCTGGTGGAGCAGAAGAAGGCCGAAAAGGTCTCCGTGTTCACGGTGGGCGGCGGCGAGCATGTGGTCTCCACGCTCCGCGGTGGCGCCCTGGCGCTGGGCTGCGCCGACCTCACGGTGCTCGATGACGCCGCCTTCCAGAACACCGACGCGCTCGGTGTCGCGCGCGGCCTCGCTGCGGCGATCAAGGCCAGCCCGGATGTGGGCCTCGTCCTCTGCGGCAAGCAGGCTGTCGACCACGACAACGTGCAGGTGCCGGCGATGGTCGCCGAGCTGCTCGGCTGGCCGCTGGTGTCCTTCGTCAGCCAGTTCGATGTGGAAGGGAACGGCTTCGTGGCCACCCGCAATGTCGGCGGCGGCGTCGAAGAGATCGTCAAGGGCACGCTGCCTGTGGTCGTCACGGCCGACAAGGGCATCGCCGAGGAGCGCTACGCGAAGCTCCCCGACATCATGAAGTCCAAGACCAAGCCCGTGGCCACCAAGAAGCTCGGCGATGTGGGCCTCACGGCCGATCAGGTGGCTCCGGCCGCTGTCGCCAGCGCTTACGGCGAGCCCCCGCCCCGTCCGGCGGGTCGCATGCTCCAGGGCGACCTGGGCGCCGTGCTCGGCGAGCTCGTCGGGCTGCTCCGCAACGAAGCCAAGGTCCTCTGAACCCCGTCCGCAGGAGATCCCCATGAGCATCCTCGTCCTCGCGGAGCAGGAGTCCGGCTCCTTCAAGAAGACCGCGTTTGAGCTTCTCGGCAAGGCCACCAGCCTGGCCGCCTCCCTCGGTGTTCCGGTCACCGCGCTGGTGCTGGGCGATGCCCCAGCCGCTTCCTTGGGTGCCTACGGCGCCACCAAGGTCTTCCAGATCGCCGGCGACTTCAGCAAGTACGATGGCGATGTGGCCGTGGCCGCGCTCGCTGCCGGTGTCTCCGCGGCCTCGCCCACGGTGATCCTGGCCTCAGCCAGCTACGTCGCGAAGGACGCGCTCCCCCGTCTCGTGGCCCGCTTGGGCTCGGGTCAGGGCTCGGAGTGCACCGATCTGCGCGTCGAGGGCGGCGTGATCGTCGGTCGTCGCCCGGTGTTCGCTGGCAAGGCGCTGTGCGATGTGCGCATCACGCGCTCGCCGGCCGTGTTCACCGTTCGTGCCAACAGCTTCCCCCAGCCGAACGCGGGCGGCGGCAGCGCCGAGGTGGTGGCCGTGGCCTTCACCGCGCCCACGCCCCGCATCACGCTGGTCGAGCGCCACAAGCCGGAAGCGAAGACGGTCGACCTCACCGAGGCCGAGCGCATCGTGTCCGGTGGCCGCTCGCTCAAGTCCAAGGAAGCCTTCGACGAGATCATCCGCCCCCTGGCCGCCAGCATCGGCGCCACGGCGGGTGCCAGCCGCGCCGCTGTGGATGCCGGCTACGCGCCGCACGAGGAGCAGGTGGGCCAGACCGGCAAAGTCGTCAACCCCTCGCTCTACATCGCCTGCGGCATCTCCGGTGCGATCCAGCACCTCGCCGGCATGCGCACCAGCAAGGTGATCGTCGCGATCAACACCGATGCCGGCGCACCGATCTTCCAGCATGCCACCTACGGGATCGTTGCCGACCTGTTTGCGGCCTGTCCCGATCTGACGAAGCGCTTTCAGGCCCTCGATAGCTGATCGGGTAGACTGCGAGCGCAGGGGTTCGATCTGCGCCAGGTCCTAAGCTCGCGTCCGCTCGACGAAGCCCGGTGGGAAGCCGCCGTGGAGGCCCTCGTGCGCGCGGGCGATCTGCGGTCGGTGATCGAGCTGGTGGATCGGTGGGACATCGACGGGCAACCCACGCCCGCCAGCCGGGGGCGTCAGGTGGACGCGCTCGATGCGCTCGGCCTTCTCGATCGTGCCTGCCATGCCGTCGACTCGCTGCCACCGGCCCGGGGCAGCCTGCTGCGCGCACGCCTGGAGGCCCGCCTCGCTGTGCAGCGCGACGCGCCCGCTGTGGCCCGTGCGAAGGTGCACGCGCTCCGGGAGCGCTGGCCCGAAGACCTTGAGCTGCAGGTGGTGGAGGCCACCCTCGCCCAGCCGGCGAGCCCTGTGGCGCAGCTGTCCATTGAGGCTCCACTGGACCTGCAGCTCGACGCGGTCGTGGCGATGATCGTCGCGGGCGCGCAGCAGCGGGCGCTGAAGAAGCTCGATCAGATCGGCCTCGTCTACCCCCCGAGCCTTCGCGCCGAGATGCTCCGCTGGGCGATCGTGGGGGGGCGTGCGCTCTCCCGTGTGGAGGCCGAGGCGCTGGTCGACCGGGTCGCACCGCCCTCGGTCACCGCGGACACCGAGCTGGAAGACAGCGACCTCGAAGAGGCCACGCAGCTCTCCCGCATCGACGTCGAAGACGACGACGAGAGCACGCAGATCCATGGTCGCCACAGCCTGGAGGTCGTTCCTGCCTACGAAGGCGTAGCCGAGACCACCCAGACGCTGCGCGTGGTGTCGGCCGCAGCGAGCGGTCGATGGGCCGTGCCCGCGGCCGCTGCGCTCCAGCCCGATGACGATCGTGTGGTGCGCGCAGCGCGTCCCAGCGCGCCGCCGCCGGTGCGCACGCCCCGACCGCTGCCCGTGCAGGTGCCGGAGTCCGAGATCGAGCTCGACGAGCCCGAAGACCTCGACATGGAGGCGATCGAGTACCTCCCGGATGACGAGCTGCCCCCTGGGGATGTGGACACGCGGCCCCTCCCGGCCGCCATCGTGTCGGCACCGGTACTCCGCATGTCGCCCGCCACCCCGCCCGAGCCGCCCTCGTCGTGGCCTCTCGTGGCCGCCGCCTCGGTGATCGTGCTGATGCTCCTGCTCGTGGTGGTGGCGATCGCGGGTCTGCTGCCTACGTTGTAGGCGGTGCCGTTCCCGGCGGGCGCTGACGCGTCTGCAGCGTCTGCGTGACCATGTGGTGGAACACGGCCTCGAGCTGGGTCTGCACGTCGACGCCTTCCAGGATGCCGAGGGCGCGCGCGATCGCCTCGAAGGTCGCGAGGCCGTCGCGGCGGGGCTCGTGGCGCAGGCGGTAGGAGGATGGCGCGCCCAGCGGCAGCACCACGTGCTGGGCGGTCTCCAGCCCCGGGATGCGCCGGGCCATCTTCGACGCCTGACGCCAGCTCCCGTCCGGCACCACCAGCGTCACCGGGCGCGGGTCGGCCGCCACGAGCTCACGCGACATCACCACGGCTTCGTCGCTCGGGAACAGCAGCCAGAGACGGCGCTGGGGATCGTGCAGCGCGCCCAGGTCGAGCGCAGCGTCGGCCTCGCCGTGCACGTGCAGGCGCCCGTTCACCAAGCACTTCAGGGCCAGCTCGCCGGTAGCCGTGGGCTTGTCGGTCTCGCGGTGGTGCATCACGAGCTCGATGCGCGTGGCCAGCTCCAAGCGAGGCAGCATCGCGCACAAGCACCGCTCTTGGTGCATGCGACAGTGGGGGCAGCGGGGGGTGTGGAGCGAGCGCGTGCCCACGGAGACCTCGTGAGCGCGGGGTCTACCGCAGACCGACCGGTCTCACCAAGGCACCGACCACGCCAGGGTGACCAGCAGCGCACCCGCGCCGCCCAGGCCGCAAGAGACGCCACCCAGGGTGTTGGCCTTGGCGGCCGTGGCCTCCACCTCGGTCAGCGGCACCTCGCCGTTGGCGATGCGCTCGCGCTCCGACCAGCCCACCCCAAACGCCGTGCCGCCGCCGACGAGCAGCGCGCCACCCACCACCGAGCCCCAGATGCGCGCGTTCTTACGCCGACGGGCGCGCAGCTCGGCCGGATCGGGCCCCAGCTCGAAAGCATCCACCGGCACCGTGGCGGTGGAGAGGTGGTAGCCGGTCCACGTGGGCGCACCGTCGTCGTCGAGGATCTGGAGCACGAAGGCGCGGTCCGCGGGCAGGCCGAGATCGGGCAGCTCGTCCTTGTGGAGGGGACCCGCACGAAACGGCGTGCCATCCACCGACCAGTCATGACTGGGCGTGGCCAGGAACGGCACGAGCGCGGGCTCCGCCGGGGGCTCGGCGGCCGCGTAGACCTTCCACAGCGGGTGGCCCGGGGGCACCAGCTCCACCGGCAGCGCCCAGCTCGGATCGAGCGTGCGCGCCGCCATCATCGACCGCTTGGCGGCTTCGGCGTCGCCCTTCACGAAGGCCACGAGGGCCTGGCTGCGGTGGATGCGCACCGCCTCGGCCGGCACGAACGGCGCGTCCACGCAGCTCAGCGCGGCCTCGAAGGCGCGGTGAGCATCACCGAACGCTGCGCCTTCGCCGGAAGCCCAGGTGGCCTCGATGCGATCGGAGGCCTCCAGGAGCGCCTCCTTGGCCCAAGGCGCGCACGCACCGGCATCGGCTGCCGAAGCCACCGCCATCCACATCCAGACGCCCATGGGATCCTCCTGTCGCGAGGACGAGCATCGGCTGAGCGGGGGTCACAGTGGAGCGGAATCGCGGGGTCGGGCGGCTGGTTTCCCGATCGTCGGCGAAACCCTAGGGTCCGTGGTGGACCGGAAGCTCGTGTGCGCCGGCCCCCCCGTGGGGCGCGGGCCCGCTCTGCAGCTCGCCGCCCAGGCTGAAGAAGAGCAGGGCGTAGAAGGTGAGGACCACAGCGACCGTGAGCGTGGCGGTGCCGGACGTGCCCGTGCGGGCCCAGCGCGCACTGGGTGCCGCGCGGGTGCCGAGCCAGCCGATCGCCGCGCGGGCCACCCGCGTGCGGGCGTACGCGAGGGTCTCGGCGAGGCCTTCGACCCAGCGCACCACCGGCAGCAGCACGGCGGGCGCGCCCCGACGCCACAGCCAGTCCACGTCGAGCACGGTGCTGCGCAGCTCGGGCGGGTAGGCGCCGATGCGCTGCAGCACGCCGAACGCGAACGCCGACCCCAGCAAGAGCTGGAGCTGCTGCACCACGTGGTCCGCCGTGTAGGGCACGTAGTCCACAGGGTACGGCAACAGGCCGTACAGCAGGCCCGGAGCGGCGCCGAGCAGCACGCACAGCGCCGCGAGCAGGCCCATGCCCACGAGCATCTCGGGAGGCGCCTCCTGGGGACGCTTGCCGCTGTCGTGCGCGAAGAACGCGAAGAACGGGATCTTGATGCCCGAGTGGTGGAACACGCCCGCGCTGGCGAACAGCAGCGCCAGGTAGGTGAGCGTGAGGTGCTCCTCGGCCGCCGCCGACACGATCATCGACTTCGACACGAAGCCCGAGAGCAGCGGGAAGCCGGAGATCGCCAGCGCGCCCACGATGCAGAACGTCGTGGTCCACGGCATCGTGCGGTACAGACCGCCCAGCTCCGAGCCCTTTGTGGTGCCGGTGCGCAGCAGCACCGCGCCCATCGCCATGAACAGCAGGCCCTTGTACAGGATGTGCGCGAACGCGTGGGCCGCCACGCCGTTGAGCGCCAGCTCCGAGCCGATGCCCACCCCCACCACCATGTAGCCGAGCTGGTTGTTGAGGCTGTAGGCCAGCACCTTGCGCAGGTCGTTCTCGATCACGGCGAAGAAGATCGGGAACGCGGTCATCACCACGCCGATCGGCACCAGGATCTCGGTGCCCGCAAAGCACCGCGCCAGCGCGTAGATCGCCAGCTTCGTGGTGAACGCCGACAGCCACACCGAGCCCGTGGGCGTCGCCTGCGGGTACGCATCCTGAAGCCACGGGTGCAGGAACGGGAAGGCCGCCTTGATGCCAAAGGCCACGAACAGCAGCCCCGACGACCAGCTGCCGTCGAGTCCGATCGGACCCATCTCCAGCGAGAGCCCATCGGCCCCGCGCAGCAGGATCGCGCCCAGCAGCAGCACGCCCGAGAGCACCTGCACCACGAGGTAGCGCAGGCCCGCGGCGAAGCTGGCCTTCGTGCCTGTGGCCCACACGAGCACCACGCTGGTGACCGCCGTGAGCTCCCAGAAGAAGAACAGCGGCACCAGGTGACCCGCGAACACCGCGCCGATCGCCGCACCTGCGTACGCCAGCGCCGCCACGTGCTGCTTCTTGTCGACCACGCCCAGCGAGAAGATCGACGACGCCACGGCCGCCAGGTGGAACACGATGCCGAACACACGCGACAGGCCGTCGACGCGCACGAGCTCCCAGCCGCCGACGTTCACGACCTGATCGGTGCCGAAGCCGAGCAACAGGTGCGCCAGCGAGAGCAGCGGCAGCAGCACCAGCGCCACCTGGAGCGCACGTCCGCGCAGCAGCGCCAGCAGCGGCGCGCAGAGCAGCAGGAGGGAGCCGGGAGGGAGGCTACTCATCATCGTAGTAGTCCTCCGGGCGCATCAGCCAC
>CAYNFK010000136.1:0-10787 GCA_964396405.1 uncultured Enterobacteriaceae bacterium
CAGACAAGCCCCGCGGCATTATCGAATGCCTGCGAAGCTGTCAACCTAGCGAGGTGCACGACCGAGCTGCTGGGCGGCAGGAAGGGCCCGCCGCAAGGCGATGATCGCCCGATCCACGTCGTGTTCGGTGGTGGATCGGCCCAGGCCAAACCGCAGCGCACCCCGCGCCTCCTCCTCCGAAAGCCCCATCGCGAGCAGCACGTGGGAGGGTCGCGCATCCGACGTGGAGCACGCCGAGCCCGCCGAGCAGGCCACCTCCTGACGAAGCCCCGCGAGCAGATCCGCCGAGCGCGCACCCTCCACCGTGATGTGGAGGTTGTTCGGGAGCCTCGGGGACCACGCGCCGCGCAGCGTGACCCCGGGCAGGGAGAGCAGGGCGTCGGCGAGCCGGTCTCGCAGCGCGCCCTGGCGCTCGGGCTCCCCCGACCCGAGGTCTTCGATGGCCAAGGCGGCTGCGGCCCCGAACCCCACGGCCAGCGCCACGGGCACCGTGCCCGAGCGTCGTCCGCGCTCTTGGCCTCCCCCGAGCTGACGGGGCTCCAGCGTGAGCAGGGGTCGACCCCGTCGCACCCAGAGCGCGCCGATGCCCTGCGGACCATAGGCCTTGTGCGCCGACAGCGACAGGAGGTCCACACCCAGCGCGCGCACATCGAGCGGCACCTTGCCCAGCGTCTGGGCCGCGTCGGTGTGGACCAGCACCCCTGCCGCCCGGCACAGCGCAGCGATCTCCGCCACCGGCTGCAGCACGCCGATCTCGTTGTGCGCCAGCATCACGCTCACGAGGCGCGTGGTGGGCCTCAACGCCGCGGCCACAGCAGCTGCTGGGATGATGCCGTCCGGTCCGGGCAGGACCTCGGTGAGCTCCCAGCCCTGCGACACCAGGCGGCGCATCGGATCCAGCACCGCGCGGTGCTCGGTGGACCCCACCACCAGGTGGCCCGGTGCGGACCACCCGTCGGCGACCCCGAAGATCGCGAGGTTGTTGGCCTCGGTGGCACCGCTCGTGAGCACCATCTCCACCGGATCCGCGACGAGCGCCGCCGCCACCTGGGTGCGCGCATGCTCCACGGCGGCTTCGGCCTGCTGCCCGTAGACGTGGTGCCGCACGCCTGCGTTGCCGACGCGCTCCGTGAACCACGGCCACATCGCGGTCGCCACCGACGGCGCGCAGGGCGTGGTGGCGTGGTGATCGAGGTAGACCGGCAGCATCAGCGTCCGGCCGAGATGGTCTCGCCGCCATCCACACGAATCACGTTGCCCGTGACCCACGCCATGCCCGGATGACCCAGCGCCACCACGCAGGCCGCCACATCCTCGGGCGTGGTGAGGCGCCCGGAAGGGTTGCGCGCGAGCGCCGCCGCCGCGAGGGCCTCCCATCCCGGGATCTTCTCGAGCGCCGGCGTGCGACACAAGCCCGCCATCAGCGCGTTGACCGTGATGTGCTCGGGCGCCAGCTCCACAGCGAGCTGCCGCACGTGCGACTCCAGCGCCGCCTTAGCTGCCGACACGGCACCGTAGCTGGGCATCGCCACGAGGCTTCCGCTGCTGGTGAGCGCGAGCACACGCGACCCCGGCCCCAGCCAGCTTCGGTCCCGCAGCGCCTGCACCCAGGTGAGCAGGCTGTGCGCCATCACATCGAGCGTCATGGCCAGATCGCGGCCGCTGATGCGCTCGCTCGGGCTCCCCAGGAACGGCTTGAGCGTGCCGAACGCGAGGCTGTGGACCACCACGTCCACGCGCGGTTCGGCGTCCACGGCCGCCAGCTTCGCCAGCGCCGCCTGCACCTGGACCGGATCGGCGGCGTTGCCGTTGTGGAACACCACAGGCGCGCCGTGGCCCGCGCAGTCCTCCGCCACCGCCGCTGCACGATCCGCTGTGGCCCGCAGGTCGAGGTGCAGGCCCAGCACCGGGTGACCCGATGCTGCGAGCGCGCGGGCGATGGCGGCGCCGAATCCCGACGACGCCCCCAGCACAACGGCCCAGCCTGGCCCCGCGGGCGGGCGGGTCACTCGGCCGCGGGTGCGGCCGGAGCCGCGGGCTCCACAGCGACAGGCTCCACCACGGCGGGCGCCTCGCCACCAAGGAGAACCTCCGGGGCCGTGGTCCACGTGATGTTCATCTTGGCGCGCTCGGCCTCGATGTAGGCCGCAGCCTGCTCCTGCTTGAGGCTGTTCACCAGCTCCTCGCGCACATCATCGAGCGGCGTGGCCTCGCGGCGCTCGTCGACCGCGAGCACGACCCAGGCGCCGCCTGCGTTGATCGGGCCGATGATGCCGGTCTCGGTGGAGCCGAACAGCACCGCATCCACAGCCGGCATGAGCTGCTGCGCGCTGACCCAGCCCAGATCCCCGCCGGTCTCACCCAAGCGCTTGTCGAGCGACTTCTCCTGGGCCACCTTCGCGAAGTCGGCACCGGCCTTGAGCAGGGCCACGACCTCGATGGCTTCGGCCTCAGCGCCCACGGGGATGAGGCGGACCTTCGCTTCCTTCCGCTGGTACTGGACCTTACGCTTCTCGTAGGCCTCCAGGATCGCTGCCTCGGTGAGCGACTCCTCCACCACCTTCTCGAGCAGCATCTGGGCGAGCGCCTCGCGCTGCGTCATCGCGAGCTTCGCCTGGGTGGCGGGATCCTCGTGAAGCTTACGCTCGAGGGCCTGACGGTAGAGCACATCCCCGAGGGCCACGTTCTCGAGCATCTGCTTGGCCTGACCGGCCTGAGCGGCCATCTTCCGCTGCTCTTCGGGCACGGACTCGATGACGGTCTCGACCACCACGACGGGCACATCGACGCCGTTCACATTGAAGGCGACGGGGCCGGTGCTCGTGATGGCGCCGGGGAGGGCGGGCGGGGCAGCGTTGCACGCGAGGGCGGCGAGAAGGACGAGGTGACGCATCGAGACTCCTTTTGGAAGGCCCCGGGCTATCCCGCAGGCGCACGCCGGCCACTTCCGTCCCGGTTCCCGTTAGATGAGTGCACGTAGCAGGAGGCCCCGATGTGGTGGATGGTGGTGGCGGCGCTGGCCGCAGAGCCCGAGGTTCACGTCACGTGGAAGGGCGCGCAGAGCCTGTTGTTGGTGCGCCCGGGCGCAGGAGAACACCTCGCGCCCGACGCCCCTTTCGACGTCGAGCTGGCTGTCGGTGACCGCTCCGTGCTGCTCAACACGCTGGGTGATGACGCGGCCGAGGGTGTGCCGCTGGGCGACGTGCGGAGCCAGCTGGTGCAGGGCGTGGTGCGGTTCTCCGTGTGCGAAGACGCCGGGAGCCGCTGCCGTCTGATCGACGCGGCGGTGGTGGGCACGATCAGCGATGCGCGGCGTGGCATGGCCATGCTCGCCGCTCGAGAGGCCGAAGCCGCGCTCCCTCCGGAGGGCTTTCCGGCTCGGGTGAACGCTGAGCAGGTCTACCAGCGCGCCCTGGCGGATGCGCGGGCTCGCGGGCTGCCCCTGCTGCTCGACTTCGGTGCGGTGTGGTGCCCCCCGTGCCAGCGCATGGATGCCGAGCTGTTCCTCACGTCGCCGCGTCCTTCGGTGGTGGATGCGTTCGTGGTCGCGCGGCTCGATGTGGACGACCCGTCGAGCTGGGCGCTCAAGGATCGTTACGACGTCACCGGCTACCCCACGGTGCTCGCGGTCGACCTCGACGGCAAGGTGCTGGGTCGGCAGATCGGGTACCAGAACGTGGACGCCACCGTGGCCTGGCTCGATGGGATCGCCACGGGCCGCGCCCATGCCGCAGCCGGCGACCCCACCCCCGCGGCTGCCGGCGAGCTCGCCTGGACCGCCGTGCAGGAAGACCGCCTCGACGACGCGCGCCGCTGGGTGGCGGTGGGCGCGGCCGATCCCGACCGCATGGCGCTGCGCCTCGCGCGCTTCCACCTGAACCCCACAGCCGACGACGCGGTGTGGCTGGCGGATCGGGCCCCGGGCTTCGCGCTCGCCTGGGTCGGTGCGCTGGGCGACCTGAGAGGCGACGCCACGGTGCAGGCCGCTGCGAAGCGCGCCATCGAGCACGATCTCGTCTCGGCGCGCCCGGCCGAAGGCGCCGACCTGCTCTACTACGCCGCCGGTCTGGCCTCCGATCCGGCAGAAGCCCGCTCGCTCTACGCTGCGGGGGCGGCCCTCCTGCGTGCGCGCCTCACCGGCATTCCGCTCTCCGACAAGGGCTACCTGCACGATCTGGCCACGCTCACCGAGCGTGCCGGTCACCCCGACGAGGCCGCGAAGCTGCTGCGCGAGGCCGCCGCCACATGGCCGAACGAGCCCACCTTCTGGTACAGCCTCGCCGGGCTGGAGCTGCGTCAGGAGCACGCCGAGGAGGCGCTCGTGGCCGCCGATCGTGCGCTGGAGCACGCCTGGGGTGACAACCGGCTCACCGCCGCCATCGCCCGCACCGAGGCCCTGGTGAAGCTGAACCGCGTGGACGAAGCAAGGCGGTTCGTGGCCGCCGTGCTCGCCGAGGCCCCGGCACCCGCAGCCGGCGTCGACGTGCGCACCCATCGCTACAGGCAGCAGCTCCAGGCGGCGCTCCCCACCCCCTGAGCGTCCCCGCTCCTTCGCCAGCACAACACGCCGCAACCGACTAGATCGGCACCCCTTCCAGGACCCTTTCATGCACCGCTTCCACGAACAGATCCACGGCGTCTACTTCGACGACCTCGACCCGTTCGGCATCCTGCACAACGCCCGCTACTTGCTGCTCTTCGAGCGCACCCTCGGCAGCTTCTGGCAGTTCCTGGGCCTGGGCGCGTTCCAGGAAGACCCCGACACCGCGCACCTCGTTCGCGCCAACCACATCGCGTACCACCGCCCCTTCCGCGGGACGGGTCGGGCGCGCGTGCGGGTCTTCGTCGAGAAGCTCGGCAGCACCTCTCTCACCTTCGGCTTTCGCATGATGCCCCTCGACAGCGACGAAGAGCTCGCCTCGGGCCAGCGCGTGGTCGTGCGCATCGACCCCACCACCCACCGCCCGGTCCCCTGGACGGATGGTTTCCGCGAGCGCGTGCGCTCGTGGCTCCCGGAGACAACGTGATCGCCTGGCTCCTCACCCTCGCGCTGGCCCAAGATGCAGCGCCGGTCGACGATCGTCCCTCCGAGGTCCCGGCCGACGCCACCCTCCTGCCCGAGCCCACCGCCGACGACGTCGACGCTGAGCCCACCCGCCCTGACGGCCAGCCCGAGTTCTTGGAGATCACGGTGGTGAGCCCGCTGGCGGTCTCCGCAGCGCGCGATGCCGTGATCCGCGCCATGACCAAGGTGGGCTGGAAGTCCAAGCGCCGCCGCGATGGCACCGTGCTGTTCCGCGGCCCCGAGGGCTGGATGGGTAAGGCCGTGCTCACCGGCAACGGCGAGCTGGAGTTCAATCAGCCTGTGCTGGCGTTCGGTGGCATCAAGGAGACCGAAGGCAACTACGACGCCAGCCGGTCCTCGCTGAACGGCTACCAGGGCGGCGGCACCGTGGGCATCAGCACCGTGCCCCTTCCGAACAAGGCGATCGTGCTGCGCGCGCAGCAGGAGATCGCCGAGGCCGTGCGCGACGACGTGATCGCCTACCGGCAGACGCTGCAGCAGCGCTACTTCTCCGCCTACGTCACCGACCTGCCCGTGCGCCTCGACGGCCTGTGGGAGCGCGGAGAGTCGCTCGACGGCGGACCCGTGGTCACCGAGCCGGCTAAGCGCCGCGCCGCCGTGCTCGAGTTCTGGTCGTCCCGCACCGACACGCCCGAGGGCCGCACGGTGAGCCGCACGCTCGAGAACTGGCTGCGCAGCGTGGTGATGGACAGCCCGCATCCCGTCACGCCCGAAGAAGCCGCCGCCGCCGAGAGCCGCCGTGTGGATGGCCGCAAGCTCGACCTGTTCTGATCGCACCCCCCGAGGCCCCCGTGAACGCCACCAACCCGCTGCTGCAGGGCGCGCTGCCCATCCCGTTCACCACGATCGAGGCCGCCCACGTGGTGCCCGCCGTGCGCGCCCGTCTGGCCGAAGCCAACGAGGCCGTGCAGGCCGTGCTGGCCGAGCCCACCCGCTCCTTTGCTGGCACCCTGCTGGCGCTCGATGAGGCCACGCGTCCGCTCGAGGAGACGTGGACGGTCGTGGAGCACCTTCGGGGCGTCTGCCACAGCGAAGCGCTCGCCGCCGCGCACCTCGAGGTGCTGGGGGAGGTCACCACCTTCTTCACCGGGCTCGGGCTCGACCCCCGCGTGTACGCTGCGGCCAAGGAGGTCGCGGCCGCCAAGGAGAACCTCTCCCCCGAGGCCGCGCGCTACCTCACGAAGACCCTCGACCGCTTCCGGCGCGCGGGTGCCGAGCTCAGCGATGCCGACAAGGTGCGGTTCCAGGCGCTGGCGAACGAGCTGGCCGACCTTACCACCCAGTTCGCCACCCACACGCTCGCGGCCACCACGGCGTGGTCCCTCGACGTGCCCCTCCACCGCCTGGCGGGTCTGCCCCCTTCAGCGCTCGCGATGGTGCGCGCAGAAGGCGAACGGGCCGGCACCGAAGGCGCCCGGTTCACCCTGCAGGCCCCGATCGTCACGGCGGTGCTCACCTTCCTCGACGACCGCGACCTGCGTCAGGCGATCTGGCGCGCCTACCACGCCCGCTGCGACGGCGACGCGCACGACAACCGCGCTCTGCTCGATGCGATCCTGCTGCGTCGGCGCGAGCAGGCCAGGCTCTTGGGCTACAACACCTTTGCCGACTACGTGCTCGAAGATCGCATGGCGCACAACGGCACCGAGGCCGCGGCCTTCCTGAACCGCCTGGACGCCCAGGCCCGTCCCAGCTTCGAGCGCGAGACGGCCGAGCTGATCGCCTACGCGAAGGCTGAGCTGGGCCTGCAGGACCTGCAGCCCTGGGACGTGGGCTGGGCCTCAGAGAAGCTTCGGCGTGCGCGCTTCGACCTCGATGAAGAAGCCCTGCGTCCTTACTTCACCTACGACGCTGTGCTTCAGGGCCTGTTCGAGCTGGCCGAGAGCCTCTACGGCGTGCGCATCACCGCCTCGCAGGCCCCCGTGTGGCACGCCTCGGTGCAGGCCTGGTCGATCGAAGAGGCCGACGGCACGCCCATCGGCGCCTTCTTCACCGACTTCGCGCCGCGCCCCGAGAAGCGCCAGGGCGCGTGGATGGGTCCGCTGCGCACCGGCGGCGTGCTGTCCAACGGTCACCGCGAGCCCCACCTGGCCACGATCTGCGGCACGTTCACGCCCGGCCCTGACGGACGGCCCGGTCAGCTCACGCACCGTGAGGTGGAGACGCTGTTCCACGAGTTTGGCCACCTGCTGCACCACCTGCTCACCCGCGCGCCGATCCGCGGTCAGGCCGGCACGAACGTGGCCTGGGACTTCGTGGAGCTGCCCTCTCAGCTGCTCGAGAACTGGTGCTGGGAGCGCGAGGCCCTCGACCGCTTCGCGCGTCACGCTGTCACCGGCGAGCCCCTCCCGCAGGACCTGTTCGACCGCATGATCGCCGCGCGCACGTTTCGCGCCGCGTCGTTCTTGGTGCGCCAGCTCGGCTTCGGCCAGGCCGACCTCGGGCTGCACGTGAGCTGGGACCCTGCCGAGCACGGCGGGGCCGCCGCGTGGGGTGCGGAGCGCATGGCCGATTACACCGCGGTGCCTGTGCCCGACGGACTCTCGATCCTGCCCACCTTCCTGCACCTGTTCGGCGACCCTGTGGGCTACGCCGCCGGCTACTACAGCTACCTCTGGGCCAGCGTGCTGGAGGCCGACGCCTTCGCGCGCTTCCAGGCCGAGGGCCTCTACGGCTCGGGCGTGGGCGCAGCCTTCCGCGACGCCGTGCTCGCCCGAGGCGACAGCCGCGACGCCGCCGACCTGTTCCGTCAGTTCATGGGGCGCGATCCCGACGTGGCCGCGATGCTGCGGCGCGCAGGCCTCGCCGCCTAGCGCACCTCCAACGAAGAACGGCACCCCCGAGGAGGTGCCGTCCGTGCTGCGGATGCCGCCCAGCGGGCCCGGATCAGCGCTCGATGACGCGCTTGGCCTGCTCGAGGATGGTGAACGCCACCCGGCGGTTCTCAGCCTTGCCCGCCGACGTCTTGTTGTCGGCGATGGGCTTGGTCTCCCCGAAGCCCATCGCCACGAGGCGGGAGGCTTCGACACCCTTACCGGAGAGGTACTTCACGACCGACTCGGCGCGGGCCTGGCTGAGCGTGAGGTTCTTCGCGTCGTCGCCCACGTCGTCGGTGTGGCCTTCGACCTGCACCTTGAGGATCGCGGGGTACTTCACCAGGATGGCGGCGATCTCATCGAGGAGCGGGAAGCTCTTCTTCTGGATCGTGTCCTTGCCGGTGTCGAAGTACACGCGGTCGAGGATCTGCAGGGCATCGGCCGTGACGTAGACCTTGGCGGGGCAGCCATCGCTCTGCGTGGGATCCACGTTCGCAGGCACGGGCTTGGTGGGGCACGCGTCGCGGTAGTTGGGCACGCGATCGCTGTCGTCGTCGGGGCAGCCGAAGGAGGTCTCGGGGCCGGCCTCGGTGGGGCACTCGTCGTCGGGGTCGGCAAGGCCGTCGCCATCGGTGTCGGGGCAGCCCGAGAACTGGGGCAGTCCGGCCACATCGGGGCAGGCGTCATCGGCATCGGCGATCAGGTCGCCATCGGTGTCGGGGCAGCCGGAGGTCTCGACGGTGCCGGCCTCGAGGGGGCAGACGTCGTCGATGTCGGGGATGCCATCACGGTCGTTGTCGGGGTCGGGGCAGCCATCGGCATCTTCGAAGGTGTCGACGTCTTCGGCTTCATTCGGGCAGGCATCGGAGAGATCCGGCACGCCGTCCTTGTCGTTGTCGGACTCAGGGCAGCCATCGGCATCCTCGAACAGATCGACATCCTCCGCCTCGTTGGGGCAGGCGTCCTTCTTGTCGGGGATCTTGTCCTTGTCGGCGTCCTTAGCCACCGACAGGTTCACGCCGAAGCCCGCGGTCCACGTGAAGTCGATGAAGGGGTAGCGGTACTGGTCGTTGCCAGGGGCACCGGTGACGATCATGCGCAGATCGGTGCGGAAGTGCAGCGGACCCACGATGGGCACGAGCAGGCCGGTGCCGAACGAGGCGAGGCCTTCGAGGCGGGTGCTGGCGTAGTCGGTGCCACGCACGCCGGCGTCATCGAGCGACTTGTACATCACGCCCGCGCCGAACGTGATGATTGGGAGAACCGGCGCCTTGTCTTTCCCGGCAAGCGGCGAGCCCACGAACTGGAGCTGCGGTGCCACAGCGAGGAAGCCGTGGCCTTCCACGTCGGCCGCGCCGGTGGAGAGGCCCACATCGACCTCGAGGCCCACGTTGCGGTTGAACCAGAAGCCCAAGCGCGGCGTGAGGTACCAGCTCGTGTTGAGCTGATCGAGGCCGTCGAACACGATGACGCCGGCGTGCGCGCCGAGCTCGATGGCCGGATCGGCGGCCAGGGCCTGGGAGCTGGTGAGCGCCGTGAGCAGCAGGACGACGTTGCGCATGAGATCTCCGAGCGGACCGTCTGACGGGATCGGGCACCCCGATGAGGGAATGGGTGCCCTGGCGCGCGAGCCTATGAAGATCCAGGGGTGCCTGTCCAGCCGGTAACGCCCGCGATCTGTTGCTTGCCCCCGATTCCCTACCGTGCGACCCCCCCAGCGGGGCCCGGACCCGGTGCGCATGCCTCCCCTGAGCGCCCCGCGCTCCTTCAACCTGGAGCCCAACGTGACCCCGATTCTGCTCGCAGTCTTCGCCGCCTGCTCCTCCTCCCCGGTGCCTCCGACCCCAGCGCCTCCGGAGCCAACAGCGCAAGCTCCGGCGAGTGATGCCCCCACAGCGACCGCGCAGCCCCGCCTCGACGTGCGCGGGCTCTCCTTCCCCGCAGCTTGGCTCGCCGACCACCTCGGCGGCGCGCGCGTGTCGGTGACCAACATCGCCCCGGCCGGCGAAGACCCACCCACCTGGCAGCCGCCGCCCGCGCTGATCACCACGCTGGCTGAGGCCGACCTCGTGGTGGCCGTGGGCGCTGGGTACGAAGCGTGGACCGCCACAGCGATGCTCCGCAGCCAGACCCTGGTGAGCACGGCCACCAACCTCGACCTCATCGTGCTCGACGGCCAGCCCCACCGGCACGGGTCCGCCGGCGAGCACAGCCACGCGGGCACCGATCCGCACACGTGGATGGACCCGCACCTGTGGCTCCTGCAAGGCGAGGCCGTCCACAAGGCGCTCGTGCGAGCCGACCCCGATCACAGCGCCACCTACGATGCGAACCTCGCTTCCTTCCGCAACGAGGTGGCTGCGCTCGACGCCCAGCTCACCGCCGCCACCGCCCTCCTCAAGGGCCTCCCCATGGCGGCCAACCACCCCTCGTTCAACTACCTCGCGCGCCGCTACGGCCTGAACATCACCACCATCGACCTCGATCCCTCCGCAGCTCCCTCGGCTGCGGCGCTGGCCCAGGTGGTGGCATGGAAGGCTTCGGCCGGTCCGCGCGCCGTGATGCTGTGGGAAGCGGCACCGGGTCGCGACATGCTCGATGGCCTGCCCCAAGGGCTAGAGCACGTGCGGCTCGATCCGCTGGAACAGCCCGTGGACGGTGTCTACAACTGGCTCGCGCAGGCTCGCAGCAACGCGGTTCGGCTGGAGCGGCTGGGCTCGCCCGAGCCGTGATCTCACGCGTGGCCCGCAATCGAACCACGGGCTTCCGCGTAGGAGCCGGGGGCGGGTGCCGGGCGCGTGTAAGAACACTTCCCGACATCCTGTCATCGCCTTGGGCGAGGAGCGCGCAGCGGAATACCCGGCGCTTCCTGGCCGTTGGTGCCA
>CAYNFK010000137.1:0-10712 GCA_964396405.1 uncultured Enterobacteriaceae bacterium
GCCTCGTCGAGGTGGGCGTGGGCCTGATCCCCGGCGCCGGTGGCTGCAAGGAGGTGGTCACCCGCTACCTCGGTGACATCCCGCCCGATGTCGAGGTCGACGTGAACCCGTTCTTGTTCAAGGCCTTCGAGCGCATCGCCACCGCGCAGGTCACGTCGTCCGGCGGCGAAGCGAAGGCCTGGGGCTACCTGCGCCCCACCGACCCCCTGGTCCTCGACCTCGACGGCCGCATCGGCGCGGCCAAGCGCCTCGCCCGCGGTCTCGCGGACGGCGGCTACGCGCCCCCCGCGATGCGCACGATGCCGGCCGGTGGATCCGCTGCCCGCGGCGCGATCGAGGGCTACCTCTTCCAGATGCACGAGGGTGGCTACGCCACCGACCACGACGTCACGGTCGGCCAGCACCTTGCCAAGGTGCTCACCGGTGGCGACGTTCCGGCAGGCACGCGCCTCACCGAGCAGCGGTTCTTGGATCTCGAGCGCGAGACCTTCCTGCAGCTCTGCGGCCTGGAGAAGACGCGCGAGCGCATCGCCGCGATGCTCCAGACCGGCAAGCCCCTCCGCAACTGACGTTCCCTCTTCCATCTCCCGAGGACACCCCCATGCGTGAAGTTGCCATCGTCTCGTCCGTGCGGACGGCCATCGGCAAGGCCAAGCGCGGCTCCTTCAAGGACACCCGCCCCGACGATCTGCTCGCTGCCGCCCTCAAGGAGGCCGTGGCCCGTGGCAAGATCGACCCCGCGCTGCTCGACGACCTGATCATCGGCACGGCCACCCCCGAGGCCGAGCAGGGCATGAACGTGGCGCGCGTGGCAGGGTTCATCGCCGGTCTGCCCGACACGATCTCGGCCGTCACGATCAACCGGTTCTGCTCGTCCGGCCTGCAGTCGATCGCCCAGGGCGCGTCGGCGATCCTGGCGGGCTGGCAGGACGCGGTGCTCGCCGGCGGCGTGGAGTCGATGTCGATCGTGCCGATGGGTGGCCAGAAGATGGCCCCGAACCCCGAGCTGGTGGAGCACGCGCCCGGGGTCTACACCCCGATGGGCATCACGGCCGAGAACGTAGCGAGCCGCTTCGGCATCTCCCGCGCCGATCAGGACGCGTTCGCCGTGCTCTCGCACGACCGCGCGCTCGCCGCGATCGCCGCCGGTCGCTTCCGCGAGGAGATCGTCCCGGTCGCCACGCGCGTGTTCGATGGATCCGCGTGGCAAGCTGTCACGGTCGACACCGACGAGGGCCCGCGTGCTGGCACGAGCCTGGATGGGCTCTCGAAGCTCAAGCCAGCGTTCAAGATCGGTGGCAGCGTCACCGCCGGCAACAGCAGCCAGGTCTCCGATGGTGCCGCCGCCTCCGTGGTCGCTGAGCGCGCGTGGGCCGTCGCTCGCGGTCTGCCCATCATGGGCCTGCTGAAGGGCTACGCCGTGATCGGCGTCCCGCCCGACATCATGGGCGTGGGCCCGCGCTACGCGATCCCCAAGGTGCTCGCACAGACCGGCCTGTCCATCGACGACATCGACGTCTTCGAGGTCAACGAGGCGTTCGCGTCGCAGGCGCTCTACTGCGCCCGCGAGCTCGGCATCCCCGACGACAAGCTCAACCCGAACGGCGGCGCGATCGCGCTCGGTCATCCGCTGGGCTGCACGGGTGCCCGTCTCACCTCCACGCTCCTGCATGAGCTCAAGCGCCGCGGCAAGCGCTATGGGGTGGTGTCGATGTGCATCGGCGGCGGCATGGGCGCGGCCGCCGTGTTTGAGAACCTGGACGTCTGAACGTCCGCGAGGAGCGCCGCCCATGGCACGCGTTGAGCCAAGCTGGTGGCCAGAGGCCGTACAACTGAAGGACACGATGCCGCTCACCGAGCTGGCAGCGCACCTGTCGGTGACCGTGCCCGTGCTCGCGGCAGCGTTTCGTGAGCGGGGGGTGTCACGTCGGCTCAAGGTGGTCGCGCCACCCGTGGTCCCCGTGCCCACGCCCGAAGAGGTGGCTGCTGAAGCTGTGCGCACCGGCTCCAAAGACGGTCAGCTCGCGGCGCTGACTCACCTCCTCGGACGCGTGCCCGACAGCGAGATCGCGCGCTCTGCCGGCGTGAGCGTGCGCACCGTCGCGAGCTACCGCGCGCGCAACAACATCATCGGGTACGACGGGCCTCGGCGCCGTCCCACCACCCGCGGTCGCCGTGCTTCGCGGGTCGATGACTTTCGCCCGCTGCTCGGTGTGGTGCCGGACCGCGTGGTAGCCGACATCGCGAGCATGAGCCTCGGCGCCATCCGCAACTTCCGGATCAAGCTCGGCGTGGAAGCTGCCGGCCGCATGGGACCGCGCGACATCGATCGCGCGCTCGAGACTTGGCGTAGCGGGGGCGCCGGGTCCTCCCCCCAGCCCACCCAACGGCGACCCAAGACCGTGCCCGCTGCTGCGCGTACGGCGTGGCAGGTCGTCACCGCAGCCGGCACCTACGTCGTGATCGCTGCCGACCTCGCGTCCGCCGTCTCCCACGCGCTCCACCTCGCGGGAAGCGAGCAGGATGTGCTGCGCATCGAGCGCGTGGGGCCCGTGCGGGAGCGCTGACCACGGTCACGGTCAGCTGGGATCGGGCCACCGGAAGAACGTGGGCACGTCGTAGCCATCATCCGGCGACTTGGGCCGCGACGACGTGGTGCGATGGCGCGCAGGCTGCCCCTGCACCGCCCACGTGCGCTCCGGCATCAGCGTGCGACCCGCGAGCTCATCATCGAACCCGGTGGCCAGCAGGGTGACGCAGACCTCGCCGCTTCCGCCTTCCACCGGCACCCAGCCCCAGATGAGGTTGACGTCTTCATCGGCCTCATCCGCCACCAGAGATGCCGCCTCGGCGATCTCGAGCAGCGGCAAGTCGGCCGGCCCCTGGATGTTGAGCAGCACGTGGCGCGCTCCGGCGAGGCGCTGCTCCTGCAGCAGCGGCGAGGAGATCGCCGCCTGGGTGGCCTCCACCGCGCGGTGAGCGCCCGTTGCGGTGCCGACGCCGAGGAGGGCGCGCCCGCGGTGACCCAGGATCGTCCGCACGTCGGCGAAGTCGACGTTGACCTGCCCTGCGCCCTGCACGAGCGTGGACACCGAAGCCACGGCACGGCCCAGCGTGTCGTCGACAATCGCGAACGCCTTGGCCAGCGCCGTGCGCGGATCCACGAGCGCGAGCAGACGCTCATTCGGCAGCGTGACCAGCGTGTCGACCTGCTCGGCGAGGCGGCGGGAGCCATCGTCCGCCGTGCGAGCACGCCGACGTCCTTCGAACCCAAACGGCAGCGTGGCCAAGCCGACCGTGATCGCGCCGGCCTCCCGGCAGACCTCGGCCACGATGGGCGCCGCACCCGTGCCCGTGCCGCCGCCCAGTCCCACGGCCAGGAACACCAGATCCTGGCCCCGCACCAGCTCGGCGATCGCCTCCCGATCCGCGAGCGCAGCGGCGCGGCCCACCTCGGGATCCGCGCCTGCACCGAGACCTCGCGTGAGATCGCGGCCCAGTTGGAAGCGGTTGTGCAGGCCTGAACGTGCCAACGCCTGCGCATCCGTGTTGAGCGCGAGGAACGTGACGCCCGTGACGCCTCGCGCCTGCATCGCTTCGACCGCATTGCAGCCACCGCCGCCGACGCCCACCACCGCGATGCGCGCGCCCTGTCCGCCCGTGAGGCCCTCGACACCCGTCATCTTCGCTCCCCTTCCCAGCCCGCCCGCTGCGACCCGACCCTGGCCTCTAGCGCAGGGCAACACGGAATGTCGACCCCTGAAGATTCAACCGCCCCCGATCGTCAGCAAGGCTATGAACACCCCGTGTTCGGAGGCTCCATGCGACCCCTGTTTCTGCTTCTCGTCACGCTCTCTTCGGCGACGACGCTAGCCCAAGACGCGACGTCGGTCGCTGCGCCGGCCCCCTCGGCACCCGCGCCGGCTGGTCTCCGCACCTACGCACTGTCCGCCAGCCAGAGCGATCTGTACGTGGTGATTCGCAACGACACCTCGGCCACCCTCGCCCGGATGGGGCACGACCACGTCATCTACGCCACCGGCTGGAGTGGCACCGTCACCTGGCCCGCCGACGGGGTCGCGGGCTGCAAGGTGAACATCAAAGTGCCCGTGATGAAGCTCGTGGTCGACCCGCCCGGACTGCGCGCGAAGGCCGGCCTCGATGAGAACACCATCACCGACGACGACAAGAGCAAGCTCTCGAAGAACATGTGGGGCTCAGCCCAGCTCGACGCCGACGCCTTCGGATCGATCACCTACACCAGCACGGCCTGCACGCCGAAAGGCGACGCCGTCGAGATCGCGGGCACGCTCACCGTGCGCGGCACGGCAGCACCCGTCACCCTCACGATGAAGGTGGATGCCAACGAGGCGGCCTTCGTCGCATCCGGCACCTTCGAGACGTCCCACACGGCGCTGGGCTTCAAGCCCTTCGCAGCGACGGCTTTCGGTCCGCGCAACCAGGACCGGCTCACCTTCGCCATTCGCACGAAGGGCACGCCCACGCCGTGACGCGGGGTGCAGCCTAGGGCGCCGAGACGCAGGTGCCGTCTTCGATCACCGCGTCGGGATCAAAGTTCGGCGCGACGGGGTCGGTGCAGCCAGAGCAGGCGGGCGAGAAGAACGAGCCGATGGAGATCTTGTAGGCGCTGTCGAGCGCAGGCGTGCGCTCCCAGGTGAGCACCACATCACCGCAGGCCTCGACGAAGCCCGATGGTCCCTCGTCGCCGACGTCGTCCTCGACGATGATCTCGCAGTCGTAGCCCGCATCCACCACGGTGCGGCGCGTGATCACCGACCACGGGTTGGGCGTGGTGTCGGCACCGATCGCCATGGCCTCGGTGCCGTCGCACACGAGCCGGATGATGTTGTCCGTGGGGCTGCCATCCAGGTAGGTGGTGACCGCGATCGGGCCGAAGCCGCCGAAGTCGCACGAGCCATCGTCCTTCGTGGCCAGCGGATCGTAGTTGAGCGCGCGCTCATCGTCGCAGCCGAGGATGTACTCGCAGGTGCCATCGTCGAGGTTGGTGGCGGCGTTGTAGTTCTCGGCGACGGGGTCGGGGCAGCCGGGCACGCAGCCCACCGGCACGACCTCAGCCACGCGCTTCTCGAGCCCGCGCTCCGCCTCCCAGGATGCGGCCTCCACCGAGCACACGAAGAGGCGACCGGCGAGGAGGAGACCGCCGCGGCTGTCGGCCACATCGACGGTGCACGTGTCGCCGACCGGAACCTCGAAGGTCTCGCTGAGCGTGGTGAAGAACGTGAACAGGTCTTGGGTGAGCAGGGTGCGCCCGCCGCACGTGAGCGTGATCACGTTGTCGCTGGGAAGCACGGTGACATCGATCTCGAGGGTGACCAGTGACACGGTGGGCTCGGCCTCGTCGGTGTCGTCCGACTCGTCGGTGTCGTCCGTTTCGTCGGTCTCGACGACGTCGGCGCAGCTGCCATCGTCCTGCAAGACCTGGTCGGTGGGGCAGGTGCTGGGCGCGCAGGCGACCAGACCGCCGAGCAGCGTGACGAGGACGGCGCGCATGGGACCTCTCCAAGACGCGCCACCCTAGCCTGTTGCCACCCGATCGACACGTTCGACGCGCCCAAGGGTGGTCGCTCCCACAGCCACGGGCCATACAGGGCGCTGCCGGAGGCTCGAATGACCGCCACCTACAGCGTGCTCCTGCGCAGCGTCACCACGGTGGACGACATCCCGTCGCGGTTCCCCGAAGCTGGGATCCGAGAACTGATCGAGGCGCTCGGTGGCGGCACGGATGACGAGATCGAGGTCGACGCGGCCCTGCGCGCCGCTATCGAGGCCGTGCCCTTCCAAGACATGGCCGAGCAGCTCCTCGACCTGCTGCTCCTGCAGCCCCCCATCCCGGCCTACTGCGAGTCGCTCGTGCGGCGAATGGACGACGTCGGGAACGAGCCCTGGCGCGACCACGACGTCGCGGGCGATCGGTTCTCGCTGTGGTACGCCCACCGCCTGCTGCACCGCGCAATGCCCGAGCGGTGGACGTCTCCTTCGTGCACCCGCGTCGAGCTGCTCGTGGTTGCCCTTGAGCCCGGCGCGGCGCTGCCGGGCCCGCGCAGCGCTCCCCACGATCGCACAGCCTTCGCAGGTTCGCTCCTTGCGGCAGCCGGAGGGCCTCTCGCCTCCCGAGGAGACGACGTGTCCGCATGGGCCTACGACGTGCTGTGGGCCGTCGAGGTGGGTTCGCGGTCTCCTGTGAGCCCCGATGCTGCGGCGGCCCTCCAGGCACCCAGTGGAGCGCCCTCGGTAGGGGTCACGGTGTGGTTGCCGCCCGACCTGGTGGCGCCCAGCCTCCAGGGAACGTCGTGGACGCTCACGGCGGCAGCGCGCTAGTCGGGCAGCAAGGAGGTCCCATGGGCCGGATCTGGGTGGTGGGTGCCGACATCGAAGAAGGCCGCGTGAGCCGCCTCGCGGTGCGCATCGCCGGACTTCCCCCGCGCACGGTGGACCGCGACACCGCCGTGCAGTGGCTTCGCGACGGTCACTCCCTGCTGCCGGCCACCACCGTGGGCAAGGCCCTCGGCACGCTCCAGGCGGTCGACCCGAGCGACGACGGCACCTGGTACCTCCGCACCGACACCGCCAACGAGGCGGGAGACCAGCTCACCGGTCTGCCCAGCGTCCGCTAGGTCCGGGGCGCGGTCAGAACCACCAGCGCCCGCCGATGCACAGCACGAGCCCAGCCGGCTGAAAGGTGGTGGGCTGTGCGGGCGCGATGTCGAACGGGAACAGCATCGGCCCGGCCTCCACGAACACCGAGACGGGTGCTGGCACCAACCGAATGTCGAGCCCAACCCCGGCGGTGAGGCCAGGACGCACCGCCGTGCGACCCACAGCCTCCCCGAAGACGAAGTTCACGATGATGCCCACCTGCCAGCCGATCCACAGCTCTCCGAAGCTCCAGGTCTTCAGGCGAGCAGAGGCCTGGTCGTACTGAAGGCGAAGATGCAGGCCGCTGGTGGCCAAGGTGGGCCCGATGTGCAGGGCGACACCATGGCGAGGTGAGGCCTGCACCTTGAGCGTGGCCGACGACGGAAAACCCGCCGCGATGCCCAGCGAGAAGCGTCGCTCGAAGCCCACCTCGGTGTCGCTGGCTGCGGCCGGGCCTGCCCAAGCGCAGCACGCGAGCGCGACGGCCCGCGCCCCTCGTCGCGCCATGTCATTTCGTCGTGATGGCACGAAGCAAACCTCGACCCGTGCGTACCGTCCTGCGTGCCCCTCAGACAGGGCCAGCCCGAGGAAGTCATGCGCATCACGTACGCCTCTCCCCTCTTGTTCGCCATCGCCCTCGCTTGCACCACCGCGCCATCGGGACGCGCCCCCCAGGGTGGAGGGGTTGCCCAACATGCCTTCGACGCTGTGGTCCCCTCTGCGCTCGCGCTGACTGACGACGGCGGCCTCCACCGCATCGCCGACGTCGCCGAGCGCGTGGTGCCCGCTGTGGTCAACGTCCGCGTCGAGGGCGCGGCCACGCAAGCCCAGCTGCAGGGTTCCCCCTTCGGCCCCGGCTCGCCGTTCGGGCAAGGCTTTCCCTTCGGGTCGATGGAGCCTCCTTCGCGACGCAGCGAGGGATCGGGCGTGATCGTCGACGCCAGCGGGCGCATCCTCACCAACCACCATGTGATCGCCGGTGCCGAGCGGGTGCAGATCTTCTTGTCGGACGGCCGCGAGCTCTCTGCGACCGTGCGCGGCGACGACCCGGCCACGGACCTGGCCGTTCTGCAGATCGAGGGGGAGGTGCCGAAAGACCTGCCCATCGTGCCACTCGGCAACTCCGACACCCTGCGCCTCGGTGAGGTGGTGGTGGCCGTGGGGAGCCCATTCGGCCTCCGATCCACCGTCACCATGGGCATCATCTCGGGATCGGGCCGCACCGCCGGGCTCGCCCGCTACGAGGACTACATCCAGACCGACGCCGCCATCAATCCGGGCAACTCGGGCGGAGCGCTGGTCGACCTCAACGGCAACCTGATCGGCATCAACACCGTGATCAAGTCCGCCTCCGGCGGGTACGACGGCGTGGGCTTCGCGATTCCCTCCAACCTCGCGCGCAACATCATGGACCGCTTGGTCCGCGATGGAAAGGTCGTGCGAGGCTACCTCGGCGTCGGCATCGACGACATCGACGCCACCCGCGCTGCCAGCTTCGGCCTGGGCAGCGACCACGGCGCCCTCGTCACCGAAGTCTCACCGGACAGCCCAGCGTTCAAGGCAGGCGTCCAGCCCTACGACATCATCGTGGGCGTGGATGGCAAGCGGATCGCCTCCGCGAACGACCTTCGGCACACGATCGCGCTCAAAGACGTAAACCGTCAGGTGCAGCTCGACGTGGTGCGCGACGGGGCCAAGCGCACCCTCACGGCCCGCCTCGATGAGCTCGACGCCAGCCCAGCACGTGGGGGTCGTGAGGCAGGCGGGAACCCCGAGGCCGTCACGCCCGGTGCCCTGCTCGGCATGCAGCTGGCACCGCTGGACGAGTCTGTGCGCCGCGCGCTCCAGGTCCCCGGCGACTTCCCCACGGGCGTGGTCGTGATGGGCGTGGAGGCCGCCTCGCCCGCCGCACGTGCCGGGCTTGAGCGCGGTGATGTGGTGTTGGAGGTGAACAAGCAAGCCGTGAGCACACCGTCTGAGGTTGCAGCGGCGATTCGGAAGGACGGCCAAGCGATGCTGCTGGTGCTGCGCAACGGAGCACGCCGCGTGTTGCTCGTGCAGTGACCCGGTCCCCGCAGGCGTGCTAGCTGCCGCCTGGAGGCCCCCATGACGCACCGCTCTTGGATCATCCTTGGTGTGGCCACCGCGTGCGCTCCCGAGCCCACGGACCAGCCCATCGACACGTCCGTACCGACTTCGGAGCGCGCGCTGACGCTGGAGGTCGGAGCTGGGTTCGGCGCGCAGAACTTCAGCTGCCGCGCCTCCGTGCCGGATGTCGGCGCGACCGGACTCACCGTCCGGCCCACCGATCTCCGGCTGTTCGTCCACGGCCTGACCTTCGTGCTGCCATCGGGCGACGAGGCCCCGTGGACCCTCGACTCGAACGACTGGCAGGCCAACGGGGTGGCGTTCATCGACCACGAGGACGGCGTGGAGGCCTGCGCCGACGGCACGACGGCCACGAACACCACAGTGACGGGAACGGTGGAGCTACCCGATGCGCTCGAGCGCGCCACCCTTCGGTTCTTCCTCGGCCTTCCGTTCGATGTCTCGAAGCTGCCGCTTGCCACGGCGCCGACCGCCCTCGCTGACGCGGACGTGTTCATCTCGACCACCCAAGGGCGTGCACGCTTCCAGCTCGATCTCGTGCCTCAGGGCGGCCCCGCGGCATGGCCGGTGCGCATCCTCGCCACGGGTTGTCCGCCCGGCAGCGACGACACCCAGGCCAGCTGCACCAGCGAGAACATCGCCGCTGTCGAGGTGCCCAACGTCGACCTGGCGAACCCCGCCGTGCGGATGGACCTCCAGGCGCTGCTCGCCGACATCAACTTGTCCGCCAACGCAGCAGCCGTCCAGCCCGGCGGCGGGGTGATCGAGACGCCGCTCGGCTGTCAGTCCACGCTCACCGACACGGACTGCCAACAGGTGTTCGAGTCGTACGGCCTCGGCAGCACCACGCCGGCGTGGTGGACCGTCGCGCCGGGTCAGTAGCCGCGCACGTCACCGGCCGAGAACGTGCCCGTGAACGTCGTGAGGGCCGGCCGATTGGGGAGCTGGTCGTCATCGAGCACCACATCGTCGTAGCAGCGAACGTCGACCGTGAAGGAGCCCTTCACGACCTTACCGTTGGCTCGCTCGATGGTGACCGAGCCGGTGGGTGAGTCGCTGCAGGTGACGGGCCGCTCTTCCGAGTCGTCAACGAAGATGAACTCGAACCCGCTCTTGGTTCCGGCCTCGCGGGACACCTCGAACGAACCCTTCCGGAGGGGGCCGCCACCGTACCAGTTCAGGGCCAGGGTCTGCGGCTGGAGACCGCGCTTGCAGGCCTGCAGCAAGATGGTGGACCGATCCGACGAGTCGCCGACCCAGTCAAAGCTCGCGATGCCTTCCAGAGCGTTCTCGACGTAGCCCACCGACGTGGCCGCAAAGGCGTGCGTGCGCGTGAGGCAACCGTTGACCACCGGATCGGCATCGGTGTCGTCGGCGGCCGTGGGGAAGTCATCCAGGAGGGGCCGGTTGGGAGCAGCCTCACAGGCCACCATCGCGCCCGCACATCCGATCCACCACAGCGTGCGCACCATGCAGGCCTCGCCTCCGGGCCCCCTGTAGCGTCGCCAGCCCCTGACTTCAACCGCCGCAGCAGGGACCTAGAAGGAGTCGCCGGTGTCGACTGCCGTGTCGGCGGTGTCCGCCGTGTCGCCGAACGCCGTGTCTCCAGACGTGTCGCCGGTGGTGTCGGTGTCGGCAGCGGTGTCCGTGGTGAAGGTATCGCCCGTGTCATCGGGCCCGGGGTTGTTCGGCGACGTGTCAATCGGGGCCGTGTCGCCCGTGTCCGTGGTCGCCGTGTCGGTCGTGCCGGTGTCGCTCGTGTCGGTCACGGCCGTGTCGCCCGTGTCGGTCGTGGCGGTGTCGCTCGTGTCCACGACGGCCGTGTCGCCCGTGTCGGTCGTGGCGGTGTCGCTCGTGTCCACGACGGCCGTGTCGCCCGTGTCGGTCGTGCCGGTGTCGCTCGTGTCCACGACGGCCGTGTCGCC
>CAYNFK010000138.1:0-10624 GCA_964396405.1 uncultured Enterobacteriaceae bacterium
GCACCATGTCCTGCATGTCCTGGTGGATCAAGGGCACCACGCAGATCGGGAAGTCGCCGGCGATGCCGCCGCCGATCTGGAAGAAGCCCACGCCCGCGCCGCCGCTGTTGTCGCGGTACCAGTCGATGAGGAAGTCCATGTACTCGAAGCCCGGCTTCACGCAGCCCAGGGTGGGGATGTTGCCGAGCTTCTTGTTGGCCACGAAGATGTTGCCGAGCGTGCTGTCTTCCCAGCCGGGCACGATGATCGGGAGGCCGCGCTCCATGGCGGCGAACAGCCACGAGTCCTTCGGGTCGATCTGGTAGTTCTCGGTGAGCACGCCAGACCGGAGCAACTCGTAGAAGTACTCGTGCGGGAACCAGCGCACGCCGGCCTCACCGTTGTCCTTCCACAGCTTGACCATGTGGTGCTCAAGCACCCGCATGGCCTCTTCCTCGGGGATGCAGGTGTCGGTGACGCGGTTCATGCCGCGGGACCGCAGCTCGGCCTCCTGCTCGCGCGAGAGGTCGCGGTAGCGTGGCACACGCACGTAGTGGTCGTGCGCCACGAGGTTGAACACGTCCTCCTCCAGGTTCGCGCCGGTGCAGGAGATGATGTCGACGAAGCCCTTACGGATGAGCTCAGCGAGGCTCAGGCCCAGCTCGGCGGTGGACATCGCGCCGGCGAGGGTGACGAGCACCTTGCCGTCCTTGAGCTTGTGCTCCTCCCAGCAGCGTGCGGCCTCGGGGATCACGGCGGCGTTGAAGTGGCGGTAGTGGTGGTTGATGAAGCTGCGCACGGAACCGACGGACATGACACACCCAGGCAAAAGGAACGGGCCGCGGGCCTAGCGTCCGAGCGCACCCTCGTCGACCCCTACCCAGCTCGCGCCGATGCCAGCTCCAAACGATCGAGCTAAAGCGTGTCCCGAACGGACCGTTGTGCTCCGTCGTGGAGGCCCTCATGCGTGCATCGATCTTCGCCACCCTGGCCGTGGCGGCCTGCGCTCCCGAGTTCGATGCGGCGGAAGCCGAGGGCGACGAGAGCCTCATCATCAACGGTGTTGCGGCGAGTGAGTACTACACCACCAGCACGGTGGCGCTGGTCTACCGCGACGGCGCGCGCATCACCGAGCCCTACTGCTCGGGCGTCCTCATTCGTCCCGATCTGGTGCTCACCGCCGCCCACTGCGCCGACTTCGTGACGGCCGGCCAGGTCGCCATTCACGTGGCTCAGACCGTGCCCACCTACCCGAACGCCCGCACCTACTTCGTGTCCGACATCGACGTGCACCCGAGCTGGAACCCGCGCACGCTCGCGAACGATGTGGCGGCCTTCCACCTGGCCACCGATGTCACCCAGAAGGTCACGATGTTCCCGGTGCTGCCGTCCACCCTGTCGCTCAACAACAACGACGTGGGGGCCGACGCGATGGTGATGGGCTTCGGTGCCGACGAGTTCGGCGGATCGGGTGTGCGTGAGCGGGCGTTCGTCGAGATCGCTGATGTGAGCCTCACGCCGGGCATCGTCTATACGGATGGATCCGTGTCCAGTGTGTGCTTCGGCGACAGCGGCGGGCCGATGTTCGTGCTCAAGGCCCGGCAGGCTTACGTGGCGGGCATCAACTCGTTCGTGGGCGATGACTACTGCTCGTCCTACTCGGGCCACACGCGCCTCGACCGCCAGACGTCGTTCCTCGGCACCCTCTGATCTCGGAGGCTCCCATGCGCGGCACCCGGTGGGCATTGGTCCTGGGCTTGAGCGGGGCGGGTTGCGCGGCTGCGCCTCCTCCGCCGCCACCTCCGTGTGAGGTCTGTCCCGCGCCGGGGCTGGATGAGCCCACGCTCAAGGCGCTGCTCGAACAGCACGACCGCGCCGAAGCGCTCGCTAAGTTGGCCAACCCCGACTGGGCGGCCTTTGTCGACGCTTACTACGCGCCCGATGCGCTGGTCATGCCCGAGCAGGGCAAGGCCATCACGGGCCGCGAGGCGATCATCGCGTACTTCGCGAGCTTCCCGCCCGCCTCCGTCTGGGAGACCGAGACGGTGTCGGTGCAAGGCTCGGGCGACCACGCCACCCTGCATACGCGCTACCACCTCGTGATGAACCCGCCCGATGCGCCTGCGTTCGAGGATCGCGGCAAGTCCTTGGTGGTGAAGCGTCGGGGCCAGGATGGTCGCTGGCTCACCACCTTCGACATGTTCAGCTCCGATGGCCCCATCGCCGCTGAGCCTGTCGAGCCGCCCATCGAAGCCGCTACCGAGCCCGCGGCGCAGTAGGCTCGGGGCCTGCGGCAGGCGTCCACCGGATCCACCGCTCCCGCCCGCGCACGTCCAGCTCCAGGCGCGTGCCGTCCAGCAGGTCCATGCCCACCAGCATCCAGAACGGTCCGGGCAGCCTCATGCTGCTCACCCGCACCGTGCGCCGTTCCAGCTCGAAGTCGGGGAAGCTCACGCCCACCTCGTGCACGCTGGTCTCGGCCAGCGCGCGGTTGGGCAGCACCATCCGACGGGTGTCGTACGTGGTGAGCGCCATCGGAGCGGCCACATGCTCCGGATCGATCGCCGAGTGCGTGGCACCCGTGTCGATCAGGGCCCAGCACTCCACGAACGAGGTGAGCCGGGCCCCATCAGGGGCGTGCCGACGGCGCGCCCCGAGATCGAGATCAAAGACCCGCGCCCGCACGACCGGGCCCGCGTACAGGGAGGCGTCGAGCAGACGCCACCCTTCGGCCAACCCATCGCCAGCGGGCGGGGGGCTCACCCCTCGGCCGACTGCCGCTCGCGGTACACCTGGATGAGGATGTCGGAGACCTGGGGACGGATGATGCGGTCGTCGGGGCGCTCGCCGGAGACCAGGATCTCGCGGACCTTGGTGCCGGAGATGCCGAACGGCTTCTCGCCGGGGTGGTTCTCCATCAGGTCCACGCGCCCCATCGACTCGTAGTAGGCGGCGAAGCCGACCTTCACAGGCTTGGTGTGCAGCTCACCGCCCAGCGCGTCGAAGATCTCCTGCGCGTCGAAGTCGCCCCAGATGGGCGTGCCATCGAAGTAGGGGGCGTCCGCGTGCTTGCGGCCGATGACGATGTGCGAGAAGCCGTGGTTCTGCCGGTAGATGGCGTGCATCACGGCTTCGGAGGGGCCGCCGTAGAACATGCGCATGTCGAGGCCGACGAGGTGGAACACGTCGTTGATGTCGTAGCCGGCGGCGCTCCACACGGCGTCGTCACTGTCGCCCACGCCGAGCAGGCGCTTCTGCTGGAGCTCGCTGTAGCAGCGCATGCGGGTGGCGGCGTCCACATCGTCGCCCTTGAGCTGACCCACCAGCGGATTCAGGATGACGCCCGTGTAGGTGCCGTCCTTCGTGAGCTGCTCCGCGCCGTACACCAGGGCGTACTCGTGGGCGCGGTGCAGCGGGTTGCGGGTCTGGAAGGCCAGGGCGCGCTCGTACTTGCGGCTGGCGATGAGGGCGCGCGTCTGCATGGGCGAGAACACGTAGGCACTGAACGCCGGGTTGGAGCCCACAGGGAGCATCCAGATGTTGCCACCGACGAGCTGGGTGCGGGCGTCGTCGAGCGCGATGCGGGCACCGGGATGGTCCTGGCGGTCGGTGCCGTAGACCGAGCGGATCCACAGCTCCTTGTCCCAGCCATAGACCTCGGCGACCTCCAGAAAGCCCACGAGGGCACCGGCGGGGTCGAGCAGGGCGGCCTTGCCACCGGCCTTGAGCGCACCGGCCTCGGCGTCGGTGACGGGCTGCGTCATCGGGATGGTCCAGGCGTAGGACTTCCCGCCGGACTCGATGCGCTTCTCGGCCAGGACCAGGTCGTAGACCGCCTTGGTCATGGGGCCCGTGAGCGGGGAGAGCGTGCCGTCCGCGATGCGGAGCATCGTGGCGAGATCGGCCTCCGTGAGGCGAATCGAGGGCCAGCCCGCCGACTCGGCGAGGAGCGCCTTCTTCTGCGTGAGCTTCAGGTGGCGATCAACAGGAGCGGACAGACCGCCATGGACGGGAACGAGCGACACGAGCGCCTCCAGGAAAGGGGGCGGGGTGTAACCCCCCACGTCCTTGCGCGCGCGTGCCCCCTGCTGCTGCACCCTTCGAAAGGGGGTCAGCGCCCGAGCTTGATCTCGACGCGGCGGTTGCGCGCGTACGCCGAGTCGTTCTTCGACGGATCGATCGGGCGTTCTTCGCCGAACGAGACCGTGCGAAGGCGGCTCGACGCAACGCTGCGCGCCGTGAGCCAGCTCTCCACCGAGTCGGCGCGTCGCTGGCCGAGTGCGAGGTTGTAGTCGATGGTGCCGCGCTCGTCGGCGTGGCCTTCGATGAGGATGGTGCCGTTTGCACCGGAGAGGCAGGGGAGCTTGCTCGTGAGCAGGCTGACCGCGTCGCCGCGCAGGGTGTTGCTGTCGAGGTCGAAGTACAGCGTGAGGGTGCTGCAGTCGGCCGAGGGGTCATCGCCCACCCGGATCGCGGCGCGGAGCACCGATGTGACGCCATCGGGGTTCTCGACCTCCACATCGTAGGTGCCGAGCGCCAGGCCCGGGACCTTGGCCTCGATGCGCGTGGACCCGATCACGGTGGCGCGCTCCGCCTGCGTGGAGCCCACGTAGACGCGGGCACCCGCCTGGAAACCCGATCCCAGGACCTCGATGACGTTGGAGACCGCAGCGGGGACGGTGGAGGGGGAGACGCTGACCACGGTGAGCGACTGGCTCACCGACTGCGGCCGCGTGCCATCGGTGCCGATGACGTCATCCTCGCCGCCTTCCTTCTCGCGCTTGCACTTGGAGGCTCCCAGGACCGGCAACAGGAGCACCAGGGTGACGGGACGGATCCAGGTTGCGCGCACGATCGACATGGGGGGCTCCGAAGGGGGAGGTGGGGCCGAGGAAGGCCCTGGGGAGGCATAAGGTGTAACACCTGTGTGTGATGTCGTGACTGAAGCCTGACGGAGCGTGGGTGTCCGCGGACGATAAGGCCGGGGCCCGCTGTGGAGAAGGTCATCATGGGACGTGCACCACTCGCCGCACAGGGCGCTTGGCGGCCGGATCGCGCGGGGGCCGTGCTCAGCGCGGGCGGTGTCGTGGAGGCCGCGCGGCGCTTCCGTGAGCCGGTGCATGTGGTGGCGGATCGCGGCACGGCGCAGGTGGGCGCTGTGTTTGGTGGCACGGCCACGCCGGGGGGCACCGACGGCCTCGCGTGGATCGCCACGCTGCCGCCGATGTACCCTGAGTGGCTCGGCGATCGGTCGTTCGGTGAGGTCCACGGCACGCGCTTCCCCTACGTGGCGGGGGCCATGGCGAACGGCATCCACACCGTGGAGATGGCGGTGGCGCTGGGCCGGGCCGGCATGCTCGGATTCTTCGGCGCGGCCGGTCTTGGCCTGGAGCGCACCACCCAGGCCGTCGACCGTCTGCAGGGCGAGCTCGGGGACGCTGCGCCATGGGGCGTCAACCTCATCCACGCGCCGCAAGAGCCCGACCTCGAGCGGGCGGTGAGCGACCTGCTGATCACCCGTGGGGTACGGCGCGTGGAGGCCTCGGCGTTCATGGCGCTCTCACCCTCGATCGTGGCCTACGCGTACAAGGGCGTGCGGGAAGCAGGCGGCCGGATCGTGCGTCCAAACGCGGTGATCGCCAAGATCAGCCGCGCAGAGGTCGCGCTGCGCTTCCTCATGCCGCCGCCGGCCGAGATGCTCGACAAGCTCGTGCAGGACGGACGCCTCACGGCGGACGAAGCCCGCCTCGCGCGCCGTCTTCCCGTGGCCGAAGACCTCACCTGTGAGTCCGACTCGGGCGGCCACACCGACAATCGGCCCTTGGGCGCGCTGTTCCCCACCATCGTCGCCCTGCGCGATCGGGTGGTGCGCGAGCAGGGCTACGATCGGCCCGTGCGGGTGGGCGCTGCCGGCGGTCTGGGCACGCCGAGCTCGGTGGCGGGCGCGTTCGGCATGGGCGCGGCCTACGTGCTCACGGGCTCGGTCAACCAGGCGTGCGTGGAGTCCGGCCTCTCGGCCATCGGTCGCGGCCAGCTCGCTGCGGCGGGCATGGCGGATGTCACGATGGCCCCGGCGGCCGACATGTTCGAGCTCGGTGTCGAGGTGCAGGTGCTCAAGCGCGGCACGCTGTTCGCGCAGCGCGGGCACCGCCTTTACGAGATCTACCGCTCCCACAAGGACCTCGACGCGCTCCCTGCGGCGGTGGCGGCCGAGCTGCCGAAGCTCCTCGGTCGCAGCATCGACGAGGTGTGGGCCGAGACCGAGTCCTTCTGGAGCCGCCGCGACCCGCGCGAGGTGGAGCGCGCGCTGCGTGAGCCGCACCACCGCATGGCGCTGTGCTTCCGCTGGTACCTGGGCCTCGCCAGCCGCTGGGCGATCACCGGCGAGCCCTCACGTAAGCTCGACTACCAGATCTGGTGTGGGCCCGCGATGGGCGCGTTCAACACGTGGACCGAAGGGACCTTTCTCGAGAAGCCCGAGGCCCGCGAGGTCGTTCAGGTCGGACTCAACCTGCTGGAAGGGGCCTGTGTGGTGCAGCGCGCTGCGCAGCTCCGTGCGGCCGGTGTTCCCGTGCCCGACGCTGCGTTCGGTTATGTGCCCCGCCCCCTCACGCTCGCCTGATTTCCGTTTTGAGGCTGACGATGAACGCTACTGAGACGCCGGCGATCGCCATCGTGGGGATGAGCGCGATCTACCCAGGTTCGCAGAACGGCAATGGCTTCTGGCGCGACATCCTCGCCGGGCGCGACCTCGTGGGGCCGGTTCCGCCCGAGTACTGGCTGCTCTCGGACTACCACGACCCCGATCCCACAGCGCCCGACAAGACCTACGCGAAGCGCGGCGCGTTCCTGGATCCCGTGTCGTTCGACCCGCTCGCCTTTGGCATCCCGCCATCCCTGATGGAGTCCACCGACACGGCGCAGCTGCTCGCCCTCATCGTGGCGCAGCGCGTGCTGGAAGATGCCACACAAGGGCAGCTCGCCGGCCTCGATCGGGAGCGCGTGAGCGTGATCCTGGGCGTCACCAGCGCGCAGGAGCTGCTGGGCGACATGGTGAGCCGCCTGCAGCGGCCGGTGTGGGTCAAGGCGCTACGTGAGACGGGGCTCCCCGAGAGTGAGGTCGAAGAGGCCTGTCGCCGCATCGCGGCCCACTATGTGCCGTGGACCGAGGCCACCTTCCCCGGCCTGCTCGGCAACGTCGTCGCCGGGCGCATCGCCAACCGCCTCGATCTGCATGGCACGAACTGTGTCACCGACGCGGCTTGTGCTTCCACGTTCTCGGCGCTGTCGATGGCGGTCCATGAGCTGTGGGCGGGCTCGTCCGACCTCGTGATCACCGGCGGCGTGGACACGATGAACGGCATCTTCATGCACATGTGCTTCAGCAAGACGCCCGCGCTGTCGCCCTCGGGCGAGTGCCGTCCGTTCGATGGTGAAGGGGATGGCACGCTGCTCGGCGAGGGCCTCGCGATGTTCGCGCTGCGCCGCCTGGACGACGCCCTGCGCGATGGAGACCGCATCCACGCTGTGATCCGTGGCGTCGGGTCGTCGTCCGACGGCCGCGCGAAGAGCGTGTACGCACCGGTGAGTGAAGGACAGGCGCGCGCGATTCGTCGCGCTTACGATCGTGCGGGCTACGGCCCCGAGACGGTTGAGCTGGTGGAGGGCCACGGCACCGGCACGAAGGCGGGCGATGCCGCGGAGCTCAACGGCCTGAAGCTCGCTTTTGGCGAAGCGAAGCGCACCGATCGCCCGTGGGTCGCTGTGGGGTCGGTGAAGTCGCAGATCGGCCACACCAAGGCTGCAGCCGGCGCCGCCGGCCTGTTCAAGGCCGTGATGGCGCTCAAGCACGGGGTGCTTCCGCCCACGATCAAGGTGCGAAAGCCGAACCCGGCGATGCTCGGCGAAGACTCGCCGCTCTACCTGAGCGCCGAGGCCCGTCCCTGGGTGCGTGATGAGCACCATCCCCGTCGTGCCGGCGTGTCGAGCTTCGGGTTTGGTGGATCAAACTTCCACATTGCCGTGGAAGCCTGGCACGGAGCGGGTGCTTCGCTGCGTGCGCGCACGCTGGCGGCGGAGCTGTTCGTGCTCGCCGACGACACAGCCGCAGGCCTCGCAACCCAAGCGTCCACGCTGGCAGGTGAGCTCACCTCCATCGACGCCTTCACCTACGCCGCCTGGAGCCGGGCCACGGCGCGCCCTTCCGGAAGCCACAGGCTCGCTGTGGTAGCGGCCGATGCGACGGCCGCCCGGTCGGCGCTCACCGACGCAGCGACCCGCCTCACGAAGTCCCCCGGCGTGGCCTTCCAGCTCCCCAACGGCACGTCCTACGGAACGGGCGAGCAGGCGGGCACCGTCGCGTTCCTGTTTCCCGGGCAGGGGAGCCAGTACCCGGGCATGTCGGCAGCCCTCACGATGGCGTTTCCGGCCGCGATGCAGGTGTGGGACCGCTCAGCCACGCTCGGCATCGGCAAGGACCAGCCCCTTCACCGGGTGGTGTTTCCGATCCCCGCGCTCGACGACGCCACCCGTGAGGCTCACGCCTCACGCCTCACGCTCACGCAGCATGCTCAGCCCGGTCTGGGTGCCGCTTCAGCGGCCGCGCTCGTGCTGCTCCAGCAGGCGGGTGTGCAGCCCGCAGCGGTCGCGGGTCACAGCTTCGGTGAGCTCACGGCGCTCCATGCCGCCGGGTCGCTTACGCTCGACGGGCTGCTTCAGGCCGCCGTAGCCCGAGGGGAGGCGATGGCGGCGGCCGCGTCGGCTCCGGGAGCGATGTGTGCCGTGCGTGCGTCGATCGAGACCGTGCGGACGTTCCTCACCGAGTCGGGCAGCGATCTGGTGGTGGCGAACCACAACCACCCCGAGCAGGTCGTGTTGTCGGGCGCGCTGAAGTCGGTGGAGGCTGCGATGGCAGCGCTCACCCAGCGCGGCGTGTCGGCCACGCGCCTGGACGTGGCCACGGCATTCCACAGCCCCATCGTCGCGGGAGCGTCCGCCGACCTCGCCACAGCGCTCGCCGACATTCCGGTGCGTAAGCCCGAGCTGCCGGTGTTTGCCGACGCCACGGCCCAGCCCTACCCCAACCAGCCGGCGAAGATCCGGGCCCAGCTCGCGGAGCAGCTCACGTCCCCGGTTCGCTTCGTGGAGGTGATCGAGGCGATGTACGCCGCGGGCCACCGGGTGTTCGTGGAGGTGGGTCCGCAGGCCGTGCTCACCGGCCTCGTCGATCGCATCCTCGGCGACCGCCCTCACCGCAGCATCGCCACGGACCGCAAGGGCAAAGATGGTGTCGTGCAGCTGCTCACGGCGCTCGGCGAGTGCTTCGCTGCCGGCGTGGCTGTGGATGTGGGCGCGCTGTGGGCTGGATTCGAAGTGCCGGACAACCCCGCCCTTCGACCCGCGCCGAAGATGAGCATTCCGATTGCCGGCTGGAACGTCGGCCGGCCGTACCCCCCTCCTGGCGGCGCAGCGGCGCTCCCGGGTCCCAACCCCCCGCGTCCGGCCCAGGAGGTCGTTGTGGTCGAGAAGATTGTGCAGAGTTTCGTGCAGGCCCCGGTTGCGGAACCCGGAGCGGCAGCGGCCGTGGGACCCGCCGACGGCTCGTGGGTCTACGCCTTCCAGGAGATCCAGCGCCAGACGGCCGAGGCGCACGCTGCGTACCAGGACGCGATGGCGCGCAGCCACGAGGCTTACCTGGGCACCGTCCAGCAGGCGCTCGCGGGGCTCACAGGTGTTCCGGCGATGCCGATGGTGCCGGCAGCGCCGCGTGCGGCACCCGTGTTCGCCGCACCTGCGGCCCCCGCCGCTCCTGTGTACGCCGCTCCGTCTTACGCCCCGGCCCCGGCACCGGTTCCGGCCCCGGCCCCTAGGGCTGCGCCCCCTGCCGCGAGCCCGGTGCTCCAGTCGCCGCCGCCCGCCCCGCGTCCGGCACCCGCCGTCGCCGCTGTGCCTGCAGGCCTCGACCTCTCGGCCCTGCTCTTCGCCGTGGTGGCCGACAAGACGGGCTACCCGCCTGAGATGCTCACGCTGGAGATGAACCTCGAGTCGGACCTCGGCGTCGACAGCATCAAGCGGGTGGAGATCCTCTCGGCCGTGCGCGAGCGCAACCCTGGTCTCCCGGAGGTGGACGCCGGCGAGATGGCCAAGCTCAGCACGCTCGGTGAGATCGTCGGTTACCTCGGCGGTTCCGCGCTCAGCGCGGGTGCGCCTTCGCCGAAGCCAGCGGGTACCGCACCTGCGTCTGCTGTCGCGCCGGCGGGTCTCGACCTCTCGGCGTTGCTGTTCGCTGTGGTGGCCGACAAGACCGGCTACCCGCCCGAGATGCTCACGCTGGAGATGAACCTCGAGTCGGACCTCGGCGTCGACAGCATCAAGCGGGTGGAGATCCTCTCGGCGGTGCGTGAGCGCAACCCGGGGCTCCCTGAGGTAGACGCGGGCGAGATGGCAAAGCTGAGCACGCTCGGAGAGATCGTCGGGTACCTCGGCGGCACCGCTTCGAGCGTGAGTGCGCCTTCGTCCGCGTCCGTGAGCCTCACGCCGCCACCCAGCGCCGTGCCTGCGGGGCTCGACCTCTCGGCCCTCCTCTTCGCCGTGGTGGCCGACAAGACCGGCTACCCGCCCGAGATGCTCACGCTGGAGATGAACC
>CAYNFK010000139.1:0-10491 GCA_964396405.1 uncultured Enterobacteriaceae bacterium
TCTGCTTCTCGCCGTGCAGGCCGAACACCTTCACGATGGCGCGCAGGGTGGGCAGCAGCTCCTCTTCCGGCAGGAACTCCGTGAACAGCTTCGCTTCGTGCGCCACAGCGCCCAAGCCCCCGCCCACCACCATGTGGAAGCCGCGCTGACCGTCGCGGATCTGCGCCGTGAGGCCTACATCGTGGATCGCGCCGAGGTTGAAGCGCGGGTTGAACGAGCCCGCCAGCGTCATCTTGAACTTGCGGCCCAGGCTCTGGCCATCGGGGATGCGCAGCAGGAAGCGTGCGACCGCCAAGCCGTAGCCGGTGACGTCGAACACCTCGTCGGGGTCGACGCCTGCGACCGGCGAGGCGCACACGTTTCGCACCACGTTTCCGCAGGCCTCACGCGAGGTGAGCTCCGCGTCGTCGAGCACGCGCATCACGTCGGGCGATGCCGGCAGCGTGATGAAGTGGACCTGGATGTCTTGGCGCGTGGTGAGGTGGGCGATCCCGTGGGCGTAGCGCTCAGCGATGTCGGCGAAGGCCTCCATCTGCTCGGGGCTCATCAGGCCGAGCGGGTTCTTGCTGCGCATCATGTGCACGCCGTCTTGGCGCTGACCGTAGATGCCGTGGCGGAGGCGGTTCTCGAGGAACACCGCCTCGGGCACCTTGCCCTCGAGGAAGCGGTGGACGCTGGTCTCGTAGGCGTCGATCTCGGCCTTCACCGTGGCGTGATCGCCGGCGATCGAGGGGCGCGGGCTGGAGACGTAGACAGGGGTGGTGTTCATCGATCATCCTCCGAAGGGTCGGGTGGGGTGACCGGGGAACAACCCTCCCCGGCGAATGGGCGCCGAGGAACGTCTCCCCGGCAAGCGGTGCCGGGGAAGGGGTTCTTGAGAGCTAGCGGCTCGACCCATCCCCGGCGCACGGACACGCACAGCAGCAGCCGAAGCAGCAGCGGGCGATCGCGGTGGCGGGGAAGAGGTTCAGGCGCGGCTCCGCCCATGACCAGGTCATGGACCGTTCCGAATGTAGCTGCCTCCGCGGCGACCTGCAACTCCACCCGCCGGGCGGGCATCTGGGTCAGCCGGTCCAGGCCTCGCCGGTGAGCAGCACCTTGCCCCGCCGCTGCCTCGATCCTGCCGCCGCCACCGCGTCCGCCACCGACGTCAACGGGAAGGTGCCGGCGATGGGCAGGAGCATGCCGCGGGTGACGGCATCCACGGCATCTTCCACCACGCTCCGCACAGCGGAGGGGTCGAGGGTGGGCAGACGGTTGGGCAGCCAGCAGCCCTGCCAGGTGACGTCGCGCACGAGGGCGGTCAGCGGTTCGAGGCGCGGCGCCAGGCCCGAGAGCAACCCGTAGGTGACCACCGTGCCTTCGAGGTTGACGCTGGCGGCCAAGCGCGAGGTGGCGTCGCCGCCCACGGCGTCAAGCGCGAGGCGCACCCGAGCCCCCCCGGTGACCCGCGCCACCAGGGCGGGGAGGTCATCGCGGCCTATGGCCACCACGTCACCCCCCAGCGCCTGGATCTCCCGCGCCGAGCGCTTGTGGTGCGCCACGTTGAGCGTGCGCACGCCCCGCGCGTGGGCGAGGCGGGTGACGTGCCGCCCCACGGCGCCGCCGGCCGCGTTCTGCACGATCCACTCGCCGGGCTGCAGATCCACGAAGGTCGTGAGCAGCGTGTAGGCCATGATCGGCGCCAGGGTGACCAGCGCAAGCTGGCGTGCGTCGACGCCCTCGGGAGCGGGCAGCACGCGGTGGGCCGACACCGCCACGCGATCGCGCCAGGTGCCCGTGCCGAGCGGCAGCAGCACGCGCGCGCCCACGCTCATCGCGACGCCCTCGCCCACCTCGACGACGCGTCCGACACCCTCCAGGCCCGGCGACCCGCCCCGTCCGACGGTGGCAGGCACGATGCCGTTGAGGCCATCGAGGTCGAGCGCATGAACGGGCGCGGCCTCCAGGGCCACCACGACCTGCCCCGACCCCGCGCGGGGGTTGGCAACCTCGTCCACACGAAGCTCCGGCGACCCCGGAGTGGCCGTGATCTGCAGCACGATCAGCCCCGAAGGGCCTTCGCCAGGTCCACAGCGATGAGGGTGGCCTCTTCCAGGATCACGTCGGGCGGCTCCTCCGGGTCGAATCCCTCGGCCTCCCAGGCTCGCTTGCGGTTGTCTTCGATGGTGCGGACGCGCTCGATCTCGGCCTTACGCTGAGCCATGTCGAGCGAGAGCACCTCGCGCTCCTCCAGCTCGGCGCGGGTGAGCAGATCCTCCTGCAGAAACGCGAAGCCCATCGACTGCGCCACCCGCTCCGCCGACGCCTTCCGGAGCGCCGCCAGGTCGGCTTCGAACGGACGCGCCTTGTAGGAGGCCGGCGCGATGCGGTGCCAGGGCAGGGGGTGGTCGAGGTCGCTCTCCTTCCACTCCAGTCCCTCGAACGGCGACGGCAGGATGATGTCGGACTCCACGCCCATCAACTGGGTGGAGGCGCCGTTCACCCGGTAGAACATGTGGGTGGTGAACTTCACCGCCCCCGCGCCGTCGGTGAGCACGGACAGATCGCGCAGACCGGCGCGCGCCAGCAGCGGCTCCAGCGCCATGAGGTTCTGCACCGAGCCCTTCCCGTGCGTGGACTTGGCACCCACGACGAGGCCCAGCCCGTAGTCCTGCACGGCGCCCGCGAAGATCTCACTGGCCGACGCCGAGGCCTCGCTCGTGAGCACCACCAGCGGACCCGACCACACCACGCTCGGGTCGTTGTCGCGCAGGGCCTCGACCTTGCCGCGGCCATCTCGGATCTGCACCACAGGGCCGCCTGGCAAGAACAGCCCCGTGAGCGACACGGCCTCATCGAGGGAGCCGCCGCCGTTGGTGCGCAGGTCGATCACGACGGTGTTCACGCCCTGGCTCTTGAAGTCGCCGAGGATGCGCTCCACATCGCGGGTGGTGCTGCCGTAGTCGGGCTTGCCGGCCTGGCGACCCTCGCTGTCGACGTAGAACGCGGGCACATCGACCACGCCGACTACCTCGCCGCCGATCTCACGGACTTCGCCCTTGGCGGCGGATCCCGCGACCTTCACGGTGGCGCGCAGGATGCGAACGATCTTCTGCTCCGAAGGATCAGCAGCCTCACCGGGGTGTACGGTGAGCACGACCGTGGTGCCGGCCGGGCCGCGGATCATCTCCACCACCTCATCGAGGCGCATCTCCACCACGTCGACGGGGTCGCCATCGGCTTGGGCCACAGCCAGGATCTGGTCCTTCGCAGCCAGCTCGCCGCCGAGCTGGGCGGGGCCGCCGGGGATGAGCTCCCGAATCGTGACGTAGCCGTCGATGCTCGTGAGCACGGCGCCGATGCCGGTGAGGGTGTCGCGCATCTCGATGTCGAAGTTGCGCTTCTCGGCCGGCTTGAGCCACTGCGAGTGCGGGTCGAACAGGGTGGTGAACGACGAGAGGTAGATCTCCAACGAGTCGAGGGACTTGATGCCCTCTACGTCGCGCTGGAGGCGCTTGAACCGGCGGTCGAGCTGAGCGATGGCCTCGGCCCGCGTCTTTCCGGCCAGCTCCAGATCGAGCACCTGGGCCGCCACCCGCGGCTTCCAGAGAGCATCGAGTGCCGCCACGTCGGCGGCGTACGCGTCCTTCTCGTCGCGCTCCAGATCGACCGACGCGCCCACGCGATCGAAGCGGAAGGCGTTCTCGGTCAGCGTCTTGAGCGCGAAGTCCACACGCTCGCGGGCCCGGAGCTGGTAGCGCCCGATGACGATCTTCTCGAGGCCCAAGGTGGGGGGGTTGGCCAGCGCGTCGTCATCGAGCCGATCGGCGAACTTCTCGAACTCGGCCACGTCGGCGGCGGTGAAGTAGATGCGGCCGCTGTCGAGGTTCTTCAGGTAGGCGACGAGCCACTCGCGCGACAGCACGTCGTCCACCGGGCGGGGCTGGTAGTGCCCCTCGCGCATCGTGAGCACGACGGCGTCGGCGATCAGTGACGGCACGTGGTCGGGGGTGACCGGATCCGCGGCGGGCGTGGCGGGTGCGCGCGCGCCGGCCTGAGCACACGCAGCGAGGGCCGCGACAAGACCTGCGATGAAGGCGGTGCGAAGGGTCAGGCGCATGGCGGCTCCGGCTCGGGGTCTGCTATCCGGTCTCTCGGACACCCGAAGGCACCCGTGCCCTTCCTTGGGGTCCACAGCGCGACAGGGCAAGGGGGAAAGGTGGGCGGTGTTGAGCTTCGACCGGTCGTGACGTGGACTACGCGTGGCGGCGTCGGCTTGTTGCTCGTGTGGGCGGGCGCAGCTGGGTGGCTGGAGCACTGGGGACGCGGCCAGGTGCCGTCGGAAGAAGCCGACACGGTCGTGGTCGCGGGGTGCGCGGCCGAGCGCGATGGCACGCCAGGACCCTGTCTCGCCGCGCGGGTGGACGTGGCTGTGGCCCTGTGGAAGCAGCAGCCGGAGCGGTTGCTGCTCCTCACCGGCGGCCTCGCCGACGGGAGGCCCGCGGAAGGGCCCGTGGCGGCCGCGTACGCCCAGAAGCTCGGCGTGCCGGTGGCGTCGCTCCGGGTGGAGGCGCGGTCCACGTCCACCGACGAGAACGCGCGCTTCGGGCTGTCGGTGCAGCCGGCGTCATCCGTGGTGGTGGTGACCGACGCCTTCCACCAGTGGCGCGCGCAGCGGTGCTTCCTGGCCGCGGGGGTGCGGGTCTCAGGCGCGCCAGTGACCCCGCCTTGGGACCGGGCCATCCCCGGTGCCCTGCGCGAGGTGCTGGTGATCACCTACGATCTCGCGACGGGACGCTGCGTCCCGCCGTGATCACTCGCCCTCGATCTCTTCTTCACCCGAGCAGATCTTCGAGAGCAGCACGGAGCTGTCGCGCGCCTTGCCCACGGCGGTGTTGAGCGCGATCGGGTCGTCGGCGCTCACGATCCCGCTGCGGGGCTCGGCCCACACGGTGAGCATGCGGAGCGTCTTGCCGTTGGGACGCTCGGCGTTGATCTCGAGGCTGTAGGACTGGGCGAGGCCGTTGCCGGAGTTGTCCCACACGGCTTCGCGGTCGTAGGTGAGGATCGCGAACACGCCGGTAGGCTTGGGCGCTTCGTCCCCGTAGGCCACGTTGTAGATGCCGTGCCGGAACTCGAGGTCCATCGGGAAGGCGCCGATGTCGACCAGGCCGAACACCTTGGTGGGGTCGACGACGTTGTCGGTGAGCATCACCGAGCCCTCGTAGGCCGTCGAGTCGAAGTCGTCGGCGTAGGGGTCGATGGCCTCGTCGATGGGGTCGAAGGTGGAGGAGGAGGTGGCGTCGTCGTAGGCCTTGCGCGGCGTGGCGTAGGTGCGCTTGTAGGACTGCCAGTCGAGGGGGAAGACCTTGTCCTGGTCGGGGCGGGCGAGGAGGGCCTCGGACTCGATCCAGGTGCAGTCCATCTCCACGAGACTGACCACGCCGGCGGCCTTGCTCACGTCGCGAGCGACCAGCACGTCGTCATCGGGATCTTCGAAGTTCTTCGTGTCCTCGACGATCTGCTCATCGAGGGGAAGGGCCGCGATGTCTTCCGGGAGCAGGTCGGTGACGGTGAACGCGTCGGTGGGCTTGCTCTCCACACAGTCCGGTTCGTTGAGCGGGCAGGGGACGAGACCCAAGATCTGCTTGCCCTCATCCTCGAACCAGTTCAGGAAGCCCTGGACGCCGGCCTCGAACGTGGGATCGTCTTCCCAGAAGTTGCGCACCATGTAGCGAGAGGCGTCGTCGAGGCCCTCGGGCGCGGGGGGAGGCGGGGTGCAGCCGCTTCCAAACAGCAGGAACGGCAGGGACAGCGTGAGCATGACGGGTCTCCGGTTCAGACGGGCGACACCATAGCGCATGCGACCCTGCCTTGGCGCGCCCTACCTGCATAGGATGGGTCAGGAGGAAGACAGATGTGGGATCCGCTGCCAACCGACGCGGACGCCGCAGCGAAACGGCAACGTCATGCGGACGTGCGCGCCTCGATCGACGCCCTGCTGGAAGATGAGACCGACTGGGTGGCGGCGATGGCCACCACAGCTTGTGAGCTGCACCATGCCTTCGAGGCCTTTCACTGGACCGGCTTCTACCGGGCCGTGACCGACGATCTGCTGGTGATCGGCCCCTACCAGGGCGGACACGGGTGCTTGCGGATCCCGTTCTCGCGCGGGGTCTGCGGCGCAGCGGCCCGCACACGCGCCACCCAGCTCGTACCCGATGTGCATGCGTTTCCCGGCCACATCGCGTGCTCGGGCAGCACCCAGAGCGAGATCGTGGTGCCGGTGCTTCGTGCCGATGGCAGCGTGCTCGCCGTGCTCGACGTGGACTCGGATGAGCCGGCCGCCTTCGATGAGGTCGACGCCAACGCCCTAGAAGACCTCTGCGCGATGCTGGGAGCGCGCTTCGGCGGAACCTGATCCGCCCGTGGCGAGTGCCCCCGGGTTGTGGCAGACTGCCGGCGGGTGCGGACGGGAGGTCGTGATGGTGTGGTGGTGGATCAGCGCAGCGTGGGCGTGCTCCTTGGCAGGACCCCAGGACTTCGAGGCCACGGCGACGGGGGAGCCCGTGGGGGAGCCGCCAGTAGCCGCCGTGCTTCGCGAGGTGAGCATCTCCCGCGGCTCGGCAGGCGTGCGGCAGCCAGACGGCAGCATCCAGAGCACGAGCTGCGACGACCTTGGCATCGTGTCGATCGGTCTGGAGGATCCGGGCCCAGGCTTCGGCTTTCGCCTCCAGCTGGATGGCGGCACCCTGCCCGACAGCGTCACGGCGATCCACGAGGACGCTCAAGTGGGCGACACCTTCTCGGGGGGCCGCAGCGCCTGGGTGGTGTCGTGGATCGACGAGGAGACCGACGATCAGGAGCCCTTCGACTTCGACGTGATCGTGACCGTGGTGGATGGCTGGGGCCGCGAGAGCGAGCCGCTCACCGTGAACGTGAGCGACCCAGGCTCCACCGCGACCCCCGCGAGCTCGTGCAGCACCGTTCCCGGTGCTGCAGGCCTGGCGCTGTCGCTGCTCGCGCTGGCCGCGAGGCGACGCCGCCTGCTCACTGGAAGCTGATCAGCTCCACGTCGAACACCAGCACGCCCTGAGGACGACCCGGCTTCCCGTCGTACGCGAGCTTGCCGGGGATCCAGAAGCGCGCCTTGTCGCCCGGAGAGAGGAGCTGCAGGCCCTCGGTCCAGCCGGGGATCACGCCGTTGAGCGGGAAGGTGGCCGGGCGGCCGCGCGCCACGGAGCTGTCGAACATCTGGCCATCGGTGGTCCAGCCCGTGTAGTGCACGGTGACGCGGCTGGTGCCGGTGGGCTTGGCGCCGCCGGCACCGGCCGAGAGCACCTTGTAGGCGAGGCCGGTGGCCGTGACGGTGGCGTCGGCCGGGGCGGCGGCCACATCGGCCGGCGCGACCGGAGGCGCCACGAAGTCGAGGAGCTGCACGTCGAACACGAGCATGCCGGCCGGCGCGCCAGGCTGGCCCTGGTAGGCGAGCTTCTCGGGGATCCAGAAGCGGAAGGTGTCGCCCTTCGACATCAGCTGCACGCCCTCGGTCCAGCCGGCGATCACGCCGTTGAGGGGGAAGCGGGCGGGCTCCTTGCGGTCGTGGGAGGAGTCGAACTTCTTCCCGTCGGTGGTCCAGCCCGTGTAGTGCACGACCACGTTCGTGGTGGCGGTGGGGTGGTCGCCGCCTTCGCCCTTCACGATCACCTTGTACGCAAGGCCGGAGGCGGTGGTGGTGGCGTCGGCAGGGGGAGCGGCAACATCGGCAGGGGTCATCGTGGGATCCGCGGGCGGCGCTTCCACGGCCGGAGCGGCCTCGGTCGCGTCAGGGGTGGTGGGCTCGGTGGGCGTGGGGGTGTCGCCGCAGCCGGCGAGCATGAGGACGAGAGTCAGCGAAAGCATAGGACCTCCAAGGTCGGCCCCCCTAACGCAGTCGTTTTCTTGTCGACGAATGGCGCGGAATGTGGCAAGATTTTGCCGATACCGGGAGGTCGTCATGGGATGGAAGACTGGGGTTGCTGCGCTGGCGTTCATGGGGCTGTCGGCGGCCGAAGCGGAAGCGTGCACCTGCATCGCCCCCGATGTCACCTACAGCTGGCGCACGAACGACCACGCGATGCTGGGTAAGGCCGTGTCCGTTCAGCGCGCTGGCGCCTACCTGATCTACGACTTCGTGGTGCAGGCCACGGCCAAGAGCTGCATGAGCCCCGGCACCCGCATTCAGGTGGCCACGCCTTCCAGCTCGGCGGCCTGCGGCGACACCCTCCCGCTCCGTCGCAGCCTGTTGCTGTTCGGCGACACGCGCGTGATCCGCGGCCAGCGCATGGTGTTCACGAGCTCCTGTTCGGGCAACATGCCGGCGGTCGATGTCACCCTCGACGAGCAGGCGTTCTTGCTCTCGCGTGAGCTCACCTGCAGCGGCGTCACCCAGTGTGCCGATGGCAGCGCGCCGCTAAGCTGCTTCGTGCAGCCCTGCGTCACGTCCACCTGCAGCGATCCCACGGCCACCTGCGAAGACAACTACTGCGGTGGCTGCAACGCCGAGTGGTACACGCCCGACGACTTCCAGGCTTCCTGCACGCCGTGAGCGCCCAGCGCTCGGGTTCGCAGTGCCTCAGGCTGCGTTCTCGAGCGCCCGGTACATCGCCTGGCACAGCGCGATCTGCCGTGGGGACCGGATCCGCCAGTCCATGCGGTTCATCACGTAGGCCATGCCGAGCCGGTGCGTGGGATCAGCGAACGCGACGGATCCGCCAGCGCCGGTGTGACCGAAAGCCGCCTCGTGGGGGCTCACGATGTGCGGCTCGTCCTTGGTAAAGCCCTGGCTGTAGCCGAGCGGCTTACGCAGCACGGCATCTTCGGGGCTCCACGACTGCTTGGTGGCCACGCGCTGCAGCGCGGCCTTACGCACGAGGCGCACCTTGCCGGAGGTGCCGCCACTGGCGAGCACACCGTAGATGCGAGCCAAGCCGCGCGCGGTACCGATCGCGTTCATCCACGGCAGCTCCAGCTCCCGCACGCTGCGCTCGTTGACCCGCTTGAGGCCAGGCTTACCGAGCTTGGGGTTGAGGAACGCGCGCGCAGAGGGACTCGAGCGGTCGGCGAGGATGGCGCGGAACAGCCGACCCTCGTTGGTGCGGTGGTAGGCCACCTCGGGGAGCACGTGCTGCAGCAGGTCGGCGCGTGACATCGGGTAGGTGGTGGCGACCTGATCGTGCAGGTGGGACGGCAGCCCCAAGTGAACATCCACTTCGAGCGGACCGAACACCTCCCGCCGCAGGTAGGTGCCGAGGGTCTCGCCGGCCACGCGTCGGAACAGGGCCTGGGCCACCATGCCCCACGCCGTGGCGCCGTAGCCCTGCCGGCTGTCGGGGGTCCACAAGGGACGCTGGACGCTGATCGCTGCCTCCACCTTGCGGTGGTCGCCTTGGAAGTCTTCCAGCACCAGGGGTGCGTCGATGCCCGAGATGCCCGAGCGGTGGTTGAGCCAGCAGCGCACGGTGATGTCTTCCTTGCCCGCGCGTCCGAACTCGGGCCAGTACCAGGCCACGGGCTTGTCGACGTCGAGCAGGCCGCGGTCTTCCAGCATCAGAAACGCCACGGCCACCAGACCCTTGGTCGTGGAGAAGACCGTGGCCTTGGTGTCGCGCTCCCACGGGGTGTCGGACGCCACATCGGCCGTGCCCGCCCACAGATCCACCACCACCCGGTCGCCGATCATCGCGGCCACCGAAGCGCCCAGCTCCCCGCGGACCTCGAAGTTGGCGCGGAAGGCCTCGGCCACAGCCTCGAAGCCAGGCTCCACCGTTCCGTGCACCACCACCGACATCCAACCTCCCGGGGTCCTTGCGCTATCCGGCACGCCGGGCTGGCGCTGCCCGACCAGATGGGTCACGACGGCGCATGCTGCCGCTGGTGCTGCTCCTCACTGCGTGTCCTTGCCCGTCGCCTGCCTGCGGTGGGATGGCGGTGATCGTAGTGCAGGCCGATCCTTGGCCAGCAGGAACCTGGGATCTCGCGCTCGAGGCGGAGGGTCTCTCGGTGCGCTGCACGGTGGACGTGCCCGCTGCGGTCGGCGCGCCCACGCTGGCCGACGTGGTGTGCAACGACCGCGTGGAGCGGTCGGCGAGTGTGCTCGACACGGCCTCGTTCTTCACCCTGGATGCGATCGAGCTGCGCGCCCCCGTCGCCCCCGGCGTGCGACCCGCCGAGGCTCAGCTCGTGGTGGGCCACACGGTGGACGGTGTGCGCACGGTGACCCTGGACGAAGCACGCGCGCTCGCGTGGCGTCCCACCCTCCCGCGGCCGGGCACCTGCAGTACCGATTGCGCGGCTGTGTCGTTGGATGTCGTGCTGCCGTGACGCCTGGGTGACGTATCCGACACCCGGTGACACCCGGCAGAAACCCAGTGACCAACGGTGAATCATCGTGCGCTACCCGAGACGCCCGCTGCCGGTAGAACGTGGGGGTCCCGGATGAACCGTGGACGGGGGCGTTCGCCCCGAGGA
>CAYNFK010000140.1:0-10468 GCA_964396405.1 uncultured Enterobacteriaceae bacterium
GCAGACCTCCTCGCCTTACGTTTGGGAAGTGTCCACGAGAGCGGATCAAGCCCAGGTGTCCATCCATGCCCCACTCAATTGAGATGGTGCCCTTCTCGGCGAGGGGCACGAACTCACAGTTGGTCGACGGCGTGGTGGTAGAAGCGGGACTGGAAAGGATGTCCATGGGCGACCCCGGTGTCCTCGTTACGGACGCGGGGTTCGACGTTGAGCGGACAGCCTCATTCACTCATCGTTGCAATGGCGGTGGTTCAAGCAGTCGCGCACCGTAGTCTGTCGGCAAGGGCGGACATTTTCTAGTTACGGCTCGTAACCTGGCAGGTCGAGGAACATCCGCCCGCTGCTACTCACGTAGAGATGATGCGCACGAAGCTCAAAGAGCCCCGCGGCGCCTGGTTCCCCTCCGCGCCAAATCCACGCGCTCTGGTGCTTCGGCTCCTGCCACCAAGCCTTCGCAAGCAGCGCGAAGCGCCAACCCAGGATGTGTTCCTTCCCATTCACGCTGTAGGACACCGGTTCCGCGGGGCCCAACGGCGGGTTCCCCGGGACCCTGGAAAAGACGGGTCCCGCCAAGGTCGAGAACAGTTCAGTCGCCATGCGCGATGCGACGCGCTCCGAGCCGGCAGCGCCACTGTCGTTGAGCGCGCGCATCCGGATGCGACCATCCTCGTTCTCGATGGCGATACGGAACCCCACCGCGTCCATGTCCCACCTACCTGTCCGCAGGGGGCCTGGGCCGATGTCGCCCATGACACGGCGACCCGCCGGACGGTCGCGAAGCTCCTGATCCCAATGGTAGATGCCTCGTTCTGCGCGAATGCCCGAGACCAGCTCGTTGAAGTGGGCAAGCAACCCCTCTGCCAATACGTCGACTTGGACGCCGGCGACACGTCTGACTTGGTTGAGGAATCTTGCGGACGCCTCGTCGTAAAACGAGGCCGCGCCAAGCCAAGCGGCTCGTGACCAGTGCTTGTAGGCGAAGAACACGGACTCCCCGTCACCCTCCCGCCCTTGGAGAGAGAGGAGCAGTCCGGGCGAGTTGTGAGCCCGGAATAGCAACCCGTGACAGTGCGCACTCTCGTCGTCGATCCGTAGGCAGCTGCGGCAGTCCACGCTGCGGTCACGGCAGTCCTTGGGCTCCGTCAGTCGCGCTTCGGTTCTCAGTTGCCGGTGCCGCCCATCGACAAACGCTGTCACGTAGGCGCTGCCGAACGCCGACGGGAAAGGCATGACGCGGTCCTTCGCCGTGACGAGCTTATGCGCCACAGGAGCGGAAGTCCCGCCCTTCACAGCGCCGAGCTGCTCAAGAGCATCGTCGCGCCGATCGGCCACCCGCTCGCAGAAGTCGCCCTTGTTGTACTTCGACGCTCGGTCCAGTTTGTGGAAGCACGCGCCGTCGCTGGCCTTGCACTCGACCACGCCGAGTTCACCGCCACGCCACACCAAAAAATCGGGGGTGGGGAAGCGCTTCTGATCTTCGGCCGCCCCCTTCTCGTAAGTGATCACGCGCTCGATGCCGACTCCCTCGGCGTGATGGTGCAGGAAGCACAGGATCTCGTGGAACGTACCGAGCGTGTCCGGGGTGCCCCGTGTCGAGCGATGGCGGGTTCCATTGAGGTAGTGCTGGACGCCAGCCAGCGCTTCCCGCGCGTCCAACTGCATCTCCTGAGCGATGAAGTCCAGGCAGGAATCTCCGACTTCCAGCACGACATCATCGCACTCGGTGTTGGTCGCGACATGCTCCCGGATCACGTCGGCCGCGACGGTGAGATGTCCCTTGTACTGCTTCAAGCGGATCTGCACGTGTACCCCCTGTCCCGCACGACACACACACTCGCGGGCGGCACTTCTAGCCGGAAGTGCGCTTGCGAGCAGGCAACGCCCGATCGCGTCGAGTGTCAGCGATGAACCGGGTTGCACCCCGGGAACTGTTCCCACTCCGGGCGGGAACAGGCCCCCGTGGGCCGGGAACAACCCCTCCGCCACCCTCTACGATCCCATCCCCACCGTCACCGTCCGCGACGGGTGCCCTACTGCACGTACCCGACACTCCTCAGCATCTCCATCACCGCCTCATCCACCGGCCGCTTCAGCGCCTCCTCCACACTCTTCGCGTGGCGGTGCACACTCTCCAGGAACGCCTCGCGGGCGGGGTGATCCGACGACACAGCCAGCGGCTGCATCTCCAGGGGATCGGCGGCGAGATCGAAGCGCTGCTCGGCGCCGTCCATCATCATCAGCTTCTCGTGCGGTCCGGCGATCCACGCCACGGAGTCCCAGGAGGGCTTGAAGTCCTCGGGGTTGCGGGCCGAAGCGGCCTCCACCGGCAGCGCGGGGCTGGGCAGCTCGCCCGTGCTCAGCAGGTGAAACGCCGTGGTGGCCGACATCGGCTGCGGAAGCGTGAGCGGCTCGGTGCGCACGTTGTCGAAGTAGAGGAAGGGCACGCGGATGACGGTCTGCCACACGGCGCTGCCGTGGCGGAGGAGCTGGTGCTCGCCGAGGTGCTCGCCGTGGTCGGAGGTGATCACGATGCGGTGGGGGCGGTCGATCCAGCCGCGCTCGCGCAGGCCGCGGATGGTCATGCCGAGGTTGTGGTCGGCCACCGAGACAGCGTGGTCGTAAGCGTTGCGCACCTTCTCCAGGAACGGAGCCTTCTTGTCTTCCGGCATCGCGCCCGTGACGTACTGGAAGTACGGACTGGAGGCGTCGGCGGTGTGGGGGTGGAGCGAGAGCGCGTCTTGCTTCTCGGCCCAGTCGAGGCCGGCGGGGACCTCTGGGTAGGGGTCGTGCGCATCGAAGATGTTGAGCACAATGAACAGGGGCTTGTCGTCGTCGACGCCCTCGAAGGCGGTGCGCAGCCAGGTGTCGAGATCGTCGCGCATCGGGCCGCGCAGGGCGTCGGCCGAGAACACCTGATCGAAGCCCTGCCAGAAGCCGCCGGCGGCTTTGCTGAACACGGGGTTCGCCGAGAGGAAGAGCGTCTGGTAGCCCCGGGCGGCGAAGCGCTCGGCGAGGGTCTCGAACTCGGGCTTGAGCGGACCGCCGAGGTCGTGGATGCCGTGCTCTGAGGTGCGCAGGCCGGTGAAGTAGGAGGCGTGGCTGGGCAGCGTCCACGCGGCAGGGCTGTAAGCGTCGCAGGTCCAGGCGTGCACGCTCTTGAGGTAGCGCACCAGGTTGGGCGTGTTGGGCTTCTCGTAGCCGCAGAGCTGGGTGTGGTCGGCGCGCACGGTGTCCATCACCACGAGCATCACGAGGGCGGGCTCACCTGGGCCGAGCTGGTCGAGCGTGGTGTAGGTGCCGGTGCGCGGACCGGGTCCGCCGCGCACGACGTCGCCCACATCGTCATCCTTCTTCTTAGCGTCGGCCTTCTTCTCTTCCTTCTTCTCTTCCTTCTTCTCGGGCTTAGGCTTCGGCGCGGGCGCATCGAACCACGAGCACGCCGTGGCCAGCGCCAGCATGGATCCGAGGACTGCGCGCACGAGAGCTCCCGACCGGAAGGGGCGACGGGTGAGGGCGAAGGGCCTCACTCCTCTTCGGAGACCACCGGGGTGGGCTGACGGGGGATCGTGTAGGGCACGTCGGTGGCGCTCCAGGCTGCGAGCGGCAGCTTGAAGTAGCCCACGGAGGCCTCGGTGAGCGTGAGGTCGGTGAGGGTGGCATCGAGCGTGGCCACGCCGTCGATCGCTTCGAGCGCGAGGGTGACCGTTCCGGCCGTAGCGACGTACTCGACATCGACCTGCGACGCCGTTCCAGAGAGGCAGGCCGTGGCGCTCACATCCGTACCCAGCGACACCACCACCGAGACGTTCGTGCCGGGCGTGAGCTCGAGGGTTCGGCTGTCGGTGGGCGTGATCACGCCAAACGGCTCATCGGCGCGGATCGTGAGCATCATGTCGTCGGCATCGGTGGGGGCCACCATCAGCAGATCACCGCACGCGCGGGGGACCCGGAGCGCCGACTCGAAGCCCTCCTCCAGCGGCGGGGCACAGGCGGCGAGCAAGGCGACAACAAGCAGGTTCCGCACGTGGGCTCCAAGGCTGGGGACAGTTTCCGGCCAGACGCTGCTCCCCCTTAGCCCAGGACGGTCCCGGGTGGCGCGTGCTATTGGCAGGGTCCCGGGGGATTTGGTGTTCCGACGCGTATCCACGCTGCTGCTGATGTCCCTCGGGGGCTGTGTGGCGCCGCAGGTCGATCCGGATGATCCCACCGACGAGACGTCGGAGGAGACCGACGTGGTGGACACCGACACGGACTCCGACGCGGAGACCGACACCGACACGGTCGACGAGACCGACATCGTGGGCGCCGATGGGGTGGTGATCAGCCTCGGTGAGCCTGTGGTGTGCGCCGACCCTTCGGCCCGCACCACCTACGGGCCGTGGATCACCCGCTACGCGCAGCGCGAGCGCATCACCGATGGCCTGTTCCGGCTGGTGGGCGGCGGCCTGCTGGCTGTGGATCTCACAGGCGATGACCGCCTCGACCTGCTCCTGCCCGGCCGCGGCAGCACCCAGTTCTTCGTGCAGTCGGTCGCGGGCGGGTTCACCGATGAGGCGGCCCAGCGCCTGCCGGTGGTCGACCTCACGTGGGCCACGGCCGTGTCGTCGGCCGACGTCGACGGCGACGGCGATGTGGACGTGTTCATCACCCGCTGGACGCTGCCGAACGTGCTCCTGCTCAACGACGGCACGGGCCACTTCACCGACGGCACGCGCGCGTCGGGCATCACCGGGGCCTGGCGCTCCCAGACCTCGAGCTGGGGCGACATGGACGTCGACGGCGACCTCGACCTGTTCGTGGGCAACTACGGTCCCCACCCCGATGACGCGTTCGCCGTGGAGTCGTTCAACGTGGCCGACCCGAGCCAGCTCTGGGAGAACCAAGGCGACGGCACGTTCGTGGAGCGCTCGGAGCAGATCCCGCAAGACCTCCACGACGCCTACACCTTCTCCTCGGTGTGGATCGATGTGGATGGCGACCTGCGCCAAGACCTGCTGGTGATCAACGACTTCGGGTGGGCGCGGCCCAACCGCATCCTGTGGAACCGGCCGGGCGGCTTGGAGGAGGATGATGGCACCGCGCAGTTCGACATCCCGTTCGCGGGCATGGGGCTGGGCATCGGCGATCTGAACCACGACGGCGTCCCCGACTTCGTGCAGTCCTCGTGGAAGGCGCTGAGCCTGCTGCAGTCCTACAACGGCCGGCCCGTGTGGTTCGAGTCCGCCGAAGCCCGCGCGCTCGTGCCCGACTGGAAAGGCCCCGGCGTGCAGATCTTCGGGTGGGGGTCCGAGGTGGTCGACCTCGACCTCGACGGCGACGACGATGTGCTCATGAACTTCGGCTACTGGGACGAGCACAGCAAGCGCGACAACCAGGCCGATGCGGTGTTCGAGCAAGGCACCGACGGCACGTTCACCGATGAGGCCGTCGCGTGGGGCCTGGCGCACCGAGGGGCCTCGCGGGGTCTCGTGGTGGCCGATCTGAACGCGGATGGCTGGCCCGACGTGGTGAAGCGCGTGCTCGACGACAGCTCGCCGATGCACCTCTCACGCTGTGGGGAGGGCTCCTGGCTGCGCGTCTCGGCCCGTGATGCGGCACCCAACACGCACGCGATCGGGGCGGTCGTGAAGGTGCACGCGGGCGAAACCACGTGGACGCGGTGGATCCTCGGCGGCGGCACCGGCATGTTCGGCGCGGGTCCTCCCGAAGCGCTCGTGGGCCTCGGCGGGCTCGATGCGGTCGACGACATCGAGCTGCGCTGGCCCGATGGTCAGGTCACGCACACCGGGCCCGTGGGCAGCCGGCGGCACGTGCGCTTCACGCGCCCCTGAGCACGTCGCGCACGATCTCCACGACCACGTCGCGGGCTGTAGAAGCCTCGCGCAGGAACGAGAAGTGGTTGCCGGGCACGACCCGCTGGTGGAAGGGTCCGGTGGTCACGTCGGCCCAGCCGGCGAGGCGGTCGACCGGCACGGCGCGGTCGTCGGCGCCGCCGATCGCCGTGACGGGGATGGTGAGCTCGCCGGGTGCGGGCGGGATCCAGGTGTCGAGCAGCTGCATGTCGGCGCGCAGCGTGGGCAAGAACGCGGCGAGCAGGGCGGGCTGCTCCCTGAGCACGGCGGGCATGGGGCCGTAGAGGTGCTCGGTCTGCACCACGAGCTGATCCTGCGGCAGCGCGAACAGGGGCGGATGCGTGGGTGGCGTTCCCGGCGCACGACGCGCGCTCACCACGAGGTGGGCCGGCGCATGGCCCAGCCGCTGTGCAGCGAGCGCCAGCTCGTAGGCGATCGAGCCGCCCATGCTGTGGCCGAACAGCACGAAGGGCACGTCGAGCAGGGGCAGCCAGGCGGGCACCACCTGCTCCAGGAGCGCGCGCATCGAGGTGAGCGGCCGCTCCGCGAGGCGCCGCTCACGGCCCGGGAGCTGCAGCGGCAGCACCTCCACACCCTCGGGCATCGCGGCCTGCCAGGGCGCGTACGCAGCCACACCACCGCCCGCGAACGGCGCGCAGAACACGCGCGCGATCGGGTTCGGACGGACGGTGGGAAACCAGGGGCTGGTGGTCATGGCGCGGCCGTCTAGCACGCACGCGGGGCTGGCGCTCAGGCCGCGGGCTGACCGGCAGCACCACGCCGACGGCGCGAGGCCACCAGGAGTCCGAGCAGCGGCGTGAGCATTAGCGGACCCGGGCCCGTGGTGGGCACGGCACAGCCGCAGCTCGAGTCGGAGCCCTCACCCGAGGCATCGGGCACCACGAAGGTGACGACCTCGCCGAAGCTCGATCCCGCCTGGTTCGCCGCGATGGCACACACGAACCACGTGCCGGGCTCCAGCTCGTCGAGCGCCTCGGCGTAGGGGGCGTCGGTACGACCCGCGCCGAGGGCGGTGGCCCCGGAGGCCGGAACGCGCTCACCGAAGGCGTCGTCGCACCCGCCGGGATCGTCTTGGGTGATGCGGAACCAGCCCTCGGACGCGGCCCCTTGCGGGTTCGCGCCGCCCACGAGAAGCACCGAGCCGTCGGACCCGACCTCGGCGGGGCGCGTGACCACGATCGGCACGGCAGCCTCGGTGGTGAACGACACCGCTTCGCCGAAGCTGGCGCCGCTGGCGTTGCTGGCCGCAGCACACACAAAGTAGGTGCGGAGCGGCTCCAGGCCGGTGGTGTCGACGTCGAAGTCCACATCCTCGATGCCAGCGCCCAGTGCGACACCGCCCGTGGCGGGCACGCGGGTGCCGAAGCCATCGTCGCAGGTGACGGGGTTGGCATCGCCCAGGCGGAACCAGCCCGTGGCGTCCGAGCCGTTGGGCACGGCCGAGCCGACCAGCGTGGCGGACGAGGGGGTGATCTCCTCCGGCGTGCCGGTGCTGACGTCGGGTGCGGAGCCGCCGGGGGTAAACGCCACGACCGCGCCGAAGTCGGTGCCGTAGGCGTTCTCGGCGATGGCGCACACGAAGTAGCTCTGGCCGGCGACGAGTCCCGAGATCGGCGTGGCGAACGGCACCGACATGACGCCGGCGCCGAGCGGCAGGGTGCCTGCGGCAGGGGCACGCGCACCGAAGCTGTCGCTGCAGATTCCGGGGTGGACGGTGCCGTAGCGGAACCACCCTTCGGTGGACGCCCCGTTGGGCGTGGCGGAGCCGTTCAGCGTGGCCGCATCCGCGTCGACCTCGGAGACGGCTTCGGTGACGACCTCAGGCGCTTCGGGTGTGGTGGAGAACGTGATGAGCTCGCCGAACGACGTGCCTTCCGCGTTCATCGCGATGGCGCAGACGTAGTAGGTGGCGCCCGGCGTGAGCCCGGTGACGACCTGAACGACGGTCTGGGCCGTGGAGCCCGCGCCCACGCCGATCTCGGCGCTACCCGGTGCGCGCGTGCCGAAGGCGTCGTTGCAGCCACCGGGGTCGGAGCTGGCGTAGCGGAACCACGCGCCGGTGTCGGCCAGGTTGGCGTTGACGCTGGCGCGCAGGGTGGCCTGGCTCGTGCTCACGAAGGTGGGCGTGAGCGTGTCGACATCGGGCGCGGCGGGTGTGGTGAACGTGCCGACATCACCCCACGCCGTGCCCGCAGCGTTGCTGGCCAAGGCGCAGAAGAAGTAGGCCGTGCCGGGGGCGAGACCGGTGAGGGTCTCGTCGAACGGCACGTCGCCGGAGCCGGCGCCCAGCGCCGCGCCGCCGCTCAACGGAGCGCGTGTGCCGAAGCTGTCGCTGCAGGTGCCGGGATCGGCGGTGCCGATGCGGAACCACCCGGTGGTGGCCGCGCCGCGCGGATTCGCGACACCCTCCAGGAGAGCGGACGTGGAGGAGGTGGCCACGCCGGAACCGGTGAACACGTCGGGCGTGGCCCCGGTGCGGAAGGACACGAGCGCACCGAACGCCACGCCTTCGGCGTTCTCGGCCAGCGCGCAGGCCCAGTACGTGGTGTTCGAAGCGAGCCCCGTGAGGGTCTCTGCGTACGCGACCGCCGACGAGCCAGCTCCCAGCGAGGTGCCGCCCGAGAGGGGCGCACGCGTCCCGAAGCTGTCGCTGCAGGAGGCGGGCTGCGTGGTGGCGAAGCGGAACCAGGCCGTGGTGGCCGCGCCCTGCGGATTGGCCGAGCCGTTCAAGGTGGCGCCGTTGAGCGTGAGGTCGCTGGCGGCCAGGGTGGTGACGACGGGCGGCACGCCGACGACCACGGGGTCGGTGGTGAACGACAGGACATCGCCCACAACAAGGCCGCCGCTGTTCTGGGCCAGCGCGCAGAAGAAGTAGGTGGTGGCTGGCACCAGCCCGGAGAGCGTGTCGTCGAACGGCATCGGCGAGCTGCTCGACCCGAGCGACCACGGGTCGGTGGGCGTGCCGAAGCTGTCGCTGCAGACGACGGGGTCGACGGTGCTGTAGCGGAACCAGCCGACGGTGAGGTCGCCGTGGGGCGTGGCTTCCCCTTCGAGCGTGGCCGTGGTGGTCGAGACGTTGGAAGCGGCCAGGGTGACCACGTCGGGCGCACGCGGTGTGGTGAACGACACGACGGCGCCGAACCCGGTGCCCGCTGCATTCTCGGCGACTGCACAGGCGTGGTAGGTGGTGCCGGGGAGCAGGTTGGTGACTGCTTCCTCGAAGTCCACGGGGCTGGAGCCTGCGCCAAGATCGGTGCCGCCGGCTGCGGGTACGCGCGCGCCGAAGGCGTCGTCACAGGATCCGGGGTGAACGGTGCCGAGGCGGAACCACCCGGACGTGGCGGCGCCCTGGGGCGTGCCGCGCCCGCGCAGGGTGACGGACTCGGTGGTGAGGTCGACCACCGCGCGGGTGGTGACGACGGGCCCGGCCGGCGTGGTGAAGCTCATCAGCTCGCCGGCGCCGAGGCCTGCGGCGTTCTGAGCGAGCGCACAGTACCAGTAGGTGACGCCGGGCTGCAGCGTCAGGGCCGTGGCATCAAAGGTGACGACCGATGCGCCGGCGCCCAGCGACACGCCGTCCACGCCAGGGACGCGGGTCCCGAAGCTGTCGTCGCACAAGCCAGGGTCGGTGTCGGCCAGGCGGAACCACGCTGTGGTGGACCCGCTGCGGGGGTTCGCGCTCCCTCGCAGGGTGGCCTGGCTGGTGGACACGCCGGTGGCGGCGAGCGTGACGACGATCGGCGAGGCGGGCGTGGTGAACGTCTGCAGGGCACCGAAGGCCTTGCCGGCGCTGTTCTCAGCGATGGCGCAGAAGGTGTAGGTGGTGCCGGGAAGGATGGCTGGCAGCACGTCCGCGTAGGGCATCGGCTCGCTGCCGGATCCGAGGGGCCACGGGTCGGTGGCGGTGCCGAAGCTGTCGTCGCAGGTGGCGACCGCGCCGGGGGTGTAGCGGAACCAGCCCATCGTGAGGGCACCGTTCGGCGTGGCTTGACCCTGCAGGGTGGCCGTGGTGGGACCGACGCCCGTGGCCGCGTTGGTGACCACGACCGGGAGACCCGGCGTGGAGAACGACACGACCGCGCCGAACGCGGTGCCCTCGCCGTTCTGGGCGATCGCGCACGCATGGTAGGTGGTGGCCGGGCTGAGCCCCGTCAGCACGTGGCTGAACACGATCTCCACGTCGCCCGCGCCAGCCAGCGTAGAGCCCACGGCCGTGCCGAAGGTGTCGTTGCACGCACCGGGGTGGGTGGTGCTGTAGCGGAAGCGGGCGGTGGTGTTGCCGCCGCGGGGGTTGACCCGCCCGGCGAGCGTGGCCTCGCGGGCGGCGAGGTCGCTGATCGGCGACGTGGTGACCTGCGGCGGCGCAGGCGTGACGAACGTGACGACCTCGCCAACCCCGACGCCGAGGGCGTTCTCGGCCAGGGCACACACGAAGTACCGGGTGGCGGGCTGCAGGCCGGTGAGGCTCGCTGTGTAGGGCACCGCCACGAAGCCGGCCCCGAGGGCTGTGCCGCCCGAGGTGGGGGCGCGCACCCCGAAGGTGTCGTCGCAGGCGTTGGGCTCCGTGGTGCTGTAGCGGAACCAGCCTTCGGCGG
>CAYNFK010000141.1:0-10459 GCA_964396405.1 uncultured Enterobacteriaceae bacterium
ACCGCATGGTCCTCACGGCCATGGTGAAGAGCCTCGGCCACGAGGTGCAGGTGGTTCCGAACGGGGAGGAGGTGCTGCCCGCGGTGCGCACGTTCCACCCCGACGTCGTCCTCATGGACATGCGCATGCCCGGTGTGGATGGACTCGAGGCCACTCGGCGCCTGCGCGGCGAGCCCCAGTACGAGACGCTGCGCGTGCTAGCGCTCACGGCCAACGCCTTCGAAGAAGACCGGCGCGCCTGCTACGCTGCCGGCATGGATGGATTCCTGGCGAAGCCTGTGAGCCGCGCGCAACTCAAGGCGGCGCTGGAGTTCGGCAACACCGATGCCGAGGTCGGCTACACGCGCCGTGCCTGAGCGCGGCGCCATCCCACTCACAGGCCGAGGTGAACACGAAGGTCGGCGATCAGGGCGTCGGCTTCCCTGTCGGGATCGGTGCCACCCGCTTGCAGCGGCTGCACGACCTCCACGTACAGCTTGATCTTCGGCTCGGTACCGGAGGGGCGAACCAACACTCGCGCATGGTCGAGGTGGTACGCGAGGACATCACTGCGCGGAAGGTCCACCGAGACCACCTGACCGTCCGCCCCACGCCGGGTGCCCTCGTGCAGGTCGACGACGGCGCGAACGGGGCGTCCTCCGAGAGCTCGAGGTGGGCTTGCGCGCAGGCGCGCCATCCCGGCCTGAATGCTCGCTAAGCCTTCGAGGCCCGGCGCCCGCAGGCTGATCTGCCGACCGCTGTGGCGCCCGTGTCGATCCCACAGCTTGGTGAGCTCGCCAAGCACGCTCCCACCCTTTGCGATGGCGTGTGCGGTCAGATCGGCCATCAGCACCGCCGCCGCCACACCGTCCTTGTCGCGCACAGCAGAGCCCGCCGTGTAGCCAATCGACTCTTCGAACCCGAAGCGAAAGCGCAGGCCGTTGGCTTGGGCGGCGAGCGCAGCGTTCGCGATCCACTTGAACCCGGTGAGGGTCTCCGCGTATCGAACGCCGTGGTGAGCCGCGATGCGGGCGAGCAGCCCCGTGGACACGATCGTGGTGATGACCAGATCGTCCGGGGTGGTGTCGCCGTGAGCGAGCAGGTCCTCAGCAAGCAGGACCCCGGTCTCGTTGCCCGAGAGCACACGCCAGCTTCCGTCGGTGTTGGGTACGGCGGCCGCCAGTCGGTCGGCGTCGGGGTCGTTCGCGAGCACCAGATCAGCCCCCACGGCCGTGCCCAGCGCGAGCGCACGGTCGAGCACGCCCGCTTCTTCGGGGTTCGGAAAGTCGACGGTGGGAAAGTCTCCGTCGGGGGCAAACTGCTCGGGCACCGCGTGGAAGTCGGAGTAGCCGGCACGAGCCAGCGCCTCCTGCGCCCAGCTGCCGCCCACCCCGTGGACCGGCGTGTACACGATGCGCAGCGGGCGGGAGGCATGGACCCGCTGGGCTTGAACCGCTTCGTGGTAGGCACCCGACAGATCACTCGGCCACGGGACCACTCGCCCGTGCGGTGCCGCCAGGGGCTCCGCTCCCACCTCGTCCACCATGGCGTTCCGCACGGATTCGTCGACGGGGGCGATGATCTGGGCACCCCGGTGGTCGAACACCTTGTAGCCGTTGTCACCTCGCGGATTGTGGCTCGCGGTGACCATGACGCCTGCAGCCGCGCCGAGTTGGAGGACCGCGAACGACACCAACGGCGTGGGAACGGTGTCCTCAGCGAGCCACACACGGTAGCCGCTGGACGCCAGCACCTTCGTGGCCTCGATCGCAAAGTCGCGAGAGTTGTGCCGGGCATCGAAGCCCACCACCACGCCGCGCTCCAGGGCATCGGTCGTCGTGGCCGCGACCACCTTCCCCAGAGCGGCCGTCACCCGACGAACGATGGGGCGGTTCATGCATCGGGGCCCAGGCCCCATGGGGCCGCGCATGCCGCCCGTGCCAAAGTCGAGCAGGCCCTCGAAGTGCTCGCGCAGCTCGGACTCGTCGGCCCGCGCCAGGAGTCCGTCCACAGCCTCGGCGTGTTGCGGATCCATCACGCGCCAGGCTGCAGCAGCAGCCAGTAGTTCCTTCAGCTGCACACTCGCTCCAAGGCGACACACCCGCTCACCACGCTCATTCCTCGTCGGAGGCCTGGGGTGGGCTGGAAGAACGCCCCTCCAGCAGCGCCCGCGTGGCCTCCTTACGCACCCGAAGGAGCTCGCGCTCTTCAGGCGATAGCTCGCTGCGGCGTGCCCGTGCCTCTTCGCGACGCGCCCGCCGCTCTTCGGGCGTGAGCCCCTCGCGCCACTGCTCCCGCACCTCGCGACGCTGAACGAGCGACGACATCGGTGCGGTGGCCTCCACCGTGCCCGGGACGATCGACTGAGGCATCAGCCGCGTGACGTCGGCCGCGTGGGTGCCGGCCCGGGTGGCTTGGGGAAGCGCTGCTGCACCAGGCCGAGCGCCCCGCACCGCTTCACCCTGCGTCGGCGGTTCGACGGGAACGCTCGCGGTGAGCGCTCTCCACGTCTCCGCTGCGCCCACGGCGAGCTGCAGCACCACCCCGCCCACCACCAGTGCGGCCACGCCTGCGATCGCCCAACGAGAAGCGCGCACGGCTTACTCCGGGTCCAGGAAGGGGTACGACCAATGACGCGGCGCGTCCCACGTCTCTTTGATCGTGCGCGGTGACAGCCACCGCTGGAGGTTGAGCGGACTGCCTGCCTTGTCGTTGGTGCCCGACGCCCGCCCCCCGCCGAACGGCTGTTGCCCCACCACGGCCCCGGTGGGCTTGTCGTTGAGGTAAAAGTTGCCGGCGGCAAACCGCAGAGTCTCCGAAGCCTGGTGCAGCACGTGACGGTCCTGCGCAAGCACGGCGCCGGTGAGCGCGTAGGGGCTGGTGGTGTCGACGAGTCGCAGGGTCTCGCTCCAAGCATCTGGCTCGTACACGAACACCGACAGCAGGGGCCCGAACACCTCCTCCTGCATCAGCCGGTGCCTGGGATCTTCCAGCGCCACCACCGTTGGGGCCACGAACCAGCCCTCCGTACGGCTGTAGCGCCCGCCCGCCACAATCTCTCCCTCCGCGCAAGCGAGGTCGACATAGGACGCCACCCGCTCAAACGCGCGCTCGTCGATCACGGGGCCGACGAACACGGACAGGTCGCGCACATCCCCCTGCTTCATCCGCGCTGACTCATCGGCGAGGCGCTCACGCAGCTCCGGCCACCGATCGGACGGGACGTAGGCCCGGCTGGCCGCCGAGCACTTCTGACCCTGGTACTCGAATGCACCCCGCAGGAGCGCGGTGGACACGACATTGAGGTCGGCGCTGGAGTGCGCGACCACAAAGTCCTTCCCGCCGGTCTCGCCCACGATGCGGGGGATCTGGCGGTAGCGATCGAGTCGCTCCGCGATCCCTCGGTAGAGCGCTCGGAACGTGCCCGTGGAGCCCGTGAAGTGCAGCCCGCCGAGGTCGGGGGACTCCAGCACCGCATCCCCCACGTCGGCCCCGTGGCCGTGGAGCACCTGAATCACGCCGGGCGGAAGTCCCGCCTCGACCAACAGGTCCCACAGCACCTGAGTGGACCACGCGCTGGCGAGCGCAGGCTTCCAGAGCACCACATTGCCCATCAGCGCGGGCGCTGTGGGAAGGTTGAGCGCGATCGACGAGAAGTTGAACGGGGCCACTGCGAAGACGAACCCATCCAGGGGTCGATGGTCGAGGCGGTTCCAAACCCCTGGCCCGCTGATCGTGGGCTGCTCACGGAGCAGTTGGTCGGCATAGGCCACGTTGAAGCGCCAGAAGTCGACCAGCTCGCACACCGCGTCGATCTCGGCTTGGTGCGCGGTCTTGCCCTGACCGAGCATCGTGGCGGCGAGCACGGCCATCCGATGACGACCCGCCAGCGTCTCGGCGGCGCGCAAGAACACGGACGCCCGCTGTTCGAAGGGAAGAGCGGCCCACGACGCCTTAGCCGCCATCGCGCCTTCAACCGCCGCTCGAACCTCCGCCGGACCCGCGAGGTGCACGTAGGCGAGCACCTCACCGTGCGCCGATGGATTACGCACCTCGGATCGCAGTCCCGTGTACACCGACACGCCGTTGATCACGCACGGAATCTCCACCGGGCCCGCCGCACTTGCGGCCGCGAGCGCCGTGGCAAGCTGTCGACGCTCGGGCTGACCCGGGCCGAAACCGAGCACCGGCTCATTGGTCGGAGTTGGCACGCGCAGCACGCCGTTCGACACGTCGAGTCTCCTAGGGCGGGGCACCGTAGCGCGCGGCGAGCTGTTGGCGTAGGGCCTCCACCCCGCAGCCATCCATCTCGTAACGGTAGCTTCGAAACTCCGCGAGATCCATGCCGAGCGCATCCTGCGACGCCCCGGTGGCGCTGCCGTCGCTGGATCCGATGGTGTCGGACAAGGCGAAGACCGTCTCATCTCTTCGAGGGGTCGCTGACGACACGCCGTCCACATTGAGCGACAAGGTCGTGGCTGTCATGGTGGCGACCACCACGTGGACACCGCCATCATCGACCCGGGTGGCCGCCCCAATCCGGGTGGCCCGCACGCCATCGCCCGCGAACAGGCCGACGGCCCCATCGACCATTCCCAGCCCCCCGCCGTACTGGCCCAGCACGTCGGGCACACTGGCTCCCGACCCCAGCAGGAAGCCGTCCGAAGCGAGTCCGCGCACGACCACAAACACCGTGGTGGGGAGGGTCCCTTCCGCGAAGACATCGCCTGGGATGTGCAGCTGGTCGTCCACGCCGTCGAAGCGTGCCCAAGGGGTGCCATCGTGGTGGACGACGGTGGGCGCAGGTCCGCCCGAGGTCGCACGCAGCGGTCCGATGATTCGCCCTACTGCAGGACGTGCTGGCCACGTGATCACGGGGCTGCCGACCTCTCCCGGAAGGTCGGCACTCGCATAGGCATGCTCGACCGGGAGGACCTCCCGCCCGACGTTGAGGCCCGAGCGCTCGGCGACCACCCGCTCCACTGCCCACCGGTCGCAGGTGGAGAGCGCACGCGGCACCACCACCACCTCTCGCAGGTCGAACGCGAGCGGCGAGCCCGTGTCGCCTCGTCCCAGGCCATCACGTGCCCCGAGCGTTGCGACACCCTCTCCGAATCGCGCGGGAATCTCAAACGACGACCCCGCGACCACTCCGTCGAGCAGCACCGAGGACACCGGGGGCCGGACGATGGCGGTGACGACATGCCACGCACCGTCGGCGAGGGTCCCGTCTCCGGTACGGACATCGAGGCCCGTTCTTCCGTCGCTCGCGGACAGCCTTGCTCCGCCCCCAACCACTGCGATCGCCTGTTCAATCTGCGGCGCAGGAGGCGCCGATCCCGACGCAATGCCGACCAGGTGCCCGTCGGGGTCCGTGGTTCGAACCACCGCCACGACCGTGAACCCGTCGCCCCCACCCAAGGAGATGTCGCCCAAGTCGAGGCGGTCATCGACACCATCAAACCGAACCGCCGGCAGGGTGCTGGCCAATCCGACGCGGACCTGAGGCTGGAGGTACAGCTCGCTCTGCAGCGCTGGCTGGGTTCGACCCACCCCCGTCCAGCGAGCCACAGACTCGCCGTTCACGGCCGGCAGGTCGTCCGCGCGCAGCCACACGGTTGGCTCGAAGCTCAGCACGAGCGTCTCATCCGGCGTGCGGACGGGACCCAGGCCGGTGTCGGTCTCAGTCTCGACCGGCGGTGTGTCGGTGGGTCCTGGGGTGTCGGACTCGGCGGTGTCGTCCGCGATGGGAGGCACGACCGACGTACAGGCTCCCAGCACGGCTGCGCCGAGGCCAACGATCGGAAGCAGCGGCGAGCCCTGCCGCATCGCGTACCCTCTCTCGCGATCAGGGCGGGTAGAGCCCCACGCCGACGTCCGTGAACGTGAGCGTGGGCGCACGGAACGAACGGCCCGTGGCCGCATCTACGAACACCGCGTCCCGAACCTCGGCATCCACGGTCGCGAAGGGCAGGCTGACCGACCCTCCAGGGTCGGGTGTGACCGTCATGGAGATGATGCCGGACACGGCCTCAAAGTCGCGAAGCACGTCGGGGCCCGGGAACGGGTACGCTCCGACGCAGGTGGCCGACGTGAGGTCGGTGCCTTCCTGGTACACCACCCGCACGGGCGAGCTGGCTCCCAACGGGCGGGTGGCGGAGATGGGTCGGCCCCGACGGTGGGCAAGCTCCGCCAGCCCGTTCGCGTAGAGGAACACGGCCTGAGTGTCGCCCGCGGCCGAGCCCGCGAGCACCATGTCTCCGCAGCCGCGCTGAGACGGAACCTGGACCATGCCTTCCCAGGGAAAGGCTTCGGAGGCCTCGGGCGCCTCCAACGCCGGATCCGACAGTCCGCACGCGCTCACCCCGATCCAAGCCCAACGCACCGCCCGCATGCTTCACTCCGCGTGCTTCGATGGTAGCACGCGAAAGTCGGTCATGCGGGGCGGCGTCGGATACGGTGACCAGCGCGGCATCGTCCGCGGGAGTCTGCATGCGCCATGCGCTCAGCCTGTTGGTTGCTCTCACCGCCTGTGGCGAGAGCCCGTTCGCTCAACCGCCCCGCGAGCGTCCCGAAGAGGTCCTGGCCCGCATCGAGGCCCGAGGGCCGACCGAGGAGCTCGCCGGCCGCTGGAAGCTCGTGGTGCCGGCGAGCGAGCGAGCGCAGTGGGACGCGTGGGCCGATCCCTCGGGCCGCGCCACCCTGTCCGAACAGTCCGCTGGCGAGCTTCGGGCCGCCGTGGCGCGCATCGACAGGATGCGCATGGAGATCGAGGGCACCAGCCTGCGCCTCATCGACGGTGACAACGTCGATGCTGCCTCCTTCCTCGTGGAAGCGTCCACCCGCGATGCCGCCGGTCGGCTCACGGTGGACCTCATCGTACGCCGACCCGACGGCTCCGAGGACCGCCTCAGCATGGTGCAGTCCGACCGAGACGAGCTCACCGTCCACCGCTCCGGCCGCAGCGAGCCGCCCACGGTCTGGCGTCAGGACCGATCTTCGCCAGAAGGCGCGCCGTAAAACGACACCCGCCGCACGTGCTCGTCGAGCAGCACAGGCTGCCGCACCGAAGGAAACGCGCGCTGGGGACACGCCTTGCGCTCACACACCCGGCAGTTCACCCCGACCTCGACAGGGGCAAAGCGGTCGAGGTCGACCGCGTCGGCGTAGACCACCCGATCGGCGTGCTCCCATCGGCAGCCCAGCTCGATGGCGTGCACCGTCTCAGGTCCGCGGAAGCCGGCGTGCCGCGTGGCAGCCGTGCGGGCAATCCCAAGGTACCGGGCACCGTCGGTCATCTCGCTGACCTGGACGTGGAAGCGACCGGGCACGAGGAAAGCTTGGTGCACAGCCCACAGTGCGCAGCCTCCCCCAAAGCGGGTGAACCGGATGCCCGAGCCGTCGAACCGCTTCGCGAGGTTGCCGGCGAGATCCACCTTCAGGAGGTGGAAGGGCACGCCCTCCATCCCCTGCCGACGCAGGGTGGTGAGGCGGTGGCACACCTGCTCGAACCCGGTGCGGAAGCGGTGTCCAAGCAGCTCGATGTCGTAGCGCTCGGTCTCGGCGGCCTCCCAAAAGCGCTCGTACGGCATCAGCATCGCGCCGGCGAAGTAAGAAGCCACCACCATCCGGCCGAGCTTCCGCGAGGCGTCCTGCGTGAGGCCGGGATCGTCGGCCACGTCTTCCAGCTGGGTGCCCAGCGAGAGCAAGCCGAGCTGGTGCGCCGCGTGAAACGCGCGACTCCGCTGCGGCAGCGTCTCCGACAGCGTGAGCACGCGACGCTCAGGATCGTAGTGGCGCAATCGTGAGTCGGCCGTGCGGGCCGTGACCACCCGCAGCTCCACCTGGAACGCCTCGCGCAGGATGCGCTCGAGCCCCTCCAGCAAGCGCGGCGAGCTCAGGCTGTAGCGACGCCAGAAGAGGTCGGCGATCGTCTCGACACTCCCGAAGTGGTTGCGGTGTCGCGCCACGAAGTCGTTGACCTCCTCAGAGGGCAGGCGCGAGCCGTCGATGCCCGACAGATCTTCGGCAGCCACGGCACGCAGCCGCCGAACCTCCTCCTGCGAGGCCTTCCAGGAACGGTAGACACGAGAGAATATCTTCGCCATGCCGGGCTGGTCCTGCACCAGATCCCGCACATCGCTCGCCTTCAGATCGCGCTCGTCGAGGTCGGGGTCCGCGAGCATCTCCATCAGCTCGGGCAGCAGCGCACCGGAGTCGTCCTGGGCAAAGTCACGCAGGTCGACTGAGAGCACACTGGCCGCCCGAAAAGCCACCTCGGCGGGCAGTCGGCGCTTTCCGTGCTCGATGAGGTTGAGGTAGCTCGCGCTGATGCCGAGCAGCTCGGCCAGCTTGACCTGAGACAGACCCGCGCGGCGACGAAGGGAACGGAGCCGCAGCCCCAGGTCGGTGTCCACAGCGTTGGGCTCCAGGGAGGAAAGTCAGAGGTTCATTACACGATTAACATTGTCAAGCCGGCCACGTTTACAACGATTCACAGCGTGTCGATGCTCGGGCTGCGGGTAGCCGATAGCCCGGGGGGCCCAAGGAGCTGCCATGGCGACCCCTACCCCCCACGGCGTCCGCGTCCGTGGTCCGCACCAGCCGGGCTCGGCCGACATCCTCACCCCCCAAGCGCTCCAGTTCGTGGCGGACCTCCACCGTGCGTTCGATGGTCGTCGGCGCACCCTGCTGCGTAAGCGTGAGGAAGCTCAGCGAGGGTTTGACGCGGGTCACCTCCCCACTTTCCCCGAGACCACGGCCGACGTCCGCGCATCGGAGTGGACGATCGCTCCGCTCCCCGCCGATCTGCAAGACCGCCGCGTGGAGATCACCGGTCCGGTCGACCGCAAGATGATCATCAACGCGCTGAACTCCGGCGCGCGGGTGTTCATGGCCGACTTCGAAGACAGCACGACGCCCACCTGGGCGAACCTCATCGACGGTCAGCTGAACCTGCGCGACGCCGTGGCGCGCACGATCACCTACGAACACCCCACTAAGGGCACCTACAGCCTCAACCACACCACGGCGACGCTGTTGGTGCGCCCACGCGGACTCCACCTGCCCGAGAAGCACGTGGAGATCGATGGCGAGGTCTGCTCGGGCTCGCTGTTCGACTTCGGGCTCTACCTGTTCCACAACGCGAGCGCGGCGATCGCGCGCGGCACGGGTCCGTACTTCTACCTGCCCAAGCTGGAGCACTACCTCGAAGCGCGCTGGTGGAACGATGTGTTCGTGGCAGCCGAGCAGGCGCTGGCACTGCCGCCGGGCACGATCAAGGCCACGGTGCTCATCGAGACGCTCCCCGCCAGCTTTCAGCTCGACGAGATCCTCTGGGAGCTGAAAGACCACTCGGCCGGCCTCAACTGTGGACGCTGGGACTACATCTTCAGCTTCATCAAGACGCTACGGGCCCACGCCGCCTACCTCACGCCCGACCGCCACGACATCAGCATGACCCAGCACGCGATGAAGGCGTACACGTCGCGCGTGATCGCGGTGTGCCACCGTCGCGGCGCCCCTGCGATGGGCGGCATGGCGGCTCAGATTCCTATCCAGCGCGATGCCGCGGCCAACGAAGCCGCGATGGCCAAGGTGCGCGCCGACAAGCTCCGTGAGGTCACGGAAGGGCACGATGGCACGTGGGTGGCCCATCCCGCCCTGGTGCCGATCGCGATGGCGATCTTCGACGCCCACATGCCCACCCCCAACCAGATCCACCGCCAGCGGCCCGATGTGAACGCCACCGCCGCGGACCTCGTGGTGCCGCCCGTGGGTCGTCGCACGGAGGCCGGCGTCCGGATCAACATTCGTGTGGGCGTGCAGTACCTGGAAGCGTGGCTGGGCGGACTCGGCTGCGTGCCGCTCTACAACCTCATGGAAGACGCCGCGACCGCCGAGATCAGCCGGGCTCAGCTCTGGCAGTGGGTGCGCCATGGCGCCGCCCTCGACGACGGCCGTGTGGTCACACTTGAGCTCGTCCGGGAGGTCGCTCGCACCGAGCTGGCTGCCCTTCGCGAGGAGCTGGGCGCCACCCGCTACAACACCGGCCACTTTGCCACAGCTGCCAGCCTGTTCGACTCCATGATCGCCGCCCACGACATCGCCGACTTCCTGACGTTGCCCGCCTACGAGCACGTCACCACCTTCATCGACTGACCCCCTGGAGACACCATGACCGCCTACCCGACCGACGCCTTCAACCACCCCCGCTGGACCGGCATCACCCGCCCCTACTCCCCTGAGGAGGTCGCGAAGCTCCGCGGCAACCTCCGCGTGGACCACACCGTGGCCCGCATGGGCGCCGAGCGCCTGTGGAAGCTGATGCATGAGCGCCCGTTCGTGAACGCGCTGGGCGCGCTCACCGGCAACCAGGCCGTGCAGCAGGTGCGCGCTGGCCTCGAGGCCATCTACCTGTCGGGCTGGCAGGTGGCGGCCGATGCCAACCTCTCGGGCCAGATGTACCCCGACCAGTCGC
>CAYNFK010000142.1:0-10361 GCA_964396405.1 uncultured Enterobacteriaceae bacterium
GGCAAGGTGGAGCCGAGCGTTCAGGCCGGTGCCGGAGTCATCGTCTTCGGCCAAGCGCGCCGTGGGCTCCATGGGGCCGAAGAGCTTCATGACCACATCGCTCGGGCCCTCGCGATGTCGGGGCAGACCGGCGGCCCCGACGTGTGGTGGGTGTTCTAGGTGGGCATGATGGGCTCCGGCAGGCTCGACCAAGTGATCGCCAACCAGGGCCCAGCGAGCGACGCGCCCATCGAGCGCCTCTACCGCGCCTACGACCAGGGCCGACGCGCGCTGCTGTCCAACCTGGAAAAGGAGCTGCGCGACCGCTTCGGAGCACGCCCGCACTGGGGCCTGAACCACGACCTTGACGCCACCGGCGCCGCGACGCTGTGGGGGGGTCCGGTGGACCACCTGGCGGAAGCGGTTCGACGAGCTCGACGCGCGAGGGGGCGTGTTCAGGGGCGCGATGACGCGGGCGCTGGGGCTGACGTAGGGGCCGGCGCGCCTCTCCGGGTGAAGGCGCACCCCCCTCTGCGAGACGATACGCCCAGGCAGCGGAGCACCCCATGGCAGCCGTCGTCTTCACCACCAAGGTCAACCCGACCTACGACGACCTACCCGAAGAGCGCTACCATTTCCCGCGCACCTACCTGCGCGCCGCGATGGCTGCGGTCGGTGGGGTCGTCGTGTACTACGAGCCCCGACGATCCAGCGGGGAGCTGTCGAGTCGCGGGGGGCGCCAGTGCTACTTCGCCACCGCTGTTCTGCACAAGATCGAGCCCGACCCCATCCGGCCCGACCACTTCTACGCGTTCGTCTCCGACTACGTAGAGTTCGACCACCCCGTGCCGTTCCGCGAGGGCGCGGCGACATTCGAAGGTGGTCTCAGCAAGGACGACGGGTCCACCAACAAGGGCGCCTTCGGTCGCGCCGTGCGCCCGATCGCCGACCGCGAACTCGCCGCCATCCTCGCCGTGGGCTTCTCCCGATCGCTCGCGTCCCCTGCGATGGTGGCCGCCGAGCCCGCGTGGGGCGAGCGCGAGATCATCACCACGGTGCTGAGCCGACCGCTGCGTGACCGGGCCTTCCGCCGCGTGGTGCAAGATGCGTACGACAACCGCTGTGCGGTCACCGGCCTGCGGCTTGTCAACGGCGGCGGCGCGGCCGAGATCGAGGCCGCCCACATCCACGCGGTCGAAGCCGGCGGCCCCGACTCACCGCGCAACGGCCTGGCGCTGAGCCGCACCGTCCACTGGATGTTCGACCGATTCTTGTTCACCATCGAGGACGACCTCTCCCTGCGTGCCGCAGCGAACGCAGAGCTGCCGTTCGGGCTGACCGACGGAGGGGCGCGGCTGCGTGTGGTTCCGGAAGATCCGGTTTCCAGGCCGCACCCGGCGTTCTTGAAGTGGCACCGTGCGCGGTTCGAACACAAGCACGGCCAGTACCCCGGCGAGTGAGCGCATCCGCCTACCAGTACCGCTCCAAGTGCACCCGCCCCGGCTCCATCGACGTGTGCAGCGCCAGCCCCCGCGCCCCCAGCTCCCGCTCCATCTCGTCGATCATCGCCGGGTTTCCACACAGCAGGACGTGGGCGTCGTCCACCGTCAGCGCGCGGCCCGCTGCGCTCTCGAGGGTGCCGTCCAGCAACGCCGTCGTGGTGCGGCCGAACAGCGCGCCAGGAACGCGCTCACGCGAGACGATCGGCACGTAGGTGACCCTCGGATCGGCCGTCATCGCCAAGATCTCCTCCCGGTACGCGAGCTGGCCCCGCGTGCGCACACCGTGCACCAGCACCACCCGCTCGTGGCGCGCCCACACAGCGCCTGAGCGCAGCATCGAGAGGTAGGGCGCGATGCCCGTGCCCGTGGCCACCAACCACAGCGTGCCGCCCTCGGGCACGCGCTCCAGCGTGAACAGGCCGGCGATCTTGGGCCGCATCGGGATCGTGTCACCCGGACGCAGCTTCGCCAGGTGGGGCGAGAGCCGACCGCCCTCCACCTCCACCACGAACAGCTCCAGCGGGGCCTCAGGCGCGGACGCGATCGAGTAGGCGCGCTTCACCACCTCGTCGTCGTGCGCCCAGCCCAGCGTGCAGAACTGACCGGCGCGAAAGGCGGGTCGGGCATCGAAAGTCAGCGTGAACAGGCCTGGATCCCAGGTTCGAACGCCCGTCACCGTCAGGGTCGTCCAGTCGGCGAGCTGAGACATCGCAGCCTCCAGGGCCCGACTATCGCTCAGTCCGCGCCCCTTGCGCGATCAACTCAGCTCCACCACCGTCCACGCGTCGCCACCTTGGTCGGCCGATCCCGGCTTCCAGCCTGCCACCACCGAGCAGGTGGGCAGCCACTGACGCACCGCCTGCTTCATCGCGCCCGACCCGTGGCCGTGCAGCACGAACAGCACGTTGCGGTGCTGACGCAGCGCCTGGTCGAACGCACGCTCCAGCTCGGCGAGGCCTTCTTCGACCCGCTGGCCGCGCAGGTCGATGGCGTTCTCCTCGTTACGCACAGCGCGATCGAGGGTGCCCTTGCCTTCGCTCCCCGCCCGCTTCGCACGCAGGGGCGTGGCGCTCGGCGCGCTCGGCGCCGCCGCCTGCAGCTCGGCCGCCGACACCCGCAGCACGAGGCCCCGGTCGGTGCGCACCTGGATCTGCTTGCCTGTGCCCACCACCTCACCACGCTCGCGCAGGTGCGGCACCACCACCCGATCGCCCACGAGCCACACGCGCTCGCTCGGCGCCTGCACCACCTCGGGCTCCGGCACCAGCGATCTCAGCGCCTCCATCGACTGCCGCGCCGACCGCGCGCCCTCTTGGCTCGGCGACCGCTGAAGCTCCGCCACCACCGCGCCAATCGCCCGCTCGGCCGCCGACAGCCGGTCGCGGAAGGCCGCGCTGGCCTGGGCTTCCAGCTCTTTCGCCCGCTTCGCCAGCCGCTCCTGCTCGGCCGCCAGCGACGCCCGCGTGGTGGCCAACTCGAGGCGCGCGGCATCCGCTTGTGCCGTGGCCGTGGCGGCCCGCTCGCGCTCAGCGTCCAGCGCCGCGAGCGCATCGACGAGGTCGCGCTCGCCGGCGTCCATCAGCGCGCGGGCCCGCTCCACCAGCACGCCCGGCATGCCCAGCCGCGCCGCGGTCTCTAAGGCGTGGCTCTCGCCGCTGGACCCGCGCACCATCCGCCAGGTGGGCCTTCCGTTCGCGAACTGCATGCCCGCGATCGCCACCCGGGGGTCCTGCGCACCCAGCGTCTTGAGGCGCTGGAAGTGGGTGGTGATCACGCCGCGCACACCGCGCTCCAGCAGGTACTCCACCAGCGCGTGCGCCAGTGCTGAGCCCTGCTCGGGGTCGGTGCCCGAGGCGATCTCGTCCACCAGAAACAAGCAGCCTGGGCCGGCCCGGCGCACCATCTCCGTGAGCGCTGCGAGGTGCGACGAGAAGCTCGACTGGTCGCCTGCCACGCTCTGGTGATCCCCCACCACCGCGAGCACCTCGGGGAACAGGTCCACCCGCGCGCCCTCGGCCGCCGGCACCCAGCACCCCAGCCGAACCAGCAGGGCCGCGAGGCCAATCGTCTTGAGCGCCACGGTCTTCCCGCCCGTGTTCGGACCCGACACCACCAGCATCGGCGCGCCACGATCCAGCGCCAGATCGTTCGGCACCACGTCCACCCCACGCAGCACCAGCAGCGGGTGACGCGCCGCATCCAGCCGCAGGATGCCCTCGGTGCCCACATGAGGCCGCACGCCGCCCAGGTCGTGCGAGAGCACCGCCCGCGCCGAGGCGAGGTCCACGTCGGTGGCCGCATCCAGGGCCCGCTGGATGGAGGGCGCATCAGCCCCCACCAGCCGCGACAGCTCGGTGAGGATGCGCCGCTCTTCGGCCTCCAGCTCCCCTTGTGCGATGCGCAGCTCGTTGTTGAGCGCGACCACCTCGTGCGGCTCCACGAACGCCGTGTGCCCCGAGGCCGACATCGCGTGCACGATGCCGATGCGCTTGCGGTCGTGGTTGGCCTTGATCGGCAGCACATAGCGCTCGCTGCGCTGGGTCACGAAGCGGTCCTGCAAGGCGTCGCCGAGCTCTTCGCCCTTCACCAGCTCATCGAGCCGACGTCGAACCGCCACATGCAGATCCGCGAGCCGGTCGCGCAGCTCGGCCAGGATCGGCCAGCGTCGACCCGAGAGGCGCCCCTGTTCGTCAAACGCCCCGCGCAGCTCCGCCACGAGGCCCGCATCCACCGACAGCGGACCCACATAGACGTTGAGCGGACCGGTCTCGTCGTCGCGGTCGCTCAGCCAGCGCCCGAGGTTGAGCAACACGTCGAGCACATGACCCACGTGGCGCAGCTCGCCCACATCGAGCACGCCGCCCTTAGCTGCCCGCGACACCTCGGGTGCGACGTCGTCCACCCCGCCGAGCGGGATGCCGCCGTACACCTCGTTGAGCCCGCGCGCCGCAGCCACCTCGTGCAGCCAGCGCCCGATCACTTCCAGATCGCGCACCGGCCACGCCGCGAGCGCCACCTCGCGACCCCGCCCGGTGAGGCAACGGGACGCGAGGGCGTCGAGCAAGGCGGGCAGATCCAGCGCGCGCGCCGTGAGGGCGTCGAGATCGAGGTCCAAGATTCGGTACCGTGCGAGGGGCCCGGGCCCGTAGCCCAGGCCGCACGTCTAGCAAGGCTTCAGCGAAGCCGCTTCGTGCCGATTGGCCGCCGTGCACCGATGCGGTACGATGGATCCAGGGGCAGGACTGCGATGAGTGACGACTCCGAGCGGCGTGGCAAGGGCAAGGGCAGGCGACCCGACGCGCCGTCCTTCCGTCCCCCTCCGCGCCCTGTGAAGGGCCGGGTGGAAGAAGACATCGACGACGAGGCCACGTGGGCCGCGGCCGGCAGCCCCTACTCGCACCGCGAGCACACGGCCGAGGTCACCTTCTTCGACGAAGCCGGCGAGAACACCACCAGCGTCGACTGGAACCCAGGCTCCAGCCCATCGAGCGCCGTGTCCTATGACGAAGAAGCGTTCCAGATGAACCTGATGCCGCGCGGGGCCGCGCCGCCCACGGATCAGCCCACGGAACCCGGCCCGAGCTCGTTCGCGTCGTCGCCGGCCGCTGGCCCGTCGCGCGGAGCCCGTGGCGCGGGGTCCGGTGTGTCCCTTCCGTCGCCGCGTCCGCGCGCGCCTGAGGGCGTTCGCCCCATCCCTCCCGTTCGCCGGGCGGGTCAGCACGCCGAAGGCTCCGGTCGTTACGAAGCCGCTCGCCCCGTGCCGGTGGTGCGTCCGAGCTACGGCGGGGCTTCCGGTCGTGGCGGCAACCTGGCGGGGATCCTGATCCCGGTGGGCCTCGCGTCGGTCGCGATGCTCGCGCTGGCTGCGCTGGTCTCCCGGGCGGTGCAGGGCACAGATGAGGCGGAGATCGCCGCGCCGATGCTGCCCGTGGTGGGCGTCACCGCACTGAAGACCGCGCCTCCGCCGCCGTTCGACTTGGTGCCGCCGGCACCGTTCCGTCCCGATCTGCTCGGGGCGTCGATCGCGCCGGAAGACCTGCCCACGCGCATGGCCGAGGCGCTCGGTGCCGAGAACCTTGTGCTGGCCACGGCGCTGTCCGATCGGGCCGTGCGGATCGACATCCAGCCCGCGCGCTTCTTCGCCCACGGTCGCCTGCTCGCCGATGTGGGTGAGATCGACGCCGCCCTCTACTGGCTGGTGCGCGCCGTGCAGGAGCGCGGGGTTCCGCCGTCCGTGTTCGTCGATGACCGCGCGTTCCGGTGGCTGTGGATCGATGAGCGCTGGGATGCGTTCATCCGCTGGGTGGTCGTCACCTCGCGCTACTACAGCACCCGTGGCCCCACGGCGTCCACGATCCTCACCCCCGATCCGGCCTTGGCGCTGGAGCGGGAAGCGGGCCGCAGCAAGGTGCCGGCCGAGCAGCTCGCGAAGGCTAAGGATGGCCTCAAGCTGCCCGTGCTGATCTGGCTCGACGACATCGGCGGGAGCGGCGGTGCTGCGCTCGGCTGGGGCCAGGAGCTGGCCGATCAGGTCGGCGTGGTCGTGATCGGCGTGGGCGGGCCGGATCGCATCGGTCCCACGGCTGGCATGTGGTCCGGGGATCCCGCGCGCGATCTGGCGCAGATCACCGATGCCCTCACGAACATCCCGGGCTTCCAGGCCGACCCCAAGCGTCGCTACCTGGTGGGTGTGGGCCAGGGTGCGCAGTACGCGGTCGAGCTAATGCTGCGCGACCCCGACTTCGCGCTCGGCGCGCTGGCCCTGGGTCCGTCCGACACCTGGAAGGGCACGCGGGATGCGGCCGCAGAAGGCAAGGCGCGCACGAACCAGACCGTCCGCATCGATGCCGGCGCGCTCGACCCGTCCACGCACACGCTGGCGCGCGTCGATCGCGGCCGCCTGATGCGCGCGTCCATCCCCACCGACCTGCGCATCGACACCGAGACCTGGCCCGATGGCGTGCCGCCCGACCTCGGCGAGCGCGTCATCACCTGGCTGGCCGAGAGCTTGGATCCGAAGCCGGACCTGCCGAAGGTCCCGGAAGCCAGTGCCGATGCCACGCTGGGAGAAACCCCGCCCGCGGGTCCTGGCACCACGCCTCCCGCTGCGGCCACCCCTGAGGCACCCGCTGCGGTCCCCGCGGCTGCACCTACGGAAGCCACCACCGCGCCCTAAGGGGTCGCCCGTGCGATCGCGCGTCCCACGCGCACGGTCTCGCCAGCCTTCACCGTCCACGTCCACGAGCCCGCAGGTGCAAGCAGCACCACGGTGGACCCGAGGTGAAAGGCCCCGAGGTCGTCGCCGCGCGCCATCGGCACCGACACTGCGCCCTCCGAGGCCTGCGGCACCGCGTCGAGGCCCAGGCCCACCGCAGGGACCTCGATGCGACCTACGCCGAAGGCCCCGACGAACACCACGTGCAGCGGTCCGCTTGGCGTCTGAAACGTCAGCGCAGCCCGCTCGTTGCGCTCGAACAGGCCGTCCACCCGACGCACCGCGGCCGGGAACACAGGCCACAGCGTGCCCGCGAGGTAACGCCAGGCCGTGAGCACACCTTCGCGGGGCACGTGCACCCGGTGGTAGTCCTTCGGGGACAGGTAGAGCACGGCGGCGTCGTACGCCTCGCCGGTGGGTCGGCCCAGCAGCGCCGCCGCCGACATCGACCGACCCGGCGCCACCTCCACCGCCCCGTCTGACGTGGTGCCTGCCCACGCCACCGTGCCGTCGACTGGGCTCACGAGCGCGTCGGGAGAGGGATCGATCGGGCGAGCTCCGGGACGCAGGCGCCGCACGAAGAAGGCGTCCAGCGTGGGGTAAGCGCTCACCGGATGCTCGGCCTCGGCGAGGTTCACGCCGTACGCACGCACGAACGCGCGCACCCCGAGCGCCGACAACGACGTGCGGGCCGCTGAGCCCATGCCCCGCGACATCCGCTTGCGCGGCAGCATCGACAGTACCGTCACCACGAGGGCATCCCGCATCCGACCTCCAGGACGGGCCGCGCCCATCGTCGGACGGTGGTATGTCTCGCCCGCGGGCTGGGGGCACGCATCCGCGACGGGGAAGCCAGCACTGATCCCATGGGCGACCTGATGGCCGCCCTGGAGTCCGCGTGGGCGCGGGGAAGGGTGGCCACGTTGCCCCCCGTGCAAGGCCTGGAGCCCCGGCTGTTGAGCCGCGCGCTCTACCGTCGCTGGCTCGCGGAAGATCGGCCTTGGGCACCGCTCGTGCTCGTCGACGTGGCCTACCTGGGCACACCCGACGAAGCGCGCGAGGTGCTCGAAGAGGCCGCCCGCGAGAGCGGATGGGTGGTGCTCACGTCGATGCCGCCCGTGGCCCTGCCCAACGGGAAGGGCCGGGGTGCGTGGCTGGTGTTTGGCGAAGGCCCCGCGCTCACGTGGCCGGAAGCCGTGGTGGCCTCGGTGTTGGCGGAGGACGCTTGGCACCTCGTGGCCACCGATCCGTCGCTGGAGGATGTGCGACGCAGCCTCGTGTCGCACTGCCGCAGCGCGTCGCTGGTGCACCTCGAAGGTCCGCTCGGCACCGGCAAGCGTGACCTCGTGGGCTGGGCCCACGCGCAGCTCGACGACCGCCCACTCGCCGAGATCGCGCAGGGCCGCGACGCACGCCCCACGGCGGGCCAGTGGTCGCTGTTTGCCGAGGTCTCCGAGCTCGACGCCGACCGCCTGCACCACCTGCGCGTGGCCCTGGAGCGCGGTCGTGCCCACCGGCACACGCCGATCGACACGAGCGAGGGTCCACCGCGGCCCGACCACCCCGCGCTGCACCGCGCCGTGGGCGAGTCCGCCGTGCTGCTGCGCGCCCTTGATCGGGCCGCTCGAGCAGCCCGCACCACGCTCCCCGTGCTGCTCTTGGGCGAGACCGGCGTGGGCAAGGAGCTGTTCGCCCGCGCGATTCACGAGGTGAGCGGGCGCAAGGGGCCGTTCCACGCTGTGGATGTGTCCACGCTCAACCCGCAGCTGGTGGAGAGCGAGCTGTTCGGCCATGCCTCGGGCGCGTTCTCGGGCGCCGACAAGGCGCGACGCGGCGCTGTGCGGTCAGCCGATGGCGGCACGCTGTTCCTCGACGAGCTGGGCAACGTGGAGCCCAAGATCCAGGCCAAGCTGCTGCGCCTGCTGCAAGAGCGCACGGTGCAGCCTGTGGGCAGCGACGAGGTCGTGCCGGTCGACGTGCGGTTCGTGGCCGCCACCAACGCCGACCTGGAAGCCCTCGTGCGTCGGGGCGAGTTCCGCGCCGACCTCCTGCACCGCCTGGAGGCCGTCACGCTGCACATCCCGCCGCTGCGCGAGCGGGGCGACGACGTGCTCAAGCTCGCGACCGCCTTCTTCGCCGAGGCGCGCGGGCCGGATGCCACGCAGGGCGCGTGGTTGTCGGACGAAGCCGCGCAAGCCCTACGAAACCACCACTGGCCCGGCAACGTGCGGGAGCTTCAGCAGGTGATGCACGTCGCGGCCTTCGAGGTCGAGTCGCTGCCGGTGCGGCCGGCGCACCTGGGTCACCTCGCACCGGCCAACCGGCGGCCCGTGCCGGTGCTTACCACGCAGAGCCTGGGGGATCAGGGTCGGCCGACGCTGGCGCTCCCGCGGTCGCTGGCCGAGCGCATGACCACGGTCACCCTGCGCATCCCGGCGCTCGCGGATCGCGGCGCTGAGGCCCTCCGTCACGCGATCCGCACGGCCCTGGATGGTCACCCGATCCGCGAAGATGCCCTCGACGTGCTGGCCCGGCGTGCGTGGCGCGGAAACCTGCCCGAGCTGCTTGCGGATGCCAAGGCGCTCTCCACCGCCACCCGGCGTCCGATCGACCGCACCACCGTGGCCCGGCACCTGCCCCACCTGCTGTCCACGGTCACCGCGCGCCCGATCGTGGTGCTGTGGAATCCCACGTTTGATGACGGCGAGATCGTGGGCCTGGAGCGCACCTTCGGGAAGAGTGCGCTGCTGATCGGGCGCGTGCGTCGCCTGGCTGACCTTGAAGCCGGCACGGCCTCCGACCCCACCGATCGGGAGCGCCTGCACGACCAGCTCGCCGAGATCCGCCGCCTCACGCTGGGCGACCCCGCCTGCTTGGCCTTCCCGCACCAGCCCTTCGTCTCGCGCGCCCACGTGCTCGTCACCCTCGACGACGACGGCTTTCGCATCAACGTGCTGCCCGGCGTGAACCTGCCGGCGTGGGTCTCCCCGCTGAGCGAGCCCAACGCGCCCGTGCAGCCGCTCGGCGCAGCCGGCACCCGCCGCGTGGGCGATGCCTTCGAGCTGCGCATCCGCGCCGACGGGGCCGGTCCGGATCTGCAGCTCTTCTTGTTCGCGGGCCGTGTGGCGCGCTCGGAGTACGGTCCCGAGGCCGTGAGCCGCGCAGGTGAGCAGGAGCTGCAGGTGCGCGCCGCCGAGACCCGTGTGTGGACGCTCCCCGCGCGCACGGCCGCCAACCTGCCGAGCCGCCCGAGCAGCGCGTGGGTCTTGTCGGCCGAGGAGGTCGACGCCCTCAACGAGGTCGTCGCCCGCTACGAGACCGGCCCGTTCTCTGCACACGTCCGCAACGGCCTGGAGCGTCACCGCGGCGACGACCAGCTCGGTGCGCTCGCCGCCTACGTGCTCGACGTACGACCCAGCCAGTACGCCGCCACCCTCTACGAGCTCACGGCCAACGAGCCCCTGCGGGTGGATCTGGCCCAGCGCATGAAGAAGGTCGGGCGCGGCTCAGGGTGGCTCGCGCTGCTGCCGGCGGGCCTGCAGCGGGCGATGGAAGCGCAGCTGGGGCGGTGAAGCCGAATCAGGCCGCCAGCGCCAGCTCCTGGCACGCGCCCACAGCGATCTGCCGCGCCAGCTTCCGCATCCGGCAGCGCCGCACGTAGAGCG
>CAYNFK010000143.1:0-10200 GCA_964396405.1 uncultured Enterobacteriaceae bacterium
GGTGGTCTCGGTGTCGAACGCGACGATGGGGAGCTGGTTCCACAACATGCACGCGGCCTATCGCATCGACCGGACGCTGGGTGTCCGGGTGGCGAGGTGGTCCAGCCACACCTGGGCTGCAGCGAGTGCGGCCCGCTCGGCTTCGGCGCGGTGCGCGAGCCACTCGGCGTGGGCGTGGGGTCCCACCCGGTTGCTGATGCCCAGCAGCACCACCAGCGGCAAGTTGAACGCGGCCGCAGCCGCGGCCACAGCGTAGGTCTCCATGTGCTCGATCGCCCAGTCGGCAGCACGCTGAGCGACGAGGCTCGGATCGGTGGTGATCGCCGCGACCGTGAGCACGTCCGCAGCCCGCGCACCGAGCTGGACGCCCTCGGGTTCGGTGCCCCGCAGCGGCTCAGCAGGAAGCGGCGTGTAGCCCAGTCCCACCTCCGAGAGACCCCCCTCCAATCCTAAGCGTGCCCCGAGGATCACGGTGCCAACGGCGTGACGGTCGGTGTAAGCGCCGGCCGTTCCCACCAGCACCAGCCCGGCTGGACGCAGCGTGGCGATCAGCTTGGCCGCACCGATCCCGGCGCGCACGGGACCGACCCCTACGCTGTGCCCTGGCGCGCCGTGACGCTCGGCGTCGACCGCGCTGATCCGAAGCCAGCCGAGCCGCCCGGCTCCGTTCGGTACCGTCCCATCACCTTCCGATTGCTTCGGACGATCCACGCGTACCCTCCAAAATTTTTCCTACACTGCGGGTAATCCGTACCGATGTAAGGGTGCTGCAACGGTATTTGTGACGGGATCGACGCAAGTTTCGGCACTTTTTCAGGTGGGAGCCCAACATGCCCGTGGACCGACGACACATGAACCGCGCCAGGATCCTTGAGAGCGCGGTCGAGATCCTCGACCATGGGGTCTATGGCGACCTCACGGTGGATGCCCTCGCGCGGTCGCTGCGGATGTCGAAGTCCACGCTCTACAAGTACTTCGCCAGCAAGGACGAGGTCGTGGTGTCGGTGGTCGCCGCCACCTGCGACGGCACGGATGCCGAGCTGGGCCGCCTCGACCGCACCACGGGCGGGCTGAGCGCCGTGCTCACCCGCTTGGTGGCCTTGGTGGCCGACCACGCCGCGCGCACGCCCCGAGCGGTGGTGCTGCAGCAGGCGCGCCTCCCGTCCACGTGCCAGGACCGCATCTCGGTCACCCGCGCGTCCCTGGGTCGGGTGGCCGAAGAGATCCTCACGCAGGCCGAAGGCAAGGGCCTCGCGAAGGGCATCGACCCTGTGCTCGCGGCGATCGGTCTGATGGCTTCCGCCGAGGCCGCGATGCGCGCTGCAGCTCGCGGTGAGGTGCAGGGCACGCGCTCCGAGGCGGTTGTGCGCATGTACCGGGTGATCTCGCCGGGTCTACTCGGGTAGCCTCGCGGGCGCGTCGGTCGACAGCGCACAGCCCACCGGCACGTCTTGGCCCTGCCACGCGGCCCAGCGGCGCGCTTCGTGGCAGCGCACGGGCAGGTCCCACCGCTTCCATGGCCACGCGGGGTCTCCGACCCGCACGCCGCTCAGCGCGGGTTCGACCTCGGGCATCCAGTGGGGCAGCGCATCCAACCAGCTGGCGGTGCCCGACAAGCGGTCGTTCATCCACACCGTGGTGCCCTGTGTGAGACCGAAGTCGAACGCCTGGAGGTGGCGCGGGATGCCGGCGCGCACGCGATCGGGCAGGTGACCCGCACGACCCAGCGCCGAGGTGTCTTGCAGCCAGAAGCTGGGGGCCTCGGGCGGCTCGACGCCGAGCACCAGGGCTCTGGCCACAGCGTCGGCAGCGGACATGCGCGCGCGGTCTTCCACCGACGAAGGACCGCTCAGCGAGACCGGCAGCGGCGGCGGCCACACCAGGAAGCGCCAGCCCACGCTGCTGTCGCCGCGATCTTCGAGCACCGTGATCCGCAGCGACGGCTCCACGGTGGCCATCCCTCCGGTGAGGTGCGCGAACACGGCGTCATACAGCGCGTGCCGGGCGCGGATCATCCCAGCACCGCTGTCGGGCGTGGCCACCGCCGTGGCATACGCCTGTGCGACATCCTCCAGCGAGCGCGAGCCCGTGTCGGACGTGATCACCACCCTCCACGCCTGCGGCAGCGGCGTCTCGCCTCGGGCCCACAGCTCTAGGTACTGCTCACGCGTGCCCACACGATCGGGGTCGGTGAGCCGCAGCAGCACCTCCACCGTCTCCATGCGGGTGATCGGGTAGCTGCTGCCTTCGCGGTACCCCGCGCGGCCGCCAGCGAGGGTCTGCGCCTTCCCTTGAAAGCTCTGACCATCGGGCGTGCGATGAGCGTCCAGCACCACCACGCCGTCGGCCATCGCGCCGACCGGGCCGCTGTGGGTTGCGTAACGGGGATGGACCCAGCCCTCGGAAGACGGGGCGTTGCCCTGCAGCAGCGTGGTGAGCGACCAGGTGTCGGGGCCGGTGCGCTCGGTGGCCCGCCAGGCGTGCGGCGTAGGGCCGTGGTCGAGTCCTGGAGGCCGCAGCTCCAGCACGTTCGACAGCTCGCTGCCCTTCACGCCCCACTGGGTCCAGCACCACTCGGGCAGCAGCCTGTAGCGATCGCGATCGGCGGCGGGTCGGGTGGCCCAGCCCGACAGCGCTTGGGTGAGCGTGCCGGTGAGGGCTTCCTGCTGGGGACGCAGGCCGGCGATCACCGTCTCCAGCGCGCCTGCGGCGGGATCCGGCGGCAGCGTGCCGTCGTAGATCGCGCGCGCTTCGTGCTCCGGCAGGTCGCCGCACATCAGCACGGCGTCGAGGCCCTGTGCCACCACCAGATCGCGGGCCAGCAGCGCACGCTCCAACGGGCCGGCGAAGCGCCTGCGCAAGATCGCCGAAGGACCGGCCCGCAGGCTCGACACCGGGCTCACGCCCAGCTCGTTGCGCACCCAGGTGGCCACTTCTTCCGGGGACTGCAGGCGCGCTGCGAGCACCGCCATGTCGATCGGTGCTTCGCCCGTGACGCGCGGCAGCACCTGCGAGATCGCGCGGGCGAGTGCGTCTTCGCCGTCCGTGGCGCTGGCATCCACGGGGTCGACGACCGCGGTGACGGCACCCTCACCCGGCGTGAGGACCACCGGGCCGAACCCGTTCGCCGTGAGCTGGGCGGTGGTGAAGCCGGTGGGCAGCACGGCTGCGGGGTCGTCGGGACCGAGGGCGAACCCCTCCCCGTCGACCTGCACGGTGCCTGCTGTGTGCACGGCACGGCCCGCACGATCGCGGAGGTGCAGCGGTTGGCCGGGCAGCCCCTCGGGCGTGGTCCAGCCCCCTCGCAGGGCCACCACGGCCGCCGTGCGCTCGTCGTCGACCACCCGGATGGCGAGGCGCTCGGGCAGCTCGGCATCCGCCAGCGTGTAGCTCGGGCGGTGCAGGACCTGGCTCGGGCGGTCGAACGGCACGAACACGTGATCGGGCAGCTCTGGGTTGTTCGTGGTGAGCACGTCGGGCGGAACCTGGTCGGTGCCCACCACCAGCGTCACCGCGGCCACCGGCACCAGCACCGCCCGCCCCGTGGACTGCTGACCGTCGAAGGCTGTGGGGCGGTCGTGGCGGATCAGCAGCGTGGGCGTGATCGTCCAGCCCCCCTCTCGCCGCTCGGACGCGGTGACCTGCACCACGTCGACGTGCAGGATCCCGGTGTGGCCCGACGCCCGCGCGGGCACCCAGGTCTCGCTGCGCAGGGCGACCTCGGCGGGAGGTGCTTCCGCCTCGGGCGCGGTGCCGCTCGGACACGCCGCCAGCACCACCAGCGCCACGCTCCAGCCCACGACGCGCATCACGAGCTTACGCTCCCCGAACCGCGGCGACCACGTCATCCACGTGGCCGGCAACACGCACCTTGTTCCAGCGCTGCACCAGCGTGCCGCTCGCATCGAACCAGAACGTGGTGCGGAGGATGCCCATGGAGACCTTCCCGTACAGCACCTTCTCGCCCCACACCCCCCATGGCTCCAGCACCACGTGCTCGGGGTCCGAGAGCAGCGGGTAGGCCAGCGAGAACTTGTCGGCGAACTTCTTCTGGGCCGGCACCTTGTCGGCCGACAGGCCCAAGGTCTGCACGCCCAACGAGGCCAGCTCGGCGCTCGCGTCGCGGAAGTCGCACGCCTCCGTGGTGCAGCCCGGTGTGCTGGCGCGCGGGTAGCAGAAGATCACCACCGCACGTCCCCGCAGGGACTCCCAGCTCACCGGCGTGCCATCTTGCTGCAGCAGCGTGAACGCAGCGGGCTTCTGACCGACCTCAAGCATGATGACTCCTGTTCAGCTGCGGCGGTGAGGGGCGAGCTGACGGCCGCGCACCCCATCCACCAGGCGTCCTTCGCTGTATACCGGGCGACCGCCCACGATCGTCACGACGGGTCTCGCCCTGTAGGTTCGGCCCTCAAACGGCGACCACGACGACCAGTTCGGCCACGGCGGCTCCAGCTTCAGCTCCGCGTTCAGGTCAAAGGCCACGAGGTCGGCATCGCAGCCCACCTCCAGCCGACCCTTACGCGGCAGGCCGAGCTGACGCGCAGGCTCGCCGGCGGTCCACCGGGCCACGTCGACCAGCGAGCACCGACCCATCGCCACAGCTTCCAGCAGGGTGGGCAGCCACGCGATCAGCGCCGGCAGACCGGTGGGCGTGCGCGGGTACGGCACGTCCTTGGTGGCTGCGAGGATCGCCGTGTGCCCCGAGCCGACGCTGTCGAGACCCCCATCGGCGAGGGCGTCCCACAGGGCTTCCACATCGGCCCTTCCGCGCAGAGGAGGATCGGTGACCGCCCAGTGGCGCAGCCGCTTCACCGCCTCCTTAGCCTCCAGCGCGAGGTGCGTGACCGGTGCGCTGGCGGTGACGTGGGCGGGACGGTCTTCGAGGACCGCGAGCTCGGCGGCGGAGGTGACCCGCGGCAGGTGCAGGGGACCCCCATGGCGGCGGGCGAGCTGCAGCAGCAGATCGACCACCCTTGCCGAGAGGGCGGGTTCGTAGATGGTGCCGTGCTCGCTGGGGTCATGCGCGTCGGCGTAGAGGGCCTCCCTAGCGCGCGCGCCCACGGCGTCTTGCCCCTCTGCCACCACCAGCGCGTCAATGCGCGCGAACCACGCGTCGAGACGGTTCGGGTCGGGCATGGTCGCCGTGCCGCGTCCCCCGATGCGCAGCCGAAGCCCAGCAGCACGACTGCCCACGTCGGGAACCTTGGGATCGAGCGGATCCACATCGAGGTAGATCCCGAAGTGGGTGCGGGCGTGGCGTGCCGCGTGGGCCAAGGCCGCATCGAGCTGCTCGGCCGTTCGCACAGGGTTTGCGGGGTCCTCCAGCACCATCGCGGTGACGCCCGAAGCGAGCGCGGCCCCCGTCACGCGGCTGAGCGGCGTGCCGTCGTCGGCTGCGCCCAGCGGGGCCGCTACCAGCGTGTCGATCGCGCCCGGCAAGATCGTGAGGTGTCCTGCGTCGATCTCGATGCCCGCCGTCTCGGAAATCGAGGCACCGATCTGCTCGATCACCCCGTCGATGACGAGGAGATCGCCGGTAACCACACGGTCGGGGAGCACCAAGCGGGCACCGCGGAGGGTGAGCGAGCCGTGCATGAGGGGGTGGGCGCTCCGAGGGGAGTTGCGGGTCTTCCACAGCGGCCGGGTGGCGATTCGCCTCCCACCGTGGCAGCTTGAGCCGAATCCATCTGTCTGGACGCTATCCCATGCACACCCGATGCTCCCTGCTTGGCGCGCTGTTCGTGCTGGTCGGTGCGTGCGGCACCGAGACCGGTGCCGACCCCAACCTCAACGTCACGTTCTCGGCCGATGCGATCACGCTCAACCCGCGCGACTATCAGAACGTGCCGGCCAAGGGCCGTTTCGCGGTCCGCAACGAAGGCGATGTCCCGGTCTACGTCACGCCGAACGGCTTCGAAGGCGAGCGCGCCGACATCCTCACGGCGGGCGATCTCGAAGATGTGGTGGTGCTGCCCGATGAGGCCATCCTCATCGAGGTCACCTACACGCCCACCCCCTCCCTGTGGCAGGACGGCAGCTTTGCCGCCGAGCTCCTGCTCGATGTGGGCACCTTCACCAACACCACCGCGGTGGTGGTGAACCCCACGGCCAGCCGACGCTCGGATCCCGCGTCGTGGATCGTGAAGACCTTCCGCATGCCCGTCGCCTTCTCGTGGGACTGCGATCTCGACGACGACGGCTACGTGGCCGAGGCCTGCGGCGGTGATGACTGCGGCGATGAGAGCATCGTGGTGTTCCCCACCGGGATCGAGCGCTGCGACGGGCTCGACAACGACTGCTCCGGCACCGCCGACGACAACCTGCCCACCGATGCGGGCGGCATCTACTACACCGACGGCGATCTGGACGGCTTCGGCGTGCCCGGCACCGAGGTGCGGGCCTGCGAGAGCCCCGGCGCTGGGTGGTCCACCCGCGACGACGACTGCGAAGACGGTGACCGCGACCGCTACCCCACGCGCGTGGAGGAGTGCGACGGCGCCGACAATGACTGTGACGAAGAGGTCGATGAGCTCTGCGTGCCGGTCGACACCGACACCGACGACAACGGCCCCGATCGCGACGGGGACGGCCTCTCCGACGACGAAGAGACGGCGGCTGGAAGCAACCTGGAGGTGTTCGACACCGACGGGGACGGCCTCGGTGACGGCGAGGAGGTGATCAGCCTCGGCACCAGCCCGACCCTCATGGACACCGACGACGACGGCCTCACCGACTTTGACGAGGACCGCGTCCATCAGACCGACCCCCTCGATGACGACTCCGACAACGATGGCCTCCTGGATGGGGAGGAGGTCAACGTGTACGGCACGTCTCCCAAGGACCCTGACGCCGACAACGACGGCCTCACCGACTCCGACGAGGTGGGACGCGGCACGGATCCGCTTGACTCCGACTCCGACAACGACAGCGTCAACGACGGCGACGAGGTGCTCTCGTGGTTCAGCGACCCGCTCGACGCCGACAGCGATGACGACCAGCTCGACGATGGCCGCGAGATCACCGTCCACGGCACAAACCCCAACGACGCCGACACCGACGACGACGAGCTGAGCGACTTCGTCGAGGTCGACATCGGGACGAACCCGAAGGACGCCGACACCGACAACGACGGCCTCGACGACGGGCGTGAGGTCAACTTCACCAACGCCGATCCCCTCCTGCCCGACACCGACAGCGACGGCCTCAACGACGGAGAGGAGGTGGACTTCTTGTTCACCGACCCCTCGCTCTCCGACACCGACGAGGATGGCCTCAGCGACTTCGCTGAGGCTCGCACCTACGGCACGGATCCGCTCGCCGCAGACACGGATGGCGACGGCCTCTCCGACACCACGGAGGTGCTCACCACCACCACCAACCCGCTGCGCGTCGACACCGACGACGACGGCCTCTCCGACGGCGACGAGGTGCTGATCTGGGGCAGCGACCCCAAGCGCCCGGACCAAGACCGCGACGGCCTCAAGGATGGCGAAGAGGTCGCTAACGGCACGCTGTTCAACAACCCCGACACCGACGAAGACCTGCTCGACGACGGCGATGAGGTCAACGAATACCTCACCGATCCCACCCTGGCCGACACCGACGGCGACGGCCTCAACGACGGGGCCGAGGTCCTGGAGTGGCTCAGCGATCCGCTGCTTGTGGATGGGGATGGCGATGGTCTCACCGACCTCGAAGAGGTGCGCGACTACGGCACCGATCCGCTCGACAACGACACCGATGGCGACGGCCTCCTCGACAACGAGGAGGTGGTCACCCACGGCACGAACCCGAACAACGCCGACTCGGACTCCGACGGGCTCACCGACGACCACGAGCTGCTCGTCTCCAACACCGACCCCACGAACGACGACTCCGACGAGGACGGACTGCGTGATGGGGAGGAGGTCAACGACTACGGCACCGATCCTCTCGCAGAAGACACCGACGGCGACGGCCTCACGGACAACGCCGAGGTCAACGAGTTCAGCACGAACCCCACCCTCGAAGACACCGACGAAGACGGGCTGATCGACGGTGGCGAGATCTCCGCCGGCTCCGACCCGTTCGTGAAGGACACCGATCTCGACGGCCTCGAGGATGGCCCCGAGGTGATCACCTGGGGCTCCGATCCCACCGATCCCGACTCCGACGGCGACGGGCTCCTGGATGGCGACGAGGTGGACCTCTGGGGCTCCAGTCCCACCGAGACCGACACCGACGGGGACGGCATCCGTGACGGCGACGAGGTGCGCTTCGGGCTCGATCCGGCCGTTCCCGACGCCCCGACCATCCTCACGGCCGACGAGCTGGTGGCGGGCGATCTGGTGATCACCGAGATGCTGCCCGACCCCAACACCTGCGTCGACGATCGCGGTGAGTACTTCGAGTTCGTCAACACGAGCGGCGGCTGGGTGAACGTGCTCGGCCTGCGCATCGACATGCTCGACTTCGTGAGCATGCCGCTGGTGCTCGGCACCGACGCCGACTACCTCCTCGGGCCCGGCGAGCGGGTGCTGGTGAAGCGGCGCTCGGCGCAGGCCTGCTTCCCAGGCTGGTCGGCCCCCTTCGAGTGGGAGACCGGTCGCCAGCGAAACGATGGTGAGCGCATCGCCTTGCGCGTCGGTGCTGTGGAGATCGATGTGGTCGACACGCGCACGTGGATCCAGTCTGCGGGCGCCGCGTGGACCCTCGACAGCGAGAGCGAAGACGCCACGCTCAACGACGACGCCGCGAGCTGGTGTCTGGCGGTCACGCGCATCTCCACTGGCGGTGCCGACTTCGGCACGCCGGGTCTGCCGAGCGATGGCTGCCCGTTGCCCGACACGGACACGGACACGGACACGCCGCCCTGATCTCCGAACGGTTCACGCAGCGCTGGGAGGCGGTGAAGGATCGGCTGGGCCCGTTGGCCTCGGTCGCGTTCTTCCTGGTGGGGTTCGGCTGGGACGCGCTCACCTTGGTGCGCGTGGACCGCCTGCTCGACAACCTGCTGCTCGGCGCCTACCTCGCTGTGCTCGTGGTGCTGCTGGTGCTCGATCACCATGTGGGCCAGGACCCGAGCCAGTGGCCCCGGCTGGCGCGTCGTGCAGGGTGGCTGCGCGCGGGCGTGCAGTTCTTGTTCGGCGGGCTCTTCTCGGCCTACCTGGTGTTCTACGGCCGCAGCGCCTCGGTGGGGCCGTCGGCCATCTTCGTGCTCATCCTGGCCGGGCTGTTCGTGGTCAATGAGTTCTTGCAGCACCTGATCCGGGGCGTGTGGCTGCGGCTGGTCATGCTTGGACTCGTGGCCTTCGCGTTCTTGCTGTTCGCGCTCCCGGTGCTGCTGGGCTTCGCGTCGGCGGCCTTGGTCGTGGTGGCCGCCACGCTCTCAGGCGGGCTCGTGCTGGGTGTGGCGCGCCTCATGTGGCTCGATGCCGACCGCCCTCAGCCCTGGCGTCGACCCGTGGCGCTCGCGCTCGCCCTGGGCACCGCCTTGTTTGCTGTGGACCGCTTGGGCTGGGTGCCGCCGATGCCCTACGCGGTGGTGGAGATCGGGGTGTTCCACAGCGTGGAGCGCCAGGAGGCCGACAGCCTGCACGCTCGCGCCCGCTACCAGCTCGGCTACGAGCGTCCGTCCTGGTGGACGCCTTGGGTCGACGACGACCACGCCTTTCGCCAGCGAGACGGCGAGTCCGCCCACCTGTTCACGGCCATCTTCGCGCCCACGGGCTTCACGGCCTCGATCGTGCACCGCTGGCAGCGCTGGGATGCGGCCCAGGGATGGGTCGACACCGACCGCATCGACGTCACCCGCCGCGGCGCGCTCCGGGGGGGCGACGACCTCGGCTACCGCACGTGGTCGAAGAAGACGAAGCTCACCCCCGGCCCCTGGCGGGTGCTGGTGGAGACCCCGGAGGGCCGCGAGCTGGGTCGTTACAGCTTCGACGTCTTGCCCGGTCCGCATCCGCCGCCCGACAGGGTGGAGCGGTGGTGGGGTTGAGGGCCGTCGTTAGATCACGAACCGCCCTTCCGCGTCGAGCTGCCCGCCAGGGTTCCAGGCGACCTCCCATAGGAAGCCTTCCGGGTCTTGGAAGTAACCGGAGCGGCCGCCCCAGAAGGCGTCCTCGGCAGGCTTCGCGATGCGCACGCCCAGACCCGCGAGGCGGGTGAGCAGGCGGTCGACGTCGTCGCGCTCGGGCACGTTGTAGGCCAGCGCCA
>CAYNFK010000144.1:0-9887 GCA_964396405.1 uncultured Enterobacteriaceae bacterium
TGAGCCGGAACGTCGTGATCTCCGACCTCGGCCTCGTGGCCAAGCAGGGCGCCGATGACGTGCTCCGGGTGGTGGCCACGAACCTCGTGAGCGCCGTCCCCACCTCGGGCGCAACGCTCGACGTGCTGGACTACCAGCTCCAGGCGCTGGCCCACGCAACGACCGACGCCGAGGGCCTCGCCACGGTGCGCCTGCCAGCCGGTGCCGAGCCCTTCGCCATCGTCGCGAAGTCCGGCGCCGACCAAGGCTGGCTCCGCCTCGCGCACTCGGCCGCGCTGGCCACCTCCCACTTCGACGTGGGCGGCGCCGAGCTCACGCGTGGCCTCGAGGGCTTCCTCTATGGCGAGCGCGGCATCTGGCGTCCCGGCGACGACATCTTCCTCACCTTCGCCCTCCGCGACGTGGCCGGCACCCTCCCCGCCAACCACCCCGCCGAGTTCGAGCTGCTCAACCCCCGCGGGCAGGTGGTGGACCGGCGCACGGTCACCGACCCGACCGAAGGCTTCTACCGCATGACCACCCGCACGGCGGCCGACGCACTCACCGGCACCTACACCGCCAAGGTGCGCGTGGGCGGGGCCACCTTCGAGAAGTCGCTGCGGGTGGAGACCGTGGTGCCGAACCGCCTGAAGATCGCGCTCGACAACCAGGACCTGGTCACGTTCGGCGACCTCGCCCTGCACAGCACGCTCACGTCGCGATGGCTGCACGGGGCCCCCGCGCCCGGCTTCTCCGCCGACGTGGAGCTGCGCCTCGCGCCCAAGACGACCACCTTCCCCAAGTACGGCGAGTACACCTTCGACAACCCGCTGGCCCCGTTCGCTTACGAGTCGGCGAAGGTCTGGGAAGGGAGGCTCGACGAGAACGGGGTGGCCGAGGTGAACGCGGTGATCCCGGTGCCGGAGGGCGCCCCGGGCATGCTCTCGGGCACACTCCGCACCCGCGTCTTCGAGCCGAGCGGCGCCTTCAGCGTCGACGAGAGCAAGCTCACCGTGTCGGCGCATCCCCGCTACGTGGGCCTCAAGCTCCCGAAGGGGGATGCCTCCCGCGGCATGCTCCTCACCGACGTGTCGCACGCCGCTTCGCTGGTGTTGGTCGACGAGAGCGGCAACCCGGTGGCTTCAGGCAAGCTCGATGTGACCCTCTACAAGCTCGACTGGCGCTGGTGGTGGGAGAAGAGCCCAGAGAGCCTCGCAGCGTACGCTGAGGGCTCCCACCTCAGCCCGCTCCAGAACGGCACGGTCGACGTGCGTGATGGCATGGCCAGCTGGAACTTCGACGTGAAGTACCCGGACTGGGGACGCTACCTCGTGCTCGCGAAGGACGCCGAGGGCGGCCACGCCGCCGGGCGCATCGTCTACATCGACTGGCCGGGCTGGGCGGGTCGCGCGGGTCCGGACCAGCCGGGCGGCGCCAGCGTGCTCAGCGTGAGCTCCGACAAGCCCAAGGCCGAGGTCGGCCAAAGCGTCACGCTCACCTTCCCGATGGCGGCTAAGGCGCGCGCCCTGGTGAGCCTCGAGAGCGGCAGCAAGGTCCTGCAGATGGCGTGGGTGCAGCCATCCCCGGGCAGCGGCACCACCACGTGGACCTTCCCCGTCACCCGCGAGATGGCGCCCGGTGTGTACGCGCACGTCACCGTGCTCCAGCCCTGGTCGGATCGTGGCAACGACGCGCCGATCCGCATGTACGGCATCACGCCGATCGAGGTGGTCGACCCAGGCACCCGTCTGGAGCCGAAGGCCACCATGGCCTCCGTCTTCGAGCCCGAGTCCACTGCGCTGGTGAGCGTGTCGGAGACCCACGGGCGCCCGATGACCTACACCCTCGCCGTGGTCGACGAGGGCCTGCTGGGCCTCACGCGCTTCGAGACCCCGAACGCCTGGAGCACCTTCTACAGCCGCAAGGCCCTCGGCGTGCGCACCTGGGACCTCTTCGACCTCGTGGCCGGCGCCTACGGGGGTGCCCTCGACGGGATGGTGGCCATCGGTGGCGACGGCTCCAGCGGCGAGGGCGAGCCCCCCCAGGCCCAGCGGTTCAAGCCGATGGTCCACTACGCGGGCCCGTTCCAGCTCGCAGCGGGCGCCACAGCGAAGCACGAGGTGCCGATCGGGCAGTACGTGGGCGAGGTGCGCGTGATGGTGACGGCCGGCGCGGGCGACGCCTGGGGCGCCTTCGACCAGTCGGTGCCGGTGAAGAAGCCGCTCATGCTGCTCGCCAGCCTGCCCCGCCAGCTCGGGGTGGAGGAGGAGATCGACCTCCCGGTCAGCGTCTTTGCGCTCGACCCGAAGATCAAAGAGGTCACGGTGAGCGTGAGCACCGAGGGGCCGGTGTCGGTCGTGGGCGACTCCACGCGCACCCTGAAGTTCAACGCCGTGGGCGACAAGCTCCGCACCTTCAAGCTGAAGGTGGGCTCAATCCCCGGCGTAGCGAAGGTGCGGGTCACGGCCTCCGGCGGGGGCGACAAGGCCGTGCAGGAGGTGGAGCTGGAGGTGCGTCACCCTGGGCGGCCGGAGTCGCGCGCCGTGGCGAAAGAACTGGCCAGTGGCGGCTCCTGGAATGTGTCGCTGGCCTTGCCCGGCATGCCCGGCACCAACGAGGCGGTGCTCGAGCTGAGCGCGATGCCCCCGCTCGACCTGGCCCGGCGCCTGCCCGAGCTCCTGCGCTACCCGCACGGCTGCATCGAGCAGACCACCAGCGCGGCCTTCCCGCAGCTCTACCTGTCGAAGCTGGAGACCTTGTCGCCGGCCGAAGCGCGACGGGTGCAGACGAACGTGCAGGCCGGCCTCACCCGCCTGCGCAGCTTCCAGAACGCTGACGGCGGCTTTGGCTACTGGCCAGGCACGCCGTCGGATGCCTGGGGCTCCACCTACGCCGGCCACTTCCTGATCGAAGCCGAGCGTGCGGGGCACCCTGCTCCCTCCGGCGTCCGCTCGGCGTGGCTGCGCTACCAGCAGGAGCGTGCCGCGCGCTGGGTGAAGGATGGCGACCAGTCCGACCTCGACCAGGCCTACAGGCTCTACACCCTCGCGCTGGCCGGGAAGCCCGACGTAGCCGCGATGAACCGACTCAAGGAGAGCCGCATGGACACGGCGGCGCGCTGGCGCCTCGCCGCGGCTTATGCGCTGGCCGGACAGAAGCAGACGGCGGGTGCGCTCCTCGTGGGAGCCGACAGCAAGCTCAGCCGCGAGCGCTCGCTCTCGGGCACCTACGGCTCCACGCTGCGAGACCAGGCGATGGTGCTGGAGGCCGCCACCGTCCTTGGCGAGCACAGCCAGGCGGGCAAGCTCGCTGTCGAGGTCTCCGCGGGCCTCACCCGCGATGGCTGGCTCAGCACGCAGGAGACGGCCTACGCGCTCGTGGCCCTCGCACGCTTCGCCGGATCCGGTCAGGCTGCGGTGCTCTCGGGCGCCACCTGGCAGCTCGACAGCGGTGCGGTCACCCAGGTGGACGCCACCACCCCCATCGTGCGCGTGTCGCTGCCGTTGGGCCCGACCGGCGCTCCCGTGCTCACGGTGCGAAACGGCGGCAAGGGCGTGCTCTACGCACGCGCCGTGACCACCGGCGTGCCCGCGCTCGGCCGGGAGACGGCCGAACGCTCGGGCCTCGAGATCACCGTGAACTGGCTCACGCCCGGCGGCGAGTCCGTCCGGGTGAACCAGGTGGAGCACGGGGCCGACCTCGTCGCCCAGGTCACCGTGACGAACATGAGCGGCCGCCGCCTCCCCGAGCTCGCGCTCACCGAGCTCTTCCCCACCGGCTGGCAGATCAACGGGCTGGCGCCGGGCACCGGACCGGGCTTCGACTACCGCGACGTGCGGGACGACCGGGTCTACACCTACTTCGACCTTGAGTCGGGGGCGTCGGCCGCATTCAGCGTGCCGGTCAACGCCAGCTACGCCGGTCGCTACTACCTGCCGGCGATGGTGGTGGAGGCGATGTACGACGCGAGCATCACCGCGCGCGTGCCGGGCCAGTGGGTGAACGTCTCGGCCCAGCCGGAGGGCTGATGAACCGGCGCCGGGCAGGCAGGGTGGTGGCCTTCGCCCTGCTGCTGCTCGGGCTCTTCCTCGCCGTGCCGGTCCCCCGGGTGGACGCTCCCCGCTCGCGCGTGCTCCTCGACGGCCACGGCAACCTCGCCGGCGCCACCGTGGCTGCGGACGAGCAGTGGCGTTTCCCGGGCACCGGGCGCGTGCCCGAGAAGTACGCCCGGGCCGTGGTGGCCTACGAGGACCGCCGCTTCGAATGGCACCCCGGGGTGGACCCCCTCGCTGTGGGACGGGCGCTGAAGCTGCTCCTCGCACGCGGAGAGGTGGTGAGCGGTGCGAGCACGCTGACCATGCAGGTGGTGCGCATGTCGCGCGGAAACCCGCCCCGCACCTTCGGGGAGAAGCTGATCGAGTCCGTGCTCGCCCTGCGCCTTGAGCTCGCCGACTCCAAGCTAGAGATCCTCGCCGCTTACGCGGAGAACGCCCCCTTCGGCGGCAACACCGTGGGGATAGAGGCCGCGGCATGGCGCTACCTCGGCCACGCCCCCGACAGCCTGAGCTGGGCCGAAGCGGCCACCCTCGCGGTGCTCCCCAACAGCCCCGCGCTGGTCCACCCCGGGCGCAATCGCGACGCGCTCCGCGCCAAGCGGGACCGGCTGCTCCGCACGCTCGCCGCCGACGGCGAGATCAGCCCCGTGGACCTCGGGGCCGCGCTCCAGGAGCCGGTCCCCGAGACGCTCACCCCGATCCCCGGCGACGCCCCCCACCTCCTCGCCAAGTCCCGCGGCGAGCGCCTACAGACCACCCTCGACGCCGGACTCCAGGCGCGGGCTCGTGAGGTGGTCGAGAGCGCAGCGCGGCGTCAGGCGGGCCAGGGCATCCACCACGCGGCGGCGATCATCGCGGAGCTGGAGAGCGGCCGGGTGCTCGCGTACGTCGGCAACGTGCGGCCCTCGGCGGCCCCGGGCACGCACGTCGACATCGTCACCCAGCCGCGCAGCACGGGCAGCCTGCTCAAGCCGCTCCTCTACGCGCTCGCCCTCGGGGAGGGCACGCTGCTCCCCCGCCAGCTCCTGCCCGACATCCCCGCGCGCATGGGCGGCTGGACGCCCGAGAACTTCGACCACCACTGGATGGGCGCCATCCCCGCGGCCACCGCCCTCGCGCGGAGCCGCAACGTGCCCGCCGTGTGGATGCTGCGCGACTACGGCACCGAGCGCTTCGCTGCCAACCTCCGGCGCATGGGCATGACCACCCTCTTCCGCCCCGCCGCCGAGTACGGCCTGAGCCTCGTCATCGGAGGTGCGGAGGGCTCGCTCTGGGAGCTCACCGGCCAGTACCGGGACCTCGCGCTCACGGTCACGCATCCCGACGGCAAGCTGCCGCCCGCGCTCCACTGGCGCGCCGATGCGGAGGCGCCCGCCCGCGAGGCCATCCTGGACCCAGGCGCCGCCTGGCTCACGCTCCAGGCGCTGGACGAGGTGGCCCGCCCGGGCGTGGAGAGCCGCTGGCGCAGCTTTCGCGGCGCGGAGTCGGTGTCGTGGAAGACCGGGACGAGCCAGGGCTTCCGGGACGCCTGGGCGATCGGGGTGACGCCCAGCCACGTGATCGGGGTGTGGGTGGGCAACGCCGACGGCGAGGGACGCGCAGGCCTCACGGGCTACGAGGCCGCCGCCCCGGTGCTCTTCGACCTCTTCGACCTCGTCCGCAGTCAGTCTGGCTTCCCCAAGCCCACCCCCCACCTCACTCCCATCCGGGTCTGCACCCACAGCGGCCGGCTCGCCTCGCCCGACTGCGCCCACACCGAGCTGGTGGAGGCCCCGCGCGCGTCGGAGCACGGCCCGGCCTGCGACCGCTGCCAGCTCATCCACTGTGCGAACGGCTGCACAGAGCGGGTGAACACGGCCTGCGCCCGGCTCGACGAGATCGAGACGCGCTCCTGGTTCGTGTTGCCGCCAGGGCAGGAGGACTGGTACGCGCGCCAGAACCCCGACTACCGGCGGCTCCCGCCCCTGCGCGCCGGGTGCGTCGACGACCGCGAGGCCAGCAACCCGATCGCCATCGTCTCGCCGGCGACAGGGAGCGCCATCTTCGTGCCCACCGAGGTCGGGGGGGAGCTCGGACGGGTGGTCTTCGACGCGAGCCATCGGGACCGCGCGGCCCGGGTGCACTGGCACCTCGACAGCGACTTCCTCGGCACCACCAGCGCCCCGCACCAGATGGCGCTCGCGCCCAGCCCCGGGGTCCACACGCTCACCCTCGTGGACGAGGATGGGAACCGGGTGTCGCGCAGCGTCACCGTGTTGACGGGCGCTGCGGGGGAGTAGCGCGGGAAAGACGACCACCTGGCCGGATCAATCCCAACCACCCGGATCGGTGGTCGGCGGGACCCGTCCGGGCGCTTCGATCGACTTGCCGGACACGGGCTCCACCGGGAGAGGGGGTCGGCGGGCCCCGTCATTGGCTTCGAACGACTCGCCGGACACGGGCTCCACCGGGGTCGGTGGTCGGCGGGCCCCGTCGCTGCGGGCGAACGCGCCCTATTGCGCACGCGGTTGTGGGGGTTCGGGTGCCTGCGGCACCACTCGGTGGCTGATCGGCTGCGCAACGGGCGCGTTCGTCCTCGCGCCACCCGCCGAAACCGGGGTGGAGCCCTTGGGCGGCGGGTCGGGCTTCGCAGAAACAGGTTCGCAGTCGTCGGGGAAGTGGATGCTCGTGCGGTCGGGAACGAAAGAGCAACGGATGTGGGCAGGTTCGGAGCGGGGTCGAGTTCGTGTCGCACCGCTCAGCAAGGTCAAAGTGCCTGCTGTCCCACCCACATTGATATGTACGTACGTATTGTGAATCTAATATTTCTCAATTCTTTCCGCCGCAAAGCGCCCACCGCATGGCCCACTCCACCCACATCAGAATCGATACGACTATACTGATCCACATCAGCGTTGATAACCATGCAACCGTTAGTGACATGTGCGGCTTAATCCACCAATCATCGGGAGCAACTCCGACAAAGGCATCCGAGACCCCGACTAGCCCCAACAGCAGCACGAACAGCAATGATGCAATAGGGTTTGGACCCAACCTCGAAGAGTCGGACACGCCATGGGGCGCCACGTCATGAATCCACTTCCAAATTGCGCGGGCCGAAAACGCAACTATTGTAACCGACCCCGCGAACAGGAAGACCTGCGCGGCGTAGTCAAGCATCGTGAACACCGAACGAGTCATGTTCAATCCTCACTCAGAAAACCGACCCATCACCCAACCTATTCTGTAGGCCTCCGTACCCAGTGTGGAGATCCCGGCACCGGCGGCTGTAATCGCCGCTATGGGGCTGACCATACACGTTTTCCCAGCCGCAGCACCTAGGGCGATGTGCGCCGCAAGCGGTACAACTGCGATAGCAGACCCACCCCCATAGCCCTTAAGCGCGCTGCCCAACATGATCTCTCCCGAGGACACTCCGAAAACTTCATGCGCTGGCAGCGGCGCGTTATCGTCTCGCTCAGAGACACCCTGCTGAACTCCCGCGTTCATCGAAATCATGGTGGCTCCGAATGCTGACTGCGTGGCAATGGCAATCGACCAGCACGTAGCACTCCAGGCTTTTACTGCGGTTTCGACGGTCGTTCTCCCATCAGGATCACTGCCGTAGCCCGGCCCGCCCCACACATACCCCGTCCGCGCCTCCTCCCAGACCGGGTCATCACTCAACCACCCGCCGGTGCTGGGATCCAGGTACCGCGCCCTCCCCCACGCCAACCCCGTCGGGTCCTCGGCATGCCCTGTGAACCCGTACGCCTCCGGTGCCGCAGGCCCAGACGCCCGCACGCCGTAGCTGTCGCGCAGGACCTCTTCGGCCACGGCGCCCGCTTCGTCCAGCCACGCCACCGCGCTCCCGAGCTTGTCGCGCACTGCGTACCGCACGTCCGTGCCCGACGAGCCGTCCGGACGGAGCTCCGCCAGCACCTCCCCGAAGTTCACGCCGGTGACGTACTCCACCACCACGTCGCCCATGCCGTCGTACACCCCGTGGACCAAGCCCACGTCGTCGTACACGAACGTGAGGATTTCGGGGTCCTCGCTCGGCACGTCGTGCCGCACCTTCGTGCGACGGCCCAGCGCGTCGTACTCGAACGCCCACACCTCGCCGCTCGGCTCCTCCACCTCCACCAGCTCGCCCAGCTTGTTCCAGGCGTAGGTGGTCACCGTCGACGACACCCGGCCCGTGCGCGTCAGGCGCTGGCCTTCGTCGTCGTAGGTGTAGGTGAACAGCAGGTCCTGCACCAAGCGGTCGGCGTCGTCGTAGACCACGTCCGTGCTCTCGTGCTCACCCGAGGCGTTCGTCCAGCTCGTGCGGCTGAAGCTCGCGTCGTAGGTGTAGGCCTCGTCGGTGAGCCCCGAGCCACCCGGGTGGTCCGCAGCCGTCAGACGACCCAGCAGGTCGTGCGTGTAGCTGTGCGTGCCGGCGGACGTCGTCATCGTGCTCGGGTAGCCAGAGGTGCTGTAAGTGTACCCGAGGCTGTGCACCTCCGTGCTGGAAACCTCCGTCACCAGGTCCTCGATGCGGTCCGCGCCATCTTTGGCTCCGGCTGACTCGCCGAGCACGGGCTCCACCGGGTTCGGTGGTCGGCGGGCCCCGTCGCTGCGGGCGAACGCACCCTATTGCGCACGCGGTCGTGGGGGTTCGGGTGCCTGCGGCACCACTCGGTGGCTGATCGGCTGCGCAACGGGCGCGTTCGTCCTCGCGCCACCCGCCGAAACCGGGGTGGAGCCCTTGGGCGGCGGGTCGGGCTTGTGGCAGCAGCTCCCGAGTCGCAAAGTGAGTGGATGCCCTCGAGTTCGGGGGCCGGAGGAACACCGAAAGTTGGCCGATCCGGGGGACGGTCGACGCCGCACATCCCCATCGCCCCAGTTCGAACCGCGTTCCGGTGAAGCTCACTAACCAGGGTGCACCTTGAGCAGACCAAGAATCCCGATCACTAGCCATGAGGCGATCAAGCCCGCGCCTGCCCATCTTCCCGAGGCGGGAAGCGAGATTGCACCTGCAAAGGGGTCAACGCCGCCATCCGGCCTAACAACAGTCCACTTCTCAAGCACTACGTACATATGATATCCGAATACGATGGCACACGCAGCACCTACATCGCACAACACACCGAACCACACAGGCCTAGACGACTCCAGGTTTGGAGCTAGCGTAAACCCCACCGTTGACCAAATAGTGATCATTACTACAATGTATATATTTGCTCTAAGTGTTCTGTAAGCTTCAACTTGATACCGAGGTGCCAAGTGCGTTCGTTGGCTATCCATCATGTGCCGCCTATGGGTCCAATGCGACCTGCCCGTAGTCGACGTCGTATCGCTTCAGCATGCCGATTGCGCAATCCGTCACCGCCTGTATAGCCTCAGACGCGAACAAACCTTTTAACAATCTTTCCATGGCGTCATCCAGCTCCTGAGGAGACCGATTTCCGTGTGCGGCACTTACCCGAATCCAATGCAGAAGCAGCCATAGCCCCGTGGTACTAGCCCTAGTTCGCGCCCCGACAACCACAGAGTTGATGCATGCTTGCTCCATAGTCGGAAGTGTCTCAATCACAACAACTCGCCCATCAGGGTCCACCCCCCACGTCACCCGACCCCAGACGTACCCCGTCCTCGGCTCTTCCCAGACCGGGTCATCACTCAACCACCCACCCGTCCCTGGGTCCAGGTACCGCGCCCTCCCCCACGCCAACCCCGTCGGGTCCTCCGCGTGCCCCGTGAACCCGTACGCCTCCGGCGCCGCCGGACCCGAGGCCCGCACGCCGTAGCTGTCGCGCAGCACCTCCTCGGCCACGGCGCCCGCTTCGTCCAGCCACGCCACCGCGCTCCCGAGCTTGTCGCGCACCGCGT
>CAYNFK010000145.1:0-9836 GCA_964396405.1 uncultured Enterobacteriaceae bacterium
TCGAGGCTGTTCATGGGGGCTCCTTGCTCCAACCGACTATCCGGGTCAATGGATGGATGCCAAGGGGGACCGTCGTGAGCACGATCTACGACCGACTCGTCACGCTGTCGGCACCGGCGCGGGTGCGGCTCCTGCGCCTGCTGGAGCTGGAGGAGCTCACCGTCGGTGAGGTCGCACGGGTGGTGCAGATGCCGCAGTCCACGGTGAGCCGTCACCTCAAGGAGCTGCACGATCACGGCTGGGTGGACCGCCGCCGGGAGGGCACGGCCGCCCTGTTCGCCCGGCGCGCCGATCTGGACGACGAGGCGCTCGGGCTGTGGGCGCTGGTGTCGGCCGGCACCGACGGGGATCACGCCGACGACGGCCTGCGCCTGGCGGCGGTGCTTGCCGCCCGCGAGACCGACAGCCGTGCGTTCTTCGGACGGCTGGGCGGGAGCTGGGGCGAGGTGCGTCAGGCCCTTTTCGGCGACGCGTACCTGCAGCCGGCGCTGCTCGCGCTGCTGCCGCGTGACTGGGTGGTGGCCGACCTCGGCTGCGGGCCCGGCGATGTGCTCGCACGCGTGGCGCCGTGGGTGCACAAGGCGATCGGCGTAGACCGCGAGCCGGCGATGTTGGAGGCGGCAGCGGCGCGGCTGGAGGGCGTGGCGGGCGTGGAGCTGCGGCTCGGCGACCTGGAGTCGCCGCCGCTCGCGGACGGTGAGGTCGACGCGGCCCTGCTGATGTTGGTGTTGCCCTACGTGGAGGATCCTGGGGCCGTGCTGGCGGCGGCGGGGAGGGCGGTGCGCACGCGGGGTCAGGTGGTGCTGGTGGACATGGTGGAGCACGATCGCGACGAGTACCGGCGCAGCATGGGTCACCAGCACCTCGGCTTCTCGGAGGAGCAGCTCGCGCGGATGCTGGGCCGCGCCGGGCTCGTGCTGGACCGGTACGTGCGGCTGCCGGCGGATCCGGCGGCGTCGGGGCCGGGGCTGTTTGTGGCGGTGGCGGTGCGGGCGTGATCCTGCTGCTCGGGCTGGTGGCCTGTGGGTCGTTCACCCTGGAGCCGCCGGCCCCGGCACCGAGGTTGAACGAAGCGTCCAACGACCCCGTGCAGACCGCGATGGCCGCCCAGCCGCTGGCCTACACCCGCCACGCGCGCTGCCGCATGGACTGCCGCAACGTCGACGAGGACGAGATCCTCGCGATCCTCACCACCGGGGAGCGCGACCCCGCGCGGGGACGCGAGGAGCCCGGTCGCTGCCCCACGCACGCGCTGGAGGGCCGGAGCCGCGACGGTCAGCGGCTGCGGGTGGTGTTTGCGGCCTGTGAGGACGAGACGCGTGTGGTGACGGCGATCGACCTGGACTTCGAGGGGGCGTGCGCGTGTGAGTAGGGCCTCGGCGCCTACTCCGCGGCCTCGAACACCAGCGAGAGCTGCTCCTGCGTGTCGGCGGCGACCTGTGCCTCGGTGAACGCCACATCCCGGAGCTGACCCGAAGCGTACAGGGCGGTCTGGTCGTGGAGGTGCGGGGAGGCCGGGTCCTCGGACTGGCTGTAGACCATCGCCGCCCGCGCCTGGGGCCCGGTGGGCTCGAACGAGACGGCCAGGATCCAGGAGTTGCCGTTGTTGACGGGGTAGCCGTCGGCGGTGCGCTCGGTGGTGGTCTGCAGCACCTCACCGCGGGTGTACCGTGGGAGGAGCGTCGTCGTGGCGCCGCCGCTGTAGTCCGCGATGCCGATCGTGCCCTCCCAGTAGCCAGCGCCCGGCAGGCCCGTGCGCGTGTCGTCGGCGAACGGCATGAACTGCACGTCGCCAAGCCGCACGTCGAGCGCCCAGCCTGCGCTCTCCAGCGCGGCGACGCTGTCGGCGAGCGCCAGGAGCACCGGGTCGGGGGCCTCCTCCGGGGCGTCCGCGACCGTGCGAGGGGTGCCTACCGGATCGTCGGGGTCGAAGGGGACGGTGAACAGGCCACCGCCGGTACCACCCAGTTCGGCCACGTCGAAGCGGCCCGAGCCCAGGAACTCGCGCCACAGGACCGCGCCCCGCGCGTCGACGGTGTAGCGACCGTCCCAGGCGTCGAGCACGGTGCAGGCCGCGGAGAGGTCGACGTCGACGCCAGCGACCTCGACCGTGGGGGTCTGAGTGCAGCGCGCCACGACGGCGTCCTTGGCCTCCTCGACGAGGACCGAGCGCATCGACAGGGCGGCCGCCTCCAGCTCGTCAAGGGTGAAGCGCCCGTCCGGCCCGCTGGCGGAGCCCTCGCCCGTCTCGGACAGGTAGCGGGCGTTCATGCGCGTGCGCGCGGACCGTGGCGTGCGCTCGGGCCCGTACAGCGGCTGGGAGAAGCCGGTGAGGGGGGCGTCGACGTTGTGGAGCCAGTGGCTGTCGTTGCTGTTGAAGGCGTAGTCCGTGCGGACCTCCTGGGGGACCTTCGCCCACGGGACGATGCCGGGCTTGGCGGCGTCCGGGTCCTCGACCCAGGCGAACTTCGGATCGCTCCCGTCGACCCCGATCACCCCGAAGTCCGCGAACGCGTTGGCCACGATCGCTGGGAGACCCGACCCGGAGAGCGACGCCTGCCATGCCTCCAGGGCCGCCTCGTCGAGGTAGGGCACACGGCTCGTGTCGCCGAAGAAGATGCGGCCGTCGGCCCCGGCCGCCATCGTGTAGACCCAAGGAGCGGCCTGCGTCTCGCGGTGGACGTCCACGAGCTCGTCGAGGCCGCCCGCCTGGTTCATGCCGAGCCACACGTCGAACATCTCGGTGTTCTGCGCGTTGACGTCCCTGTAGGTGATCGCCAGGCTGTCGGACCAGCCCACGAGGGGCGCGTCGAGGATGGGCCCGTAGTGACTGCGCCACAGCGTGCGGCGCTCCTCCGTGAGCCCGCCCTCCCCGTCGGCCACCTCGATGACGTGCGTCTCGGAGGTCATGGCCCGGGTGGTGCCGTCGAAGAGGTACTTGGTGGGGTCCTGGGGGTCCAAGGTCAGGAAGTAGCCGACGAAACGCGGCGCGTAGCTGACGGTGTGGGTCCAGGCGACGTGCTCGTTGAAGCCCATGTTGACGACCGGCACGCCCATCAGCGACACGCCGTAGACATCGAGCAAGCCTGGGACGGTGACGTGCAGCTCGTGCCACTGCTTCTCGCCGAGCGCCGGGAAGTGGGTGTTGGACAGCAGCATGCCACCGTCTCCGGCCGCGCGATCCCGGCCGATCGCCCAGCCGTTGCTGCCGCGCTTGGGGTCGCGCAGGGCGTTGCCGATCTCGTGCAGCCGCTCCAGGCTGCCCGGCGCCCGGGACGCTGCAGGCCCAGCAGGCGGCTGCGCGCGACCGATCTCGGGCACCCAGACGGCGCCGCTGCCGTCGAGGCCCAGGGCGAGCGCGTAGGTCGCGATGTCGATGTGGGTGAGGGGACGGACCCAGGGGGCGTCGGCGCAGGCGGGGGGGAGGGTGCCCTCCTCGAGCCAGCGGTTGTAGCCCGCGGCGTAGCCCATGAGGGTCTGCTGCATGGGCTCGGGGAGCCCGAACCACAGCGCCTTGGCGTCGCGCAGCGGCCCGAGCGCCCGCCAGCCGAAGTCGCTGTCGATGTTGGCGTCGTCGACGCCGCGACCGAACCACCGGGACCGCTCGCCGCGCACCTTGACGACCTGGTCGGCCAGCACACACGCGTGGTCGCGGGCGAACACGTAGCCCATGCCGAAGGCCGCGCTGCCCAGGTCCTCGGCGCGGATGTGCGGGATCCCGTACGACGTCCAGCGGACGTCGGCGGCGTAGGGCCCGGGCGTCACCGCGTAGGGGTCATCGGTGTCGCGGGCGGTGTCGTCTTCGGGGGCCGTGCAGGCCGCCACCAACAGGGCGAGGATCGACCGGCGCATGAGACCTCCGGGGCCGATCTATCCAGTGGGAGACTCAGTCGACGGGCGCGCCCTGGGCGGGCTCAAACAGCTGGTCGAGCGCGTGGACGGTGCGCCCTGGAGGGGGGGCGAGGCCAAGGCCAATGGACGCCCGGGCCACCTGCTCCCCCGAGATCGGTCGCCACTTCTTCAGGTAAGGTAGGCCGCGCAGCGCCTGGCCCACAGCAACCCCGAAGCGCTCGCCGGGCCGGTGGTGGTCTCGCTCCCCCACCAGCATCGAAGGCTGGATCAGGCACACGCTGGCAAAGCCCATCGCACAGACGGCGTCCTCCAGCTCACCCTTGATGCGCGGGTAGAAGAACAGCGAGCGGGCATCGGCGCCGGCCGACGAGATGAGCACCAGCGTGGACACACCCTGCCGGGCGGCGGCTGCGGCGGCGTCCTGCTGGTAGGTCACGTCGACGCGGTGCTGCGCCTCCTGGCTGCCTGCCTGTTTGAGCGTGGTGCCCAGGGCGCTGAACAACACGTCGCCCACGAGGAGGTGGTGCCAGTCTGCCGGCGCGTCGAAGTCGACCACGTGCTCCATGAGCTTGGGGTGCACGAGCGTCGTCGTGCGTCGCACGAACACGTGCACGGCCCCGACCCGAGGGTCGTTCAGGAGCAGGCGGGTGATGTGGCCACCGACGAGGCCGGTGGCGCCGAGAACGAGCGCGGTCTTCATGGGTAGCGGCTAACCTCAGCGTCCCCATGGGTTCTGGGGGCGAGCGCAGCCGACCTACTTCGCGTGCGCAACACGCTCCGGCCAGTCGGCCGGAATCCCGAGCACGTGCAGGTAGCGGGTGAGGGTGGACACACGAACGTCCCCGCCTGCCTCCAGACGGCTCACCGCGGGCTGGGAGGTCTGCATCCGCCGAGAGACCTCCACCTGGGAGAGCCCAAGCGCCTTGCGGCGCAGGGCGAGAGAGCGACCCATCACGCGCCGATCCAGCGCGTCGTCGACCCGAGCGGAGAAGCCGGGCGCGGTGCGCTCGGAGTCGGCGATGAGCTCGTCGAGGAAGTCACTCCCGGTGCCTGGGGCCATCCTGTCACCTTGTGTGGGTGGGACTATCACACTCGGTATGTCGCCTAGCCTGGGGCGGTCAGAATCCACCCCGGCCTCTCCAGTCGGCGAGTCGCGACCGAGAGGCAAGAATCCGCGATCACGATGCTCGTCTCATGAATCAGTACTCAACAAGGTCGAGGATGAACATCTCACCCATGTCAGGATCTCCGACATAAGTAAACAGTCTAGGCTCGTAGTATGAATAAATTTCAAGATTCCTAAATGAATTCATGTCTAACCCGCCTACGCTTCTGATGTGGAACTTGACGCCGAGACCCCAAGTGCCCAGTGAAACCTGAGGTTCGCCTCCGCACTCGCCGTTCGAAGGCCAGTTCGGTAGCTCGCCGAGCGCCATGAAGGTGCCGTCCCCACCGAGAATTACGCTTGCGTCGTCCCTCGCGAAATGCAGACTATCTCCAACGCTCAGTGCCCGCAGCATGTGGTGGAGGGAGGCTTGGTGAGTTGAAGGCGCAAAGCAAGATGCCGCGGCGCAACCTAGACACACGAGTGCCACGAGCCTCGTGACGGGTCGCGGGTAAACCATGGATGTCGTCATGGCGCGGCCGATCCAACGTTGCTGAGCTGGAAGCGCCACACGGCGGCTAGTGCAACGGGCACCGCCCCAGCCTCCAGCGTGCGCGTCTCCAACATCGCCACCCGGCCGTCGGCGGCGAGCACGTGCACGGTCTCGACCTCGTCCTCGACGTCGCCCAGGCTGTCGAACAGGCGGTGGACCTCGAAGCTGCCGACGTAGCGGCGCTCTTCGACCACGTCCCCGCCGACCACCCGCACCTTGCGCACGCGCTCGCCGGCGGCGTCGTAGACGTAGAACCACCTGTCGGTCGCATCGCTCCAGGTCTTCTGCACGGTGCGCAGGCGGTCGAAGGCGTCCCAGCTGAGCGCGTGGAGGTGGGGCATGCCGAGCAGGTTGCCGGCGTCGTCGTGGACGTAGCCGTCGCGCGAGGTGGAGGCGCTGTCGGGCACGAGCCAGGCCACGCCGTCGGCGTCTTCGAGGGCGGAGGCGGAGGCGCCGTTCTCGTCCGTGTCGCGGTCGTCGGGTTCGGTGCCGGGGATGCGGGCGGTCATGGGATCGAGTCTACCACCGGCGTCGTAGGCGGACGTGAGCCAGGTGCGGGACAGCTACGACCGCGTGGGAGTCCCGTTCCTCGCGGTCTGGAAGGCCGTCGCGAACGGTGCCGGTCACCCGGCCCCACCCGCTTCGAGCGGGCGCACCTCCTGCGCGATCCGTGCCGCGAGCGACTCCGCGGATCGCACATCGTAGGCGGCCTGCAGGTTGAGCCAGAACCGCGGGCTGTTGCTGAAGAACTGCGCCAGACGGAACGCGGTGTCCGTGGTGACGGCGGTCTGGCCGTTGACCAAGCGCGTGATGCGGTTTCGCGGAACGAGCAACGCCTTGGCGAGCGCGTAGGGGGACATGTCCAGCGGCTCGAGGAACTCGAGGGCGAGGACGCGGCCGGGATGGATGGGGGGGCGGCGAGACATGAGGCGCCTCCTAGTGGTCGTCGACAATCTCTCCCGGCCGGCAGGCCCTGGTGGCCTGTTCGCCCCGATCTGACCACCGTTCGGCCAGATCTGTCCACCGTTCGCCCCGATCTGGCCACGGCCGGTCCGACCGGAGCGCAGGTCCGCACGTGAGACCGGGACCGCGAAAATGATCACGCAAAGCCGCAAAGCCGCAAAGCGCTGCGTCGACGATCAGGTGGTCCCCAACCCCTTTGCGGCTTGGCGTCTTTGCGTGAGACCTTGCCGAGCGCCATCGTCCGCGCCCGCTGCCGTGCCGTGCCGTGCCGTGCCGCGCCACCCGCTCGCTGCGCGCTGGGTTGCTCGTGCCCGCAATCAGGCTTGGTAGCCTGATTACTCCACGTAGCCTGACAATGACGTGGGTAGCGGTGTCGTTGGGCGCTGTTCCCGAAAGTTGTTCCCGGTTTCGAAATGGAACCACCGCCCCCACGGGGTCAGCGGCGTTGAAGGCCGTCGATGCCCGCACCCAAGTCATGGAGTGGCCACCGCATGTCGGCAGCCTGCTGGGGCAGCTGGCGCTCACGGCTGCTGCAGGTCGGGAGCGGGCAGCGCCCCTTCTGCGCCACGCTTCAGATGTGGGCCGATCGCCGCGGTCCACGGGACACGCAGGAACTCGGGGCAATGGCGCAGATGATCGATGCACTTCAGGCCAAGGGTGTAGGCGTTGGTTTGGTAGGGATCAGCGAAGCCGTACCCCTCGAACAATTGGAGGAGAACCATGACCGCTAGGCGTCGCCCTTCCTTGTTGAGGCGATCCAGGTCCGCGAGGACACCGTCGGTGTGGAGCGTCCTTCCGTCGCAAACCGTAAAGAGGACGTCACGAACCGGTAGGGGTAGCGCTGGGAGCAGACCCGCTACGGGATCGTACACCGACACCCACCGCTGTTTTCGGTAGTCCGCCCCTTCTTTGTACCAAATGGTGGAAACGACCCGAACATGCCGCTCGTAGACCCACGCTAGGTACGCGCCGTCTAGCGTTTCAGTGTGTATTGGCGGAATGAGTGTTTCCGAAGGCACTTCCGACCACAGGTTTCCGCTCCAGCAATGCCAAGCCTGCCGACCCAGTTCGTCGTTCGACGTGCCATATGCCAGGCGCAATAGAACCACGGTCTCTGGCCTCCGCCCACGTTCGCGGCGAGGACGCCGGACATCGCGTTGACCAGTAACCCCAACACTAATGCCTTCTACTTGTACTCCGTCTAGGTCGTCGGCTCTCGCGTCTGAAATTGCGAGAACGATGGCCAACAGAAGTGTCATCGCCACACCTGGGCGGATGGGGTGCGCCCGGACACAGACCCGGTGACGATGTGTATACGTATCTTTGCTTCCGCCGCCGCGCCTGTCAGATCCCGGAGCGGATCGGATGGCACATTGGGTTGCAGAGGCGATCGCTCTTTTTGCAGAGATCGCTCTTTAGTGAGGGAGTCGAACGTCGTGGCCGCCTCTGATAGTTGTGCTGGGCCCTGGCCTCCGGGAATGGTCACTACCGTGAACATTTGCTCTACCGGGGAGTAGACGATCCGGACCGTATCCTCGCCCGGGTTGCTGATGGCGTGGTCGAAGAGCGAGCCCGTCGGGCCGGAGATGTCCTTCGGGCCCGGAAAGGGGCTGCCAAGGAATTCGCCGAGACGCTGATGGATGTGTGCGGTGAGCGGGGTGTCTAGTTGGGCCACGCTGGCGCTGGCGGTGGTCCGCCCAGAAGGAAGCGTCCCCTGCTGGTTTGTTGTGGATGTGACGTCGATCATCGGCGATGACTTCAACTCAGGCATCGTGCCGAGCGTGAAGACAAGGCGAGCGCTGTCGCCCTCGCGAACCAACGAAGCGCCGACTTCGCGGAAGTTGCGCTGCCCCGCGGGGAGTTGCCTTTGAACCTCTCGCCCGACCTTGACGAGTTCGTCCAAGACCCAACGCGTTTCCGCGGAGAGCATCGCCTCTTCGGGCAAGCCCACATTCAGCGATGGCAGGCGACCTTCCATGTCGTCGGGGACAGGTATGGAATGAAACTCAACCCCTTCGGCGATGCTGGGGTCAAGTTCGAAAAGGGCGGGTGTCGGAGCCTTCTTGGCTGTTTGGGGACCGGCGGGTGCCGGCTGTGGAGGGCTCTCCCCGTCAGCCGGAGCTGGCTCTGGCTTCGGATCTGCGGCTGGCGCCATCCCCGAGATATCCGAGGTTGTGACCGGCGCACTCCTACTGTACTCGAACACGTTCACCCCACCCCTCACCCCAATCGGGTCCGCGCTCGCCCACCTCCCCAACCACGGCGCGTAGTACCGCAACCCATGCCGCTGCAGCCCGGTCTCCTCATCCCGCTCCATCCCCGTGAATCGGTACCGCTTCCGGCTCACCGCGCTGCCGCTCGGCTCGCCCCAGTACGACGACGCCCCGTACGGGTAGAGCTCCTCGTAGCTCAGCACCTCGCCGGTCTCCGTCACCTCCACACAGGCCGACCCGAGCGCGTTGCTGAGCTGGAAGCGCCACACGGCGTCCAGCGCCACCGGTGCCGACCCTCCGTCGACCGTGCGCGTCTCCAGCATCGCCACCCGGCCGTCGTCGGCGAGCACGTGCACCGTCTCGACCTCGTCCTCGACGTCGCCCAGGCTGTCGAACAGGCGGTGGACCTCGAAGCTGCCGACGTAGCGGCGCTCTTCGACCACGTCCCCGCCGACCACCCGCACCTTGCGCACGCGCTCGCCGGCGGCGTCGTAGACGTAGAACCACCTGTCGGTCGCATCGCTCCAGGTCTTCTGCACGGTGCGCAGGCGGTCGAAGGCGTCCCAGCTGAGCGCGTGGAGGTGGGGCATGCCGAGCAGGTTGCCGGCGTCGTCGTGGACGTAGCCGTCGCGCGAGGTGGAGGCGCTGTCGGGCACGAGCCAGGCCACGCCGTCGGCGTCTTCGAGGGCGGAGGCGGAGGCGCTGGTGCCGGTGAGGCGGTTGCTGTCGGGGTCGTAGCGGTAGTGCAGCGACCGGGTGGTGAAGCCGACGGTCTTCTGCTTGAGCAGGTTGCCGAGCCCGTCGTAGAGGTAGGTCTGGGTATAGGCGTGCAGGGCCTGGCCGTTGTCGACGGCTTCGGGGTCGAGCATCTGCACGGGCGCTTGGTGCAGCGGTCCTGACGACACCGACTCGTGCTCGCGTCCGCTCGCTTCGATGAGCCGTGACCAGGCGTCGTAGACGAAGTGCTGGTGCGCTGCGAGGCGCTGGTTGTCGAAGAAGACGTCCGCCTGGGCGCGGTCGAAGATGTCCGTGACCTGGCCGCCAGCGTCGTAGACGTAGAGGAGGTCTTGCAGCACGGCGGAGTCGCTCGTGCGCACGGACCGCACCCGGGTGGCCCGGAAGGAGCGGGGGTCGTACTCCCACAGGCACG
>CAYNFK010000146.1:0-9267 GCA_964396405.1 uncultured Enterobacteriaceae bacterium
CCGACCTCATGGGCGCGAGCGCGCTGCCCACGCGGGGGCGGCACCTGGGGTTTGGCGGGAGGTAGGGCGGCAGGGATCCCGGCTCCGCCAAGGCGACCTGCTGGCCTGCCTGCCCGACGCCACCGCGGACCCTGGCTGGGTGCCTGATCCAAGCGAGCCTGCCGACCCCAGCGCCCCCCGACAACTCCGACCGCCCCACCTGATGACCCCAGGGGGGTCAGGGTCTGCAACCGCCAAGAGGGGGCTATGTCGCAGCACGGGCCGCCGGCAGAGGTGCGGTGCCGGGGACGATGTCGTGGGTGTCGCGGGTGCCAGGTGGCGAGTGGTAGCCTGCGGGAGGGGCTTGTAGGACTTGTGCCCTTGAAATCGGGGCCACGCCGGAAGGCGTCATCGACCACCGGTTCTTCAGGCCGAGCGGAGGCTAGTAGGCATGCACTACCTGACAATCGACGGAATGATGTCGGGCACAGGGGTTCGAGATGCGGTCGAAGGCGGCTATCTGAACCCTGGCCAGTTGGGCATCTCGTCTGGCCTCCAGAACAGAATCAGCCATTGGCTGGCCATGTATGAGGATGCCCATTTTCGGCAGTACGGCAATGAGAATGAGGTCGAAGCCCTAGATTCCGAAGGTCTTCTCATTGCCCATCTTGTATCGGCGGAGCTTCCGGGGTCGAAGGTGGACTACTTCTCCAGCGCACGGATGTTGAAGGTGCCGCCGACCCCAGCGCCCCCCGACAACGCCGACCGCCCCACCTGATGCCCCCAGGGAGGTCAGGGTCTGCAACCGCCAAGAAGGGGCTTTGTCGCAGCGCGGGCCGCCGGCTGAGGTGCGGCGCCGGGGACGATGTCAGGGGTGTCGCGGATGCCAAGTGGCCTGTGGTAGCCTCCGGGAGGGGGCTTGTATGACCTGTGCCCCCGTACGTTTCGGTGAGATCACGGGGCGTTCTGCACCGCCCGTCGTCGACGGTCCCGTTTGAGGTGGAAAGAACCAACGTCATCCGTGATGGCGCCGAGGGCGACACTCCCCGGGCCCAGCATCGCGTGCCCTACGCCAGGGTCTCCATGGTGATCTGGCTTGTCGTCCTCGGCCCGCGCGCAAAACCACCGGGGGTGGGCGGAATCGTTCGCGGCACCCGTGCCTGGATTAAACACCATGTGAGGGTAGACTCGTTCCATGCTCTGGGGGGACAATGTTTGGGGTGCCGGATCCAACAGTGGTGGTGCCCACTCAGCGGTCGGGACTTCCGCGAGCGGTCGGCGTGACGCTGGTCATGGTCTTGGTGTACGCGGTGGTGCAGCGTCTTCCCCTGCCTGGTCTTGACCTTGAAGCCCTCCAGCGGTGGGCGGATGCACAGGGTGTGACCCCGTTGGGGCGAGCCGGAACGGGCGTGACCGTTCTGGTCGAGTGGTCCGTGATCGTGGCCGCCGTCATGATGGTGGTTCCTCGATGGCGGGAATTTAGAGCGCGGGGTGACCGGTGGCCGGGTGTTGCACGCACCGTTGTGTGGCTTGGCACTGCAGCCACGGTCATCCAGGGCATAGCCATCGCATCCGGGTACCAAGCGATGATGGTGGGCGCTGCGTCCGTCGTACTCTGGCCGGGCCCTCTGTTCCGCGTCGTATGCGTCGCCACCATGCTCGGCGTGTTCGCGGTATCCGTGGGCCTCGCGCGGGGCCTGAGAGACCACACCCTAGGTGAGCCCCTCGTGTGGATGGTCGTGGGGCCGCGCTTTGTAGAGGCCGCAGTGGCCACCGCACAGGGGATCGCGCGCGGTGCCGAGGCGCGCTCGACACTGGAGGCCCTGCTGCCGTGCTTGGTGGGCGCGATGCTCGCGGAAGCGGCGCTTCGAACCCACGGTGACACACCCGTGCAGCGCTGGCATGTGCCAGTAGCAGGTCTGTGGCCTGCCGGGGTGGCGGCCACGTTCTGGGGTGCAGGGTGGCTTGGCGGCGCGAGCGCGTTCGCCGTTCTCGTGGTGGCCACTGTGCTGTTGGCGGCTCCACTTCAGGAGCCTCTGGCGTCGACCGGGAGCGCGGGGGGACGTTGGCCATCTCTCCTTCGAGCGCGCGTCCCTGTGCTGGTCGCGAGCGTGGTGATGGGCGTAGCGTTTGTGGCAGCGGACGTGTGGCCAGGTCTGGGTGCGGCCGGGCTTACGGCGGTTGCCGGAGCGGTGGGCTGGGCGTTCGCTCGCGACGTGATCGCCGAGGGGCGCTTCCGTAGGCGCCATGCGAACGTGTCGTTGCTGTGGGCTGTGGATCATGTGCCCGCCAGTGTGGACGCTCAGGCCCGACTCCAGGTGGCTGGCATTCCCTACGTTGCGCGCAGCGGTCGGCTCCGCGCGATGATGCCGTTCGGTGCCAACTACGCACCCGTGGTCCTGATCGTGCCCATCAGCCGTGTGGATGAGGCTCGGGCGTTGCTGGTGCGTTCGGTCGGTTCCGACGCCACCGCGGACCCTGGCTAGGGTGCCTGATCCTAACGAGCCCGCCGACCCCAGCGCCCCCCGACAACGCCGACCGCCCCACCTGATGCCCCCAGGGAGGTCAGGGTCTGCAACCGCCAAGAAGGGCTTCGTCTCAGCACGGGCCGCCGGCGGAGGTGCGGTGCCGGGGACGATGTCGTGGGTGTCGCGGGTGCCAGGGTCCTCGCAGTCGTAGCGGCCATCGCCGTCGCGATCGTCCACGCCACGCCCGTCGCAGCCGCAGTCGGGCGGCGTGTCGCTGTCGGCCGGGTTGTCCGGGCAGGCGTCGTGACAGTCGTCGGTGCCGTCCCAGTCCCACTCGGTGCAGGCCACCACCGTGGTCTGCACGACGGTGCGCACCACCTGGCCCCCCGGAGCAACCTCCGGGCGGCCAGCGTGCCCCGCCAGGACCCGACCCGCATCCACGATCAGCTCGACGCCACCATGATCATCGATGCACACCACGCCCCGGCGACCCGCTCGGGGGGCCGAGGCGCCCGAACCGATGCAGGGTCGCGGCCGGCGATGCTAGGCTGACGCGCACGTACTTCCCGAAGGGAACGATCCATGCTCACCCTGATGCTCGCCACGGCCCTCGCGGTCCCTCCCTCGCCGGCCCTCGCCATCGACGGCCTCGCCGAGGAGGGCACCACCATGGTCCTCACCGTGACCGGCGGCGTGCCCGGGCGCCGGGCCGGCGTGGCACTCGCGATCTCCCAGGCCACCCGCCCGCAGACCTGCCCGCCGGGCTTCGGGGGCGAATGCACCCCGCTCGTGAACCCGCGCATGCTCGCCTCGGGGGTGTTCGACGCCCAGGGGACCTGGACCGTGACCCTGCGCGTCCCGGCCTCCGCGGCAACGGTGTCCGAGGCCTGGTTCCAGGCGCTCGCGTGGGGCGGTGGCGCGCCGGGCGAGCTGGGGGCCATCCTCCGCAAGATCAACCCGCGCTCCACGGTGGCGACGCCCACGGGCCTCGGCGAGGTGCGTGCGGCCAGCTTCACGGATCTCCGTCCCACCGCCACGGGGCAGTGGGAAGGCAGCATGCTGGTGAATCGCCTGCGGAACGTCGGGCCCCTGCCCGCGGCGGTGGTCTGCTCGATGAGCACGCCGCTGACCGCCCAGACCACCTCGGTGAGGGACTGCCCGCTCTGCGACTACGTGCTGGAGGTCCAGACCGGACCCGCCTACGAGGTCCCGTCCGAGGGCGACTGCGAGGCCATCTTCGGGCTCACCACGTTCGACCCCACAGTCCCGTCGTCGTTCCGCCTGGAGACCGAGCACTGGATCCGGAGCGTGGGTCGGTACACGTACACCTACACCGCCGTTTACCGGACCAACCCGGCCCCCCCGTACACGCAGTACTACCAGAGCGCATCGGGCACCGTGGTCTCGGACGCGTCCGGCGTGGGCTGGCAGTCGTTCAGCGACTGGTGCGACGAGGCGCAGCGCGCGGGCGTCGTCGAACCGACCTGCGGCGTGTACTGACGCAGCGGTCGGCCCGCGCGTCAGAGGATCGCGATGGTCACGTTCAGGATGCGCCTTCCGCCCGCGGCATCCACGACTTCGCCGGTCAGCGAATACGTCCCCGGTGGACGTCACCGGCAGGGATCCCCCGGTAGCGTCCTCCACACCCTCGATGGTGATGCCGGAGCCGGTGGGGTCGATGCACTTCGTCGGGCGACTCGCCGCCCTGGTCCCGCCCCGGCGCGCCCACCTCGTGCGGTACCTTCGTGTGCTGGCGCCAGCGGCGCGATGGCGAAGCCGCATGGTGCTGCCACGGCCCAGCGCTCCGACGACCTGCGTCCCCCTCGAGCCGCTCCAACGCTCGAGCCGCCGCTGGAGACCCTGGGCGGAGCTCATTCGCCGCACCTTCCGGCGCGACCCGCACCCGATGCGGGCACGCTATGCGCCAGCTCGCCATCGTGCGGGCGGGCGCAGCCCGCGTGCTCACATGGATCGCCGTGCAAGGCGACCTGCTGGCCTGCCTGCCCGACGCCACCGCGGACCCTGGCCAGGGTGCCTGATCCTAGCGAGCACGCCGACCCCAGCGCCCCCCGACAACGCCGATCGCTCCGCCTGGTGCCCACAGGGACGTCGGGGTCTGCCTGCCGCCAAGAAGGGCTTCGTCGCAGCACGGGCCGCCGGCACAGGTGCGGTGCCGGGGACGATGTCGTGGGTGTCGCGGGTGCCCAGTGGCGGGTGGTAGTCTCCGGGAGGGGCTTGTAGGACTTGTGCCTGCTACGGCATCCCCGACTTCAAGATGGAGAAGTGGGTCATCGACCGCCGCATGGAGCAGCTCCAGGCCGAAGGCGTCGAGGTGCAGTGCGGCATCGATGTGGGCGGCGATGTGCCGTGGACCGAGCTGCACGAGCGCCACGATGCCCTCGTGATCGCCATCGGCGCAGGCCAGGCCCGCGATCTCGACGTGCCCGGCCGCGATCTGGAAGGCGTCGTGTTCGCGATGAACTTCCTCGAGCGCCAGAACCGCGCCGTCGAGGGCGACAAGGTGGCGGCCGAGCCCCACGCCAAGGAGCGCCACGTCATCGTGCTCGGCGGCGGCGACACCGGCAGCGACTGCATCGGCACCTCACTGCGGCAGGGTGCCACGTCTGTGCGTCAGATCGAGCTGCTGCCCCCGCCCCCCGAAGCCCGTGATGCACACAACCCGTGGCCCCAGTGGCCGATGGTGTTCCGCACCTCGTCGAGCCAGGAGGAGGGCGCCGCGCGCGACTTCTCGCTGATGACGACGAAGCTCGAAGGCCAAGACGGTCGCATCGTCGCCCTGCACGCCGTCGAGGTTCGCTTCGAAGGCGGCCGCTTCGTGCCCGTGCCCGGCACCGAGGTGGTCTACCCCTGCGACCTCCTGATCCTCGCCATGGGCTTCGTGAGCCCCGTCACCACGCAGCTCGCGGCCCAGCTCGGCGTCGCCATCGACCGCCGCGGCAACGTGGCCACCACGGGCTTCCGCACCAACGTCCCGGGCGTCTACGCCGCGGGCGACGCCCAGCGCGGCGCCAGCCTGATCGTGTGGGCCATCTCAGATGGCCGCGAGACGGCGCGGGCCGTGGATGCCGACCTCATGGGCGCGAGCGCGCTGCCCACGCGGGGGCGGCACCTGGGGTTTGGGGGGAGGTAGGGAGGCGGAGATCCCGGTTCCGCGAGGGCGACTCCCCCGCACAGCTACGGCGCTGTCTGCGACTCGACCCTGGACTCCGGGCGGTTCAGCATGCGCCACTGGCCCAACCACTGCATGGGAATGAGGCCATGGCTGATGAGAGCGCGCTCGTCCATCGCGGGGTAGGCCCCCAGGTGCTTGGCCGGTGCCACCATCGGATGGGGCGAAACGTATGGAGCCACCGTCAACCGCACGCCAGCCGGAGGGTCGTCGCGCCACCGCGTGGGCCTCCCGACCTCACGGGCACAGGGCACACATCCGCACGCCCTGAATCCGCGATCCACCGGCCAGCCCGAGATCTCGACCCAAGCCTCGGGTCGAGATCCGAGCGAATTGCGAGGCAGGGTGCAAGTGACGTGGGGTGCACAGACATGCTCCAAAGACTCAAGGGCCGGGTCGCACCTCACATCCGCGGGGTTGTCGTGAAGGTCGAGCGTAGGCGAGAGCAGGTGAACGTAGTCCCCCCCGCTGGGCACAGGCAGCAGTGCGGAGCGCAAGGGTCCATGAACCGCCCACCGCCGAGGCAGCGCCGCGTTGACGGTTTCCCCATGACCCACCACCACGTCGAACACGATATCTTGGAAGCGACAAGAACCCTGCGGCAACAGACCCCCGGGGTCCGCCGCAATGGCCTCCACCGCAGGCATCTGGGGCCTACTCTGCATGTCCCAGCTCATCCGCCCATCGGGATGGGTTGCCAAGTCTGCTTGGCCGATGCGAAAGGGGTAGAACGGCCTTGTGTAGAAGATGAGCGCCTCTTCCTCAGCATTCCACACACACGCGACCGTGCCGGAGCATGGGCAGACCGCCGCTGCGTCCATGATATCGGGGGCCGTGGGAGCGTCTCGGAGCTCGCCTCGCAACTTCGATCGCAGGAAGCGCACAGCCCCCACCGCCGTCCAGTCTACGGCACGGATCCCTCCCAGGCCCGCCTCCTGAGCGGGCACGCCGTAGCTCACCCTCACGGGGTCCACCTGGAGACTCACAGAAACTCGCCGGACCTCGGCTCGCGCAGGGAGGGGTGTCCAGCACAACCACACCAACGAAACCTCAATTGAGGTTTGCCACAATTTGCGTCGACTGCGAATAGACCAACCCATCAAGTCCCGCATTTGGGAGTTACCGCACCCCACGAAGCGCCATCTACTCGCAGCAAACATAGGTGACCCTCAAGCCGTATATCGTACACCCAATGCCTGGAACGAAAACATACTCGCAGAGGCCGGGCTTTGGCTTCGAAAGTGGTTCAAATTCAAGATCTGTTGCATTCAGACAGTCAGCATTGATAAATGGCCGAACAATGTTCAACGCCCATTGCCTCAACACGTCCTCGTCATCTGCGACCATCTTGTCGGGGAAGAAGATGGATGGATGATGACGCTGCGGACCCTCTCTGCGCGGCGGCGGGACAACACCCTCATCCAACCAAACGGTGAGTTCCCTCGTGCCGCAGCTTACGGTACCCCCGCCACCCGAGGGGGGACTCCCAACCGGACCATCCGAAGGCGGTCCCGGCACATCGTCCGACGGACGCTGCGGACCCGTGGGCCTCCCCACGGGCCCGTCTGGGCGCGGCGTATCGACAATCGGTGGATCTGTGACTGGAGGTTTCGGTTTCTTAGGAGGCAGCTCTTTTTCAGGGGTCGGACCTTTAGGAGGATCGTCAGGGCGAGGCTCTGGACCGCCGTCTCCTATGTCAATGTCGTCATTGGGGAGGCAAAATACCGCATCGGGATGATTCGGATATTTCTCGCACCACGCGCGCGAAAGATATCGAGGTTCAGGGTTTTCGTTCTCCGGGCCGTCTGGAAGGTCGTCTGGGGTAACCGTTTGCCCCAGACCTACGCTACTGCTCGCGTGTACGCCCCGCCACGACGGCAATGCTCCAAGAAGATGTGTGCCGGAATACGCGTGACCGATGGAATCCTCTGAGGATTCCATCTCTCGACTGCCAGCCCAGAGCTTCGATGCCGGCCAGGGCGAATCGCCGCTGTCGAGCCCAGACTTCACGACTCCCGCCAGTCGATCCGCACCGTCACCACCGCCCCCCGCACCTCGGTATCCGAGGCCGAGTCGTTCTTCACCCACGCGCCGAACCGAATGAAGCGGGCGTTGATCACCGAGAGGCCCTTCCAGTCCTCAGGGAACTCGATCCCATCCTCATCGAGGACGGGCGTTCCCGTGATGGGCGAGACCGGTGCCTCCCAGGTGACACCGTCGTCCGACTTCTGGTAGCCAATGCCTACCTCTACATCGTTGCAGGCGTCGACCTCCAGAGTCATCCGGACCTTGGTGAACCGGGCGGTGGCGACCGCCTCAGTGATCGCCGTGAACACCGACGTGGCCACGCTGCCGTTGCCCCCGCCACTCGTGCACAACACCGGACCGCCTACCGCCGTTCCGGCGTCGAGCGGCTCCACTTCCACGCTGATCGCGCCCTGTCCACCGCGCGGGGGCGTGACCGCCGTGTCTTGGGAGGCATTCAGCACCACCCACCCGAACCGGCAGAAGAGTCGCTCCGCCGTGAGCGGCGTAGGCGTGCCGGAGTTCGGCGCTTGTCCCACACTCTGAAAGTCACCAGGGCACGCGTACCACTCCGTGGTGATCGTGCGGTCGGTCTCCGGTTCGCGATCCTCGTCCTCATCGTCGCGCGTGATCCAATCCAACGGCTGCCAGACTCCATCCTGGTACTTCGTGTGGGTGTAGCCGCTCATGCCATCGCTCACGGACGCCACGCCAATGGGAAACGTTGACCAACGAATCCCATCGTTCGAGTACTGGATGGCAAACCACCCTTGGATGTCGTCTCCATCAAGCCAGCCCGTGAACCGTACCCGCTTCACGCCAGCCGTCGGGTACACCGGCGTGGCCGGGTAGAACAGCGCATCGCCCAGCTCGATCTTCTCGCTACCACTGTTGCTAGGAGCGCCCGCGCTCCGAAGTGCTACGAATCGCATCTCAACCCCCCTTATATGATGTCCATGGGACTGTTCTTGAAGTTCAACTGGAAGCGCACGGAGGCCGTCTGCCGCGTGGTGGGCGGGGTGGGCTCGCTGGCCAGGCGCGCGTAGAGCCCGAACTGGTAGTAGCGGGCCACCTCGCCGATGTTCAGGTAGGGCACGTAGAGCCAGCCTGCGGCCCAGTCATCGACCGTAGTCCAGTTGGACACGCCGAAGTTCACCAGATTGCCATACTCGATCCAGTCACGACCGTTGTTCGACTGGCGCACGCCCGCGGCGAGCTGAATGTCGGTGGACGACCGGGAAAGCAACTCCACCGTGAGCCGCGCGGCAGAGAAGTTCTGCGTGGCCAGCACGTCGGAGACAGGGTTGAAAAGCCCGACATCGGAGTCGGGCGACGTTGCACCATCGTAGTCGGCGTTGGTGACCACCGTTGCCACGTAGAGACGTGGCTTCACTGAACATCCCATGGGAAGACCCCCTTCAGGCACCCCACGTGCCCGTCTTCTTGAACGGTACCCCCCCCCCCCCCAACATGCGCCATATAAATCTTCAACTATTTTCTGTTTTGCAGATGCCAGCAGGCAGAAGTGGCCATCGCCGCTTCCCCTCTCCCAGACCCCTACCCCCCCGCCGCCTTCCACAACCCCTGCACCAACGCCTCCTCCGC
>CAYNFK010000147.1:0-9152 GCA_964396405.1 uncultured Enterobacteriaceae bacterium
CCACAACACCGAGGAGCCGTAGGGACGGGGGTTTACACAGGAAACGAGACACTCCTGCCTGTTCGCCCCGATCTGACCGCTGTTCGCCCTGATCTGACCACTGTTCGCCCCGATCTGACCACTGTTCGCCCTGATCTGACCACCGTTCGCCCTGTTCTGACCACCGTTCGCCCTGATCTGACCACCGTTCGCCCTGATCTGACCACTGTTCGCCCTGATCTGACCACGACCGGTCCGACTGGGAGGCAGGTCCGCACGTCAGACCGGGACCGCGAAGAGGATCACGCAAAGCCGCAAAGCCGCAAAGCGCTGCGCCGACGATCAGGTGGTCCCCAATCCCTTTGCGTCTTGGCGTCTTTGCGTGAGACCTTGCCCGGCACCAACGTCCGCCGGCTCCCGTCCTATTCGACGTACCCCAACCTCCGCAGCGCCTCCACCTGCCCCGCATCCACCTCCGCCCGCTCCGCCAAGTGCGCCTGCTGGGCCGCCACCCACCGCTCCAGCCGGCTCCTTGCGGGGTGCTCGCCGAGCGGCTCGCGGCCCATCTCGCCGGGGTCGGCTCCAAGGTCGTAGTGGAGCCACTGGCCCTCAAACCACAGGAGCTTGTCGGTCCCGCCGGGCCAGAGGGCCACGGTGTCGGCCCCCATCTTCGGGTCGACGAGCCGACGGCGGGAGAACGAGGCCGCATCGAGGTTGGGCAGGAGCTGGCCCGTCTGCACGAGGCTGTGCACCTGCAGGCCCGAGATGGGGCCGCTCAAGTCGGGCGGGGCCTGGGTGGTGTCGACCACCACGAGCGGCACGCGGGCGACGGGATCCCAGGGGTAGCAGCCGTGGCGCAGCAGCGAGTGCTCGCCCAGGAACTCACCGTGGTCGGAGGTGAGCACCATGCGCCAGCCGCCGTCCGTCCAACCCTCGCTCTGCAAGGTGCCGACGATGCGGTTGGCGGTTCGGTCGGCGATGTGGACGCCGTGGTCGTAGACGTCTTGGACGCGTGCGGCAAAGGTGGCGGCTTCCTCGGGCGCCAGCTCGGAGCGCACGAAGCGGTGGTACGGCCCGTCTTGCTCGCCGGCGTGCACGTCGAAGCCCAGACTCCGCTGCGCCGGCACCCACGGCAGGCCGTCGGGCACGGCGGGCCAGGGGTCGTGGGCGTCGATGTTGTTCACGAACAAGAACACGGGGCGGTCGGGGTCGAGCTGCGCGAGCTCGGCCTGCACGATCTCCACCAAGGCATCCCCGCGCAGGGCCGTGAGGTTGCGTGCCACCACCCACCGGTCGAAGCCGCGCAGCAGGCCTTCGCTCGTGCGCAGCGTCGGGTTCGCCGAGATCGCCAGGGTCTGGTAGCCGCGGGCGGCCATGCGCTCCGCGAGCAACGGAAGGTGGGCCGGCACGCTCAGGCCCGCGGCGTCCACGCCATGCTCGGGCACCGGCAGGCCCGAGAAGAACGACACGTGGCTCGGGGTGGTCCACACACCCGGCGCATACGTGGTGCACGACGCCGCTACGCTCTTGTTCTTCCGCAGCAGGCCCGCCAGCCACGGCGTGGTGGGGCGATCGTAGCCGCACAGGCTGGTGTGGTCGGCGCGCACGGTGTCGAGCACCACCAGCAGCACGAGCGCGGGGCCGTCGACGTCGGTGGAACGGGCGCCGGAGTACGGGTCCGAGCCGGTCTCGATAGGGCCGGCGGCTTCGTCGTCGGCGGCGGAGAGCGGGGTGAGCAGCGGGGCCACAGGCGGGGCGACGCGCTCGTCGACCGGGGCCGGCGATGGACCTCCGCACGCGATGACGGCGAGCATGGCCAGGAGCCCGCTCATGGCGTCTCCGCCGGGGTGCGCAGGGCGGCGAGGACCACGCGGAGCCTGGCGGCATCGGCCTCCTCGAGCGGACCGAGCGCCTGCTCCAGCGGGTCGGCATCGGGCAGCACCCGCCCGACCGCACCGTCGCGCCACGCGGCCTTCGAGCCGTCGGCCAGCCAGAGGTCCACGGCGCCCGTGCCCTCGGTGGTGCCACGCACGCCGGAGACGGCTGGCGGCAACGGGCTGGGAACCCCGAGACCCAGCGCCGCCTCCCACGCCAGCGTGTTCGGAAACGGCTGCTCCGGCGGCACGAGGCCACCACGCACCAGGAACGGCACGCGCACGGCGGTGTCGAGCGGCAGCTCCTGATCCCCCAGCGCGTCCTTGTGCGTGGCACCGAACGCCGCATCCGAGGTGAGCACCAGCCGCGCCACCGGGCCCCGCGCCGCCTCCACCGCGCTGAGCACGGCCGCGACATGATCGTCGGCGGCGGCACGCCCGGCCTGCACGCCGGTGGCGAGGCGTCGCACGTGCCGATCTTCTTCGTCGATCGCCAGGGTGCCGTTTCGCCAGCGCGCCACGAGGGGCGTGGGCTCGCCATCCGGGGTGTGGAGGTGCAGCCAGTCCTGGGCGGGCACGCCGGGGCGCGCGACCACTGGCGGGAAGGGTGCCGTGGCGTCGCTGATCACGGCCACCACGAGCAGATCGCGGTCGGGCTCCACCTGGAGGAGCAGCGGCCCAAGGGCTTCGGCAAGGCCCCCGCCGCGCAGGGCCTGGGGATCGCGGCTGGTCTCGGTGAGCTGGAACTCCCGCGCGAACGGCAGCGTGCGCGGGTCGGCCGACACGAACACCGTGCGCAGGCCGCTCGCGGCGGCTTCGCGGGCCAGCGGGCGACGTCGTGTGCCTGCATCGGGCTGCAGCGGGGCGCGTCCGTCGAGCACCGACTTGAGCGCCACCAGCGAGCGCGGCGAGGCCGACACGGCCTGGCAGCTGAAGCGCGCACCGGGCGCTTGGGCCAGGGCGGCGAGCTGGGGCATCGGCGTGGGGCCGCCGCACGGGGCGATGTCGGCGGCGGCCAGGCCGCTCACCACGAGGAGCACGGTGGTGGTGCCGGTCACCGCCGATGGCACGGCCGCGACGGGGGCGGAGGGGGCCGGGGCACACGCGACCAGCGCACCAAGCAGCAGCGGCCTCACTTGGATCCCGGGCCTTTGCGGTCGACGTAGCCGAGGGCCTCCAGCTCCTTGGCCAAGCCCGCGTCGACGGTCGCCCGTGCTTTGGGACGCGTGGCCAGCGCGGTGGTGCCGGCGGTGCGCCAGGTGGTGAGGATGGCCATCAGGTCGGCTTCTTCGGCAAGCGGGCGGGTGAACAGCGGGTCTTCGATGCGGTCGTAGCAGCCGGGCACGAACTTGCCCTTCTTCTGCTGACGCTCCACGCTGCCGAAGTCGGCCTGGCACTGGCGGTCGGCGGTGAAGATCGCGGCGCGCGAGGAGCCGCCGAACCAGGTGTCGGAGATCACGTAGGGCCGGGGGATGCCGCTGCCGTCGCCGCGCACGAGCGCGCTCCAGTCCTGACCCTCCAGCGCGGGGTCGTTGACCGGCTGGCCCACCACGCCCAGCAGCGTGGGCATCACGTCGACCTGGCTGGCGGGGCCCAGCACGCGGTGACCCACCGCTACGCCGGGACCGCGCAGGATCCACGGCACGTGGACCGAGCTGGACCCGAAGTACTGGCCGTGACCGAAGCCGTGGTGGCTCGGGTAGTTCATGCCCTCGCCATGGTCGGCCACGAACAGGAACACGGTGTTCTCGGGCGTGAGACCTTCCGCCGCCAGGCCGGCATCCAAGGTGGCGAGGGCGTCGTCGAGCTCGCGCAGGTGGACGCGGTAGCGAGCGACACGCGCGGGCACACCTTCCTGAGCGTAAGGAACCAGGGCGTCACCGCTGGCCGAGCGGGGCTCGTGGGCATCGAGCATCATCAGGCGCAGGTAGATCGGGCGGGCATCCCCTCCCGCGCGCAGTGCGTGGACCGCCGCGATGGAGGCTTCGGCGAGGCGCTTGCCGCGCAGCTTCCCGCGCCAGGAGTCGTCGAGGCCGAGCTGGTAGGCTTCGAAGCCCTGGTCGAACCCGAAGGTGGCCGAGAGGTTGGGGTTCGCGGTGCCCCCGATCGTGGCGTAGCCCAGGTCGCGGAAGCGCTCGGCGAGGGTGGTGACGTCGTCGGGCAGCTTGCTGTCGTCGCGTCCCTGGCCGGGCTCGACCATGCCGATCGACAGCGCGTGGCGGCCGGTGAGCAGCGCGGTGGAGGCGGCACGCGTCCAGGGGGCGGCGGCGATGAGGTCGTCGAACACGGTGCCCTGGGCCGCCATCGCCGAGAGGAAGGGGGTGGTGTTCTCGGGCGCCCCGTAGACCGACATCTGGTCCTTACGGACGGTGCAGCCGATGACCACCACCACGTTCGGCGGCGTGGTGGGGGCCTTCACGGGCGCGGCCGGCTTCCCTTCGGAGCGCGGGGTGGGCGCGATGCGGGCGATCTCGCCGGCGGGCGGGTCCACGCTCACCGAGCTCTCGGGGTCGGTGAGCGGGTCGCCCTGGCTGCGCGACTTCCGCTTGGCGTCCTCCGGGACCTCGGGCACGACGTCGGCGGCACAGGTGCAGCCGCCGAACAGCAGCGCGAGGGCAAGCGGACGCATGGTGTCCTCCACGCCGCCACCATAATCGGGGCGGTCTGGGAGGCACGGGTGGGACGCTTCGTGGTGATCGAAGGCATCGACGGCGCGGGCACCACCACGCAGACGCAGCGCCTCGTCGCACGCCTGCGAGCCGCCGGGGAGTCGGTGCTGGCCACGAACGAGCCTACCGACCTGCCCATCGGCGTGCAGATCCGCCGGGTGCTCCGCAAGGAGGAGGGCGCGCCCCACCCGAACACGCTGCCGTGGCTGTTTGCGGCCGATCGGGCCGACCACCAGGTGCGTCGCATCCAGCCCGCGCTGGCGGCGGGGAGCTGGGTGGTGTCGGACCGCTACCTGCCGTCTTCGCTGGCGTATCAGTCGCTGCAACGACCGCTGGAGGAGGTGGAGGCGCTCAACGCGAGCTTCCCGGCCCCCGATGTGCTGGTGTTCGTGCACGTGCCGGTGGAGGTGGCGCTGGAGCGGGTGGCTGCACGCGGGGCGGCCCGGGAGCTGTTCGAAGAGCGCGCGTGGTTAGAGCAGGTCGCTGAGCGCTACGACGTGGTGATGGACCGCCTCGTGGCGCGCGGATGGAACGTGGTGCGCGTGGACGGCACGGCGTCGATGGACGCTGTGGCGGCAGCCATCGGTGAGGCGGCGCGGTGCTGAGCGTCGTGCTCACCGGGCTCACGCCCTACGATGCGGCGCACGCGCTGCAGGAGCGGCTGGTCGACGATCGTCGCGCGGGCCTCGTGCCCGACCTTGTGCTGCTGCTGGAGCACGCCGAGACGATCACGCTCGGCAGGCGCCCGGCCGACGACGCCGTGGTGAACGCCGGGGGCGTGCCGGTGGTGAAGATCGAACGGGGGGGCTTCGCCACCTGGCATGGTCCAGGGCAGCTCGTGGCGTACCCGATCGTGGCGCTGGACGGGGAGCGTCGGGATGTGCACGCCCACCTGCGCGCCATGGAAGACGCCCTCATCGTGCTGCTCGCGGAGCACGGGGTGGTGGGGGAGCGCGACGAACGGAACACGGGCGTGTGGGTGGGTGGGCAGAAGGTGGCCTCCATCGGCATCGCGATCCGGCAGTGGGTGAGCTGGCATGGCCTCGCGCTCAACGTGCACAACGATCTGGGTGGCTTCGCGCGCATCCGTCCGTGCGGGTTCGATGCCGACGTGATGACCCGTCTGGCCGACCACCTCGACCCCGTTCCTCCCCTGGAAGCCGTGCGCAGCGGGCTCGAGCGCACGCTCGCTCAGGCCCTCGCGCAGGCTGTGGAAGCACGGTGGACGGGGGCGCTGCCCGACCTCGCGGCGGTGGATCGTACGGTGGAAGGGATTCGGGGCGCGGCCCGTGCGGTGATCGTGTAGCTTGGCGCCCTCTGGGGAGGGTGCGATGCTTCGGTGGGGTCTGCTGGTGCTGGGCTTGGTGGGACCCTCGTCGGCGCTAGCCTGCGGGGGCTTGTTCTGTGCGAGCCCCACGCTCCCGGTGGAGCAGACCGGCGAGCGCATCGTGTTCGCCCTCGATGAAGACGCCGGCAAGGTGGAGGTGCACGTGCAGGTGGCCTACGAAGGCCCGGCCGACACGTTCGCGTGGATCGTGCCGATGCCGGAGCCGCCCACGGTGCTCCTGTCGACCGAGGCGATGTTCCCGCTGCTCGACACGCTGTACGGGCCGCGCTTTCAGCTCAACCGCGACCCGTGCGAGGTGGCCGAGTCGGACGCGGTCGCCGAGGACACGGCCGTCGCAGAAAGCGGCGGAGGCTTCCCAGGTGGCGGCGGAGGCGGCGGCGTGGACGTGCTCAGTGAGGCCGCTGTGGGCCCCTACCAGACGGCAGTGCTGCGCGCCGACAGCCAGGAACTGCTGCTGGAGTGGCTCCGCAGCCGCGACTACTACGTGCCCGACAACGTCGGCGCGGCCCTGGCACCCTATGTGGCCGAGGGGTCCTGGTTCGTGGCGCTCCGGCTCCAGAAGGATCGTGATGTGGGCGAGCTGGCCCCGATCGCGCTGACGTATGCGGGCACACGCGCCGTGGTGCCGATCACGCTCACCCAGGTGGCCGCCGTGCCCGACATGGGCCTGATCATCCATGTGCTCGGCAACGGGCGCGCGGTGCCGGAGAACTACCTGCACGTCACGCCGAACCCGTTCCGCATCGACTGGTGGAACGGCGGGAGCAACTACCAGGCGCTGGTGGGTGAGGCGGCCGATGAGGCCGGCGGGCAGGCCTTCGCCACCGACTACGCGGGCGGATCGGACGCCACGTGGGGTCGGCTCTTTCAGCCGACGTGGTTCAACGAAGCGGAGCTGCGTGCCACCACCACCAAGCCCGACTTCCTCCGCGCGGTGTTCCGTCGGCAGTCCTTGTACGACGATCGTCTCGTGCCCCTGCTGGAGCGCTACGTGGGCGATGTGTCGGGATGGGTGCTGCAGCCCGACGACACGGGCCCGATCACGGCCGACTCGGGCGGGCCGTGGTTGGACACGGGCACCGACACCGACACCGACACCGACACGGACACCGACGCGGACACCGACACCGACGTGGAGCCGTTGTTTGATCCGTCGGCCGCCGTGGACGAGCTGGTCGCCACCTTCGTAGAGCCTCGTCGCCATGCGGACGCGCTGTTCCGCCGCCTGCCCACGCTCACGCGGCTGTCGTCGTCGATGTCCCCCGACGAGATGACCCAAGATCCGCTGTTCGTGCTCAATCCCGACATGCCCGAGGTGCCCAGCTTGCGCTCGGCCACGATCACCCAGACCTGCGAGACCGGGGATGGGGTAGGTTGGCTGGAGATCGACGGCCTGCGGGTGCCTGTGGGCGACACCGACGGTGTGCTCGGCGGCGGACGGGCCACGTTCGCGTGGCTCAACTCGGCGCTGCCCTTCGCGGCGCTGCGCGTGGAGCGCACCTTCTCCGATCGTGAGCCCGCCCTGATCATCGACCGCACCGCGATGATCGAGGCGCTGTCCGACATCTACGGACCCGGCCTGAGCGACGACGTCGGAGGCTCGAAGAAGTCTACGTGCGGCTGCCAGTCGTCCGCGCTGCCGGGCTCGGCCGCGGGCCTGTTCCTCGGCGCGCTGGTGGTGCTGCGTCGCCGCGTGCGTCCGGCCCGTTGAACTCCGGCCCCGGGGCGGCTACCCAGCGGCCCCCGGGGAGTCTCTGATGCTCGATCCGAAGCTGGTGGTCGCCGATCCTGAGCGCGTGCGCGCGACGCTGCGCCGCCGTCATGCCGATGAGGCCACGCTCGCGCACGTCGACCGCATCGTGGCGCTCGCTTCGGAGCGCTCAGCGAAGGTCACGGACGACAACAACCGGCGCGCCCTGCGCAACGAGCTGTCCAGCGCGATCGGCGCGCTGATGAAGCAAGGGAAGCGCGAAGAGGCCGAGGCCCAGAAGGTGGCCGTGGCCGAGAACAACGCCGTGCTGGAGCGGCTCGCGGCCGAGATCGCCGCCATCGAGACCGAGCTGCGCTCCGCAGCGCTCTCGATCCCCAACCTGCTCGCCGATGACGTGCCTGACGGTCACTCCGCCGACGACAACCCCGTGATGAAGACCTGGGGCACGCCCAAGCTCATGGCGGGCGACAGCCACGTGGAGATCGGCGAGCGCTTGGGCATCGTCGACCTCGAGCGCGGGGCCAAGCTGGCCGGCACGCGGTTCGCGGTGCTGCACGGCTGGGGCGCACGCATCGAGCGCGCGCTGATGAACTTCTTCCTCGATCTGCACGGCACCGAACACGGCTACGCCGAGGTGGCCGTGCCCTACATGGTGCACGCCCGCATGATGGAGGGCACCGGTCAGCTCCCGAAGTTCGGGGCCGACATGTTCAAGATCGAAGGCAAGGTCAACGGCGAAGAGGCCTACCTGATCCCCACCGCCGAGGTGCCGGTCACCAACCTGCACCGCGATGAGATCCTCGAGGGATCCGAGCTGCCCAAAAAGTACGTGTGCTTCACGCCCTGCTTCCGCTCCGAGGCCGGCAGCGCCGGTCGGGATGTGCGCGGTCTCATTCGCGTGCACCAGTTCCACAAGGTGGAGCTCGTGTGGACCGTGCGTCCCGAAGACAGCGCCGAGGCCCACGAGCAGCTCGTGCGTCACGCGGAGATCGCGCTGGAGCGTCTGGAGATCCCGTACCGGCGGGTGCTGCTCTGCGCAGGGGACATCGGGTTCGGTGCGGCCCGCTGCTACGACCTGGAGGCGTGGCTGCCCAGCCAAGGCACCTACAGGGAGATCTCCTCCTGCTCGAACTTCCACGACTTCCAGGCCCGGCGCATGGAGCTGCGCTACCGCCCGGCCGACGTGGACGGGAAGAAGCAGAAGCCGGCGCTCGCTCACACGCTCAACGGCTCAGGCCTTCCGTTGGGTCGCACGCTCGTGGCGCTGCTCGAGAACCACGTGGAGCCCGATGGTGGCGTCTACGTGCCGCCTGCGCTGCGGCCTTATCTTGGGGTCGACCGGATTCCGGCTCCGACTTAGGGCATGATAGGGGTGCGCCCATTGGGGCGCCCATGAGGTGTGCATTGCGGCTTGGTCTCGGTTCGGCCTTCGGCCTCGTGATCACAGCCTGCAGCACCCACGGACCGGGCCACGGACCCGCCGACGACACGGTCGACACCGACCTGCTCGCCGAGGTGCCCATCGGTGTTCGGATAGCCGCTGCGTGATCTGACGAGAGGGGTTGAAGAAG
>CAYNFK010000148.1:0-9148 GCA_964396405.1 uncultured Enterobacteriaceae bacterium
GGAGGCGCCGGGTGTCGCACTACGAAGAACGGCTTCAAAACGACCTTGCCGAGATTACGCGCAGGGTTGCGAACGTCGCGGACCAGGTCCGCGTGGCGGTGGATGGCGCGATGCACGCCATCGCCACACGCGACGCCGAGCGGATGTACCTGGCCATCCTGCAGGACCTGCCGATCAACAGGGAGGTTCGCGCGATCGACGCGCTGTGCCACGCATTCATCGCCCGGCACCTGCCCGCCGCTCATCACCTCCGGTTCGTCTCCTCGGTGCTCCGGCTCGCCATCGCGCTGGAGCGAATGGGCGACTACGCCGTCGGCATCGCGCGGGTGGGGGTGCGCATGGAGGCGCGGGTGCCGCCGGCGCGCCTCGCTGATCTGGTGTCGATCACGCTCGATGCCTGCCTGATGCTCGAGCAGGCGGCGCGCGCGTTCGTGGAAGAGGACCTCGATCTCGCTGTGGCCACCAAGCCGATCGCCAAGCGGGTGGACGAGCGCCTGGGCCGCTTCTTCGACGCGGTGCTGGGCGATCCCGGCGACCTCTCGATGCACGACGCGTTCTCGATCCTGAGCATCGCCTCGCGCCTGGAGCGCGTGAGCGATCAGGCGAAGAACGTGTGCGAAGAGGCCGAGTTCGTGGTCACGGGGCGCACCAAGCCCCCGAAGATCTACAGGGTCGCGTTCATCGACGCGCACAACGATGTGCTGGGGCCGTTGGCGGTGGCTCTGGCCACGAAGGGCTTCCCCAACTCCGGCACCTTCTTCTCAGCCGGATGGGATCCGGCGCCTACGGCGTCCGCCGAGCTCGCCGCCCTGGCTGCTCAGCTCGGTGTCGACACGAGTGAGCACGTGCCCACGAAGCTCGGCGAGTTCCGGCAGTCCCCCGCGGACGTGCACGTGATCGTGCAGCTCGAAGGCGACGAGACCGCGCCGGTGCCGCGCGTCCCGTTCGAGACCGCCCTGCTTCGCTGGCGCATGGCCCCCCCGCCCCCGGGCGCTCCGCCCGAGCACTACGCCGCCCTCGTGCGGGATCTGGGCGTGCGCATCCGAAGCCTGATGGAGCTGATCCGCGGTGAGCATGCAGACTGACCTGCCAACCTCATCGGCCCGCGATGCAGACCGCCGCGATGCCACGTGGTGGATCGATAAGGCGGTCGAGGTCGCCGTGTTCCTCGGCGGCGTCACGGCGATCGTGCTGATCATCGGCATCTTCGTGTTCGTCGGCAAGGAGGGGCTGGGCTTCATGCTCGGCGACCTCGACCCCGTGGAGTTCTTCACGTCTCCGGCCTGGCGTCCCACGTCGGGCAATCCCACGTACGGCATCTTGGCGCTGATGGTGGGCACGGCGAGCGTCACGGGCCTCGCGATGCTGGTGGCCGTGCCGTTCTCGCTCGGCGCTGCCATCTACATCGCGGAGTTCGCCACAGGCCGCACCCGCGAGGTGCTCAAGGTGCTGGTGGAGCTGCTCGCCGCCATCCCTTCGGTGGTGTGGGGCTTCATCGCGCTGTCAGTGATGAACCCGCTGATCATCGACCTGTTCAACGTGCCGATCGGCCTTGGCGTGCTCAACGCCGGCATCATCTTGGGCCTGATGGCCGCCCCGATCATGACCACCATCGCAGAAGACGCGCTCAAGGCGGTGCCCGATCACTACCGGGAGGCCGGCGAGGCGCTGGGGGCGACGCGGTGGCAGGTCACCTGGCGGGTGGTGCTCCCCGCCGCCCGCAAGGGCCTGATGGCCGCGGTGCTGCTGGGCATCGGGCGCGGCTTTGGCGAGACGATGGCCGTGCTGATGGCGTCGGGCCACTCGATCAACCTGCCCACCAGTCCGTTCGACTCGGTGCGCGCGCTCACCGCCACCATCGCGGCTGAGCTCGGAGAGACGGCTGTGGGGTCTCCGCACTACCAGGTGCTGTTCACCATCGGCATCCTGCTCTTCGCCATCACCTTCGTGATCAACCTCACCGCGGACTTCATCGTGCGCGGCGTGGGAAAGGGCTGATCGATGTTTGAAGCCACCCCGCTCAACCACCTCAACGAGCGCAACGAGCGCCTTGTGCGCTGGGCGCTGATGGGCATGACCCTCACGTTGGTGGTGCCGGTGATCGCCATCCTGAGCGTGCTGGTGTACCACGGCGCACCGGTGATCACGTGGGCCTTCCTCACCACCGATCCCACCCACGGCATGACGCAAGGCGGCATCTTCCCCGCCCTGGTCGGCACGGTGGCCTTGGTGCTTGTGGCGCTGGCCGTGTCCCTGCCGTTCGGCATCGCTGCGGCGATCTACCTGTCGGAGTACGCGCCCGACAACCTGCTCACGCGCACGATCAACCTCGCGATCATCAACCTCGCGGGTGTGCCCTCGATCGTGCACGCGCTGTTCGGCGTGGGCGCGTTCGTGATGTTCTTTCAGTTTGGCACGTCGATCCTGGCGGCGAGCTGCACGCTCGCCGTGATGGCGCTGCCCGTGGTGATCGTGGCCACACGGGAGTCGCTGCAGGCCGTGCCCATGGCGTTCCGCGAGGCGTGCTGGAACATGGGGGCCACCCGCTGGCAGACCATCCGCACCGTGGTGCTGCCCAACGCCATCACCGGCATCCTCACCGGCGTGATCTTGGAGGTCTCCCGCACGGCGGGCGAGACCGCGCCGATCATGTTCACCGGTGCCGCGTTCTTCTTGCCGTTCTTGCCCCAAGGCGTGTTCGACCAGACGATGGCGATGTCGCTGCACCTGTTCGTGGTGTCCACCCAAGTGCCCGACGTGCCCGAGCAGCTCCCGTACGGCGTAGCGCTCGTGCTCATCGCGATCGTGCTCACGATGAACGCAGCCTCCATCGCGCTGCGCAGCTGGCTCCGAGGGCGGAAGAAGTGGTGAGCGCAGCGCCCATCCCCAAGCTCTCGATCCGGGACCTCACGGTTCGGTACGGCGACAGGGCCGTGCTGCGGAGCGTGAACCTGGAGGTTCGCGAGCATGAGATCTTCGGCATCATCGGCCCTGCCAACAGCGGCAAGACCTCGTTCCTGCGCGTGCTCAACCGCATGGACGTGTTCCAGCCCACGATGAGCTTCTCGGGCGAGGTGCTGTTCAACGGCCGCGATGTGCGCGCGTGGCGCAACCTGTACGCCCTAAGGCGACGCATTGGCGTGGTGTTCCCGCTCCCGGTGGGGCTGCCGCTCTCGGTCTACGACAACGTGGCGCTCGCGCCCCGCCTCGCCGGCATGCGCCACCCCAGCGAGCTGGATGAGGTGGTGGAGCGCTGCCTTCGCCGCGCCGCGCTGTGGGATGAGGTCAAAGACCGCCTGCACGCGCTGGGAAGCCTGCTCTCGGGCGGTCAACAGCAGCGCCTCACGATCGCGCGCGCGCTCTCGCAGCGCCCCGACGTGCTGCTTCTCGACGAGTTCTCGATCGCCGTGGATCCGGTCACCACGATGCGCATCGAGGAGGTGCTCAAGGAGCTCAAGCGCGAGATGACGATCGTGCTGGTCACCAACCTCGTGCAGCAGGCCCGTCGTCTGGCCGACCGCACGGCCTTCTTCTTGCAGGGCGAGTGCGTGGAGGTGGCTCCCACCGAGCACTTCTTCACCGCTGAGCACCGCGATCCGCGCACGCGCGACTACGTGGAGGGTCGCTTTGGCTGAGCCATCGATCGCGATCCAAGTCCGCGACTTCAACCTCTGGTATGGCGACTTCCAGGCCGTCCACCATGTCGATCTCGACGTGAAGCACGGCATCGTCACCAGCTTGATCGGCCCCTCGGGCTGTGGGAAGTCCACGCTGCTGCGCAGCATCAACCGCATCACTGAGCGGCTGGGCTACGTGCGCACCTCGGGCAGCATCGAGGTGCTGGGCCAGAACATCCTCGCGCCGTCGGTGGAGCTGGTGCAGTTGCGCCGCGCTGTGGGCATGGTGTTCCAGCGCCCCAACCCGCTCCCCCTCTCGATCCGCGACAATGTGCTGTTCGGCTGGCGCATTCATCACGCCGACGAGCCGAAGCTCGATCGCGGCCAGGAGGACGCGCTGGTGGAGGACGCGCTCACCACGGTGGCGCTGTGGGACCAGGTGAAGGACCACCTTCACCGCCCTGCCGGCAGCCTCTCGCTCGAAGAGCAGCAGAAGCTGTGCATCGCACGTCTCCTCCCCGTGAAGCCGTCGGTGCTGTTGATGGACGAGCCCTGCTCCGCCCTGGATCCCAACGGCACAGCCGCGGTGGAAGAGCTGATCTGGTCGCTGCGCGGCACCTACACGATCCTGCTGGTGACGCACAACATGGCCCAGGCCCGGCGTGCGTCCGACGAGTGCATCTTCATGCTTCTCGGCAAGGTGATTGAGCACACGCTCACCGAGAAGATGTTTGTCTCGCCCCAGCACACGCAGACCGCCGACTACATCGAGGGCCGTTACGGCTGACCGGCGCGGCCTAGCGACTCGTTCGGCGTCAGCAGCACTTCCGCGAGCTCGCCCGGCGTGAGCAGCCCGAGCACCCCGTTGGCAGCAGCCTCTTCGTCAAAGGCGGTGGCCTCGCCCTCACCACTCCAGGTGGACACCAGAAGCGGCACGGGATCCGCGAGATGGTTGCCTGTGCGCGACGACGTGCCGTGGTCGGCCGTGATCACCACCCGCAGCCCCACATGGCCCTCCAGGGCGCGCCCCAGCGCAGCGTCGACGTCCTCGATGAAGTCGGCTTTCTCCAGCGGCATGCGGTCGTGCGCCGCCACATCGGTGCCCTTGACGTGCACCACCACCAGCGCGTGATCGGCGAGCAGCGTCATGGCCGTGCTGAACTTCACGTCGAGGTCGGTGTCGAGGTTGCCCGTCATCGACGGGGCCGTGGCCGGGGTGAACCCGAGCAGGCGGGCCACACCGAGCGCCGTGCCGCAGCCCGACACCATGGCCGCGCGACCGACCGAACTCTCGCGGGTGGGCAGCCGGGCCACGTCCGTGGCACCCCGCGTGATCACACACGTGGCCGGGAGCTTCCCGCTCGCGCGCCGCGCCGCGTTCAGCGGATGGGCCTCCAAGCGCTCCTGCACGATGGCGAGCAGCTCGTTCAGCGCGAGCGCTGTGCGGTCGGCGTCGCTGCGGGCCGTGAGGGGTCGACACGGGAGGATGCGCTGCACGGCAGCCTCCCCTCCAGGATCGGTGTCGGTGATCTGATCCGAGAGACCGGACCCACGCAGCACCACCACCACGCGGTGCTCGTGGCCCGCGAACACATCTCCCCACACACCCCCCGTGAGATGCACGTCGCGCAGCTCGGCCACCAGGTCGGCCACGCCTTCGCGGATTCGGCCCGCGCGGCGGTCGACCAGCGACCCATCGGTCTGCACCGTAGCGAGGTTGCCTCGAAGCACAACGCCTTCGGGCGGCAATGGAACGCCCGCACCCAGCGCCTCCATCAGGCCGCGCCGCACGCCCGTGCGGGCCACGTCTCCTCCGGCGAGCAGGGCGAGAAGGCCATCATCGGTGCCCGGGATCTTGCCGTCGCGCCCCGTGCGCACCTGGCCCAGGGCGCCGCTGGCCGCGAGCATCCCCATCGTGGGCGTGCGGGCCGCCGCCAGCGGCGTCTTTCCGCCCAGCGCCCGGTTGGGCTCATCCCCCAGCCCGTCGAGGATCACCATCAACGTCGGCGCCGGCACCCCTTGTGCACGCGCTTGGTGGGGCCCGCGAACCACGCCATCCACGGGCAACGCCTCGGCCAAGAAGCTCGCGACGTTCGTGACCGTGCTCTCCAGGCTCTCGTTGGTGAGCACGGCGGCGTCAGCCTCGTCGGCCTGGGCCACCAGTTCGTCGTGGATCCACCGCACGGCCTGGAAGGCTTCCAGGTAGGGCTCCGAGGGCCGGCCCTGCTGCAAGCCAGCCCGTCGCGGGAACCGCGCGCGGTGCTCTTCTTCGTCGCCAACGGCCAGCACAAAGCCAACAACGTGGGCATCCGCACCGGGAGGCAAGTACGCCGAGAACGGCGGCACCAGGTGGGTACCCTCCACGATCAGGTGGGTGCGCTCCCGCAGGGCCCGCCGGATCACGGCCCGCACGCCGACGCCCACCTGCGCCACTTGCTCATGAAAGCCGAGGAGCACCCGCTTACGGGGGTTGCTCACGATCTGACCGCGGTCGCCCATCGCGCGAAACGAGTGGTCGTGCAGGCCCGGCACCACTTCAGCCGAGAGCACGGTGCGCATGGTCTCGCGGATGAGGTCGGTGCCGGTGACCGAGCTGATGCCCAGGCGCGACGCCATCTCAGTGGCAAGCGTGGACTTGCCTGTGCCGGTGGCCCCACCGATGAGCACGATCACGGGCTTCGTGGACCGGCGGATCCACCCCACCAGCTCGAAACGTCGTGCGAAGCTGGCACCGTGGGTCTCGCGCAGGCGACGGGCCACCTCGGCGTCAATGCGCGCCTCCTCCACCACCCGGTCGCCGATGCCACGAAGCCAGACCTCGATGGCCTCAGAGGCATCAAAGGCCGCAGCGATCTCGAGCCCGGCCGTGGCCAGCCTGCGCACCAGCACCCCGCGTGAGAACGGCCACACGCCGAGCGGGCCACTCACCAGCACGCCGCCCGGGTCACGCTTGGAGGTGGGCAGCTCGATGCCGCCACCGTGCTCGACGCGCACCTCGTGAATCATCGCCATCAGCTCTTCAACGTCGATCTCGTCTTCTTCTTCGACGCGGGCTTTCACGATGCCCGAGAGCTTCTGGGCGTCGTCGAGCGAGAGGCCGTGCTGCAGAAAGCTCGCGGTGACCATCCCCCGCTGGAAGCGATGACGGCCGTGCTTGTAGACGATGAGGGGGCGGCGGCGTGGGCCCTTGGACTTCTTGGACATCGGCGTCCTAGAACACGGCCCGGCCGCACGCGCTGGCCCTACGACGCGCGGCGAGCGCTTCAGGGCGTCGGCAGTCCCTGGGCGGCGACCACCAGCGCGTTGGTCACCTGCTTGGCCGCCTCGTGATCCTCCCAGGACCACACGAGCTCGTCGTCGGCGCTCAGCACGACCAGGTGCGGCGCCGTGCCCCAGTCGCCGTGGCCCAACCAGTTCGTGAGCATCACCGCGTCGCCGGAGAGGCGCTGAAACCCGCTGGCCCAGACGAGGCCCAGCTCGGGGTGAGCTGCCACACCCCCCCAGGACTTCACCACGCCCGCATCGGCGTTGAGCTGCACCAACCGCGCATCCCCGCCCGTGGTGGCAAAGGTGCTGCTGCCCACGCGCTCGGCGACGTAGCCCTTGCCAGGCAACGCCGCCTCCCACACCTCGGCCCCGTCCGCGTCGACCTCGACGACACGATCGCCGGGCTGATCGGTGGTGAGCAGCACGTGACCATCGGCCAGCGGGCGAACGAGACGAAGCTCGGGATGGTCGGGCACGGTGACCGTACGCACCACAGCGCCCGCGGCGTCGAGGGTGGACAGCACCACATCCCGTCCCGACTGCGACGCGAGCAGCACGCCGCCACCCTCCAACGGCACAGCCGACTGCACCCCCGCGAACGCATCGACCACCTCGAGCACCGCTCCATCGGCCAGCGCAACGCGTCGGTAGCCCCACGACTCACTGACCAGGAGCGCATCCCCGACGAGGTGGAGATCACGCGGTCCAGGCCCAAGGGGCGTGGTCCAGGTGAGCCCGTGGATCTCGTCGACGAACACAAGCTGGTTGAGGCCGTTGTCCACGGCCGCGAAAGCGAGCCCATCAGCGCCCGCAAGGTCCGTGTCGTCGAGGTCTTCGGAGCGGTCGACAGGCGCGACGTGGCAGCCCGCGAGCCAGCCGAAGAAGATCAGGCGCATCACAGCCTCCGGGAGCACGTCGCGGCACGCATCCCCAGGGGGGTGTGTTCTTGGCCCTACCGCCGCACGGCCCGAGGGACCCCGGACGGCGCAGAGCAGGTTCGCTGAACCCGTAGGGGCGGTGAGACTCGAGATCGCACGTCCAAGACACCCGATGTTGAGTCGCACGCATCGACCATTCCGCCACCCCCTCAAGAACTGGCGGCCTCTAACGTGAGCGCCGGCCGTTGGCGGTCGAGCGCAGGACATCGACGCGCACGCCCACCAGCCGCCCCACCTGGTGCCCCTAGGAACGTCGGGGTCTGCCTGCCGCCAAGAAGGGGCCTCGTCGCAGCACGGGCCGCCGGCTGAGGCGCTACGCCCTGGCCGATGGTCAGCGGAGGCGCGGGCGTCCGGTGGCCTGCGGTAGCTTCCGGGAGGGGGTTGTAGGACGTGTGCCCTTAGTTCACCTTGTCCGACAACTCGGAGCCCGCCTTGAAACGCACGACGTTCTTGGCGGCGATCTTGATCTCCTTGCCCGTCTGAGGGTTGCGACCCGAGACGCGCTGCTGGCGCACACCCAGCGGCACCTCAAGCGCCGCGTAGAACACGCCGAAGCCGCCTGCGAAGACGGGCTCGTCGTCGGCGAGGGCATCGCCCACCACGGCGGCGAAGGTGTCGACGAAGTCGCGCGCCTGATCGAAGGTGATGGCGCCGGGTCGACCCCGCGTGATGTCCTCAACCATCAGCTTCGCAAGCGCATCGGCACCGACTTCGCCTCCGCACGCGCCAGCGACTTCCCAGTCGTCGCCCTCGGCCTCGAACTGCACGTCCGTGTACTCCACCACCACGACCTTGCCGTCGGCGTTGATGGTCCTCGCCGCGCGCTTCGAGCTTGAGAACGACCCAAAGCCCACAAGGCTGATACGATCGCCCTTCTTGAGGGTGCTGGAGACCGCGTTCATGAAGCCATCCAGCGTGCGCTTGGCGTCGGCCTTGGACAGCCCCGAATTCGACGCCATCGCATCGAGGAGCCCTTCCGAGTTCATCGCCTCGGCGCGGTGAGGCACCCCAACCAAGCCCACGGCCAGCGCCGCAGCCACAATCCAGGTCTTCATGGTTCTCTCCAGGAGATGACGCACGGCATCGCACGGCAGTTCCCACGAAGCGTAACCGGCGCCGCCGTGGCCGGGCCTTGAAGGACGCTTCCGGCGCGTTCGCGGGACCCCCGACAACGCCGTTCGCCGCACCGGATGCCCCAGGGGTCGGAGAGCACGCAGTACGCCCGCTCCAAACGACGAAGCCCAGCGCGAGGCCGGGCTTCGGTGGGATCTGAATAGGGGCGGCGAGACTCGAACTCGCACGTCAAAGACACTCGATTTTGAGTCG
>CAYNFK010000149.1:0-9092 GCA_964396405.1 uncultured Enterobacteriaceae bacterium
TGTGCCAGACATCGGCCTTGTCGGGGTAGCTGAAGGCCTCGTGATCGGGCGTCTCGAGGACGCGGTGGAGCAGCAGCTCGGCTACGGATTGGAAGTTCTTCTCGGCCTTCTTCTTGCGCAGTTCTTCGAGCACGCCGGACTCCGGGGGTTGGATCGTCCCGTCCTACAACCCCTTGGACGTCGGCTGGCAAGCGTGACGTGGGCGCAAGCTCACCAAGTGGCGGTGTAGCCGCTGTGGGCGAGGTTCCAGGTGCTACCGTACACGTGGACGCTGCGGGTGGGCTCGCGCTGGTGCTCCAGCGGCCCGTTCGCATGGGTCCAGGCGAGCACGCCGCCGTGGAGGTTGGCCACGCTCAGACCGCGCGCCTGCTGCGCCTGGGCCCACTCGCTGCTGCGGTAGCCGATCGTGCAGTAGGCCACGAGCTGGCGGTGGGCATATGCGCTCGGGTTGGCCTCGATCTCGGACGCGAGGATCGCGCCCGGGAGCATCGAAACCGCCTGCTCCTTCGGGTCGCGCACATCCACCAGCACGGGACCCGTTCCCGCCTTGAGCTGCGCCACCAGCTCGGGTGCCCTGACCTCGGGCACCCCCTCGAAGCGCGGGCGGAAGGCGTCGATGAGGGTCTCTATCACCTGCACCCGCTCGGCATCCGTGGCCGGTGGCTTGGCGATGGCACAGGCCGTGGCGAGCGAGGCTGCCAGGACGGCGAAGAGCCAGCGGAGGTAGCTCATGCGGACGCGGCGGCCGCGGGCGCTGCGTCATCCCCTGTGGAGGTGGCGTGCAGGCCGCGGGCTGTGAGACGTTGGAGCGTGGCGGTCTCGGTCTCGTTGCGCACCAGCACCTGCAAGAACTCGCCCTTCCGGAGCTGATGGTGTCCGTGTGCGGGCTCGGTGCCGCGGCCTCGCTCCAGCACCAGCGGAAGCGCCTCGGAGGTGTGGGCCACATCGGTCATCGTGAGGCCTTCCACCCCCACCACGAAGCGGATCACCTTGGTCTGCCGGCCCTCGATCCACGCGGACCAGCGCTCCACATCGGTCTCGACGCCGAACAGCACCTCGGCATGGGCCGTGTGCACCATGTCGGGCGTGACGCCGACCATCGCATCCGAGAGCGCCACGAGCGTACGCAGCTCGCGGGCACGCTCGCGGGCACGCTGAACGAACAGCAGGTTGACCTCTTCGTTGCGGGTGAGGCCAATCACGCCGCTGCGCGTCTCCAGTGCCGCACGCCCCATCACGGACGCGTTCATCGCGTTGCCTTGCAGCACCGTGAGACCCTCTTCCTGGGCTTGGCGGCAGCGCATCGGGTCGCCATCCACCAGCACCGCCTCGGTGGTGCCCAGGCGGCGCGCGAACAGGCGGCCCAGCGCGTTGGCACCCAAGATGACCCAGCCCTGGTGCGACGGCCGCCGCAGGCCCAGGGCCCGCGCCACCCAGCCACCCGTGAGGCCCGCCAGGGTGACGCTGACGGCGATCACCAGGAACACCATCGCCTGCAGCTCGCGCCCGCCAGGCATGTTGGCCTCACCGAGCCGCACGGCAAACAGGGACGCGACCGAGGCGGCCACGATGCCGCGGGGCCCGATCCACGACAGGAAGAGCTTCTCCTTCCAGCCGAGCGTGGTGCCCCAGGTAGCGGCCAGCACACAGAGCGGACGCACCACGAACAGCAGCGCTCCCACCGTGATCAGACCGGGCACGCCCAACGCGTTCACATCGGCCAACCGCACATCGGCGGCCAGGAGCACGAACAGCACCCCGATCAGCATCACCGTGAGCTGTTCCTTGAACTCCCGCAGCTCGCGCTCCAGGGGCGTGCCGAGCCAGCGCACGACCACGCCGGCCACCGTGACCGCGGCGATGCCGCTCTCGTGCAGCACGGCCTCACAGAGCTGGTAGATCGCGTACACCGAGCTGAGGGCGAAGACGTTGGCGATCTCCTCGGGCACCAGACCCCGCACCCGGAGCACCTGGCTCAGCGCCGCACCGCCCAGTGCGCCCAGCAGGCTGCCGCCCACCAACCGCACCAGCAGGTCAGGTCCGCCGAGCACGAAGTACTCGGTGGTGGGGTGCAGCACGACCTCCAGCGCCACGAACGCGGCGATCGCACCGATGGGGTCGATCAGAACGCCCTCGGCTTCCAGGATGGTGGCCACGTCTCGGCGCACGCGGAGGCGACGCACCAGCGGGGTGACGACGGTGGGTCCCGTGACGATCATCAGCGAGCCGAAGAGCGCCGAGATCGACCAGTCCCACCCCATGCCGAGTCGTGCGGCCAGCGTGGCTCCCACCGCCGTGACCGCGGCGCCGATGGTGACCAGACGCTGAATCGGAGCAGCCGAGTCGCGAAGCTGCGCCATCGACAGGTTCAGCCCCCCTTCAAACAAGATGATCGACACCGCAAAGCCCACCAAGCCCTGCATGGCGGTGCCGAGGCCTTCGGGGTGCACGATGCCGAGCACGTCGGGGCCGAGCACCACGCCGACGGCCAGCAGCAGCACGATGCCCGGTACTCGAAGGTGGGTGGCGGCGACCTGCGCCACCAAACCGGCCGCGAGGGCGAGGGCGAGGGTGAGCTGAGGATCGTGCGTCAGGGGGTCTCCGAGCGAGGCGGTGCTAGCGTAACGTTTCGTTGCGCTACGTACGGTGCTAGTGTCGGGTCATGACACGTCATGCCGATGTGATCGTGGTGGGGGCGGGGCTTGCGGGGCTGTCCGCAGCCCGTGCGCTGCGCGCAGCAGGACGCTCGGTGCAGGTCGTGGAAGCGCGTGATCGGGTGGGCGGGCGCGTGCACACGATCTCCCCCCATGGAACGCCGATCGACGTGGGCGGGCAGTGGATTGGGCCGGGTCAGCCTCGCATGTATGCGCTGCTGGAGGAGCTGGGACTCTCCACCTTCCCATCGCCAACGGGCGGACGTCAGGTGCTCGATCTGGAAGGCCGCATCAGCACCTACGCGGGTACGGTGCCGAAGGTCGGTGTGGTCCACCTCGCCCAGCTCCAGTGGCTGCTGTGGCGTATCGAGCGGTTCAAGCGGCAGGTGCCCGCCGACGCGCCCTGGGAGTCGACGCTCGCCGAGCGACTCGACGGCATCACGGTGGAGGGATGGACACGTCGCCACTTCCCCAGCGACGTGGTGCGCAAGCTGGTGCGCCCGGTGGTGCGCATTGTGTTCGGGGCCGACCCCGGTGAGCTCTCGATGCTCCAGTTCATCCACTACGTGTCGTCGGCGGGCTCGTTCGACGCCCTGGTCGACGTTCAGGGCGGGTTTCAGCAGGACCGCATCCTCGGCGGAGCCCAGGCGATCGCCGAAGGCCTCGCCGACCAGGTGGGGCGCGAGCGGATCGCCCTCGGGGAGCCGGTGCACACGATCGCCCAGGACGCAGATGGTGTCAGCATCGTCACACCGGGCTCTACATTCCGGGGCCGTCAGGTGATCGTGGCTGTGCCGCTGGGCATCCTGGCGCGCATCCACTTCCAGCCGGGCCTGCCCTCGATGCGCGACCAACTGCACCAGCGCTGCCCGATGGGGGCCACCGTGAAGGTGATCGCCGCTTACGAGCGCGCGTTCTGGCGCGAGAAAGGGCTGTCGGGTGAGGCCGTGTGCACGTCGGGGCCGATCTCGGTCACCTTCGACACCACCTCGCCGGATGGCCCCCCGATGTTGCTCGCGTTCGTCACAGGCACGCCGGCGCGCGACTGGGGCAGCCGGTCACCCGAGGCGCGCACCCGCCACGTGCTGGCCCAGCTCGCTACGTTCTTCGGTGAGGAAGCGGCCGAGCCGCTATGGACGACCGAGCAGGACTGGGCGGCCGAGCCCTACAGCGGAGGCTGCCCGATCACGCAGTTCCCGCCGGGGACCTTGTCGGTGTTCGGTCCGCTGCTGCGCGAGCCTGTGGGTCGCATCCACTGGGCCGGCACCGAGACCGCCGTGCGCTGCACCGGGTTCATGGAGGGCGCGGTGCTCTCGGGTGAGTCCGCCGCCGCAGAAGTGCTCGCCGCAGGGTGGGGATGACCCCCGCCTGGAATGACGGCACGGTGGAGGCTCGGCTCGCTGCCGCGGATCCGGTCCTCGCGCCGTGGATCCAGCGGGTGGGTCCGTGCGCGTTCGCCACCCGCCCCACCGACAGCATGGTGGAGGCGCTGGTGGGTGCGATCGTGCACCAGCAGCTCTCGGGCAAGGCCGCGTCGACCATCCTGGGAAGGGTGCGCGCGCTCGGTGGCGACCACTTTCCTTCGCCCCAGCAGCTGCTCGGACTGCCCGACGCGGCGCTGCGTGGCGCGGGCCTGTCGGGTGCAAAGTCGGCGGCCGTGCGCGACGTCGCGACGCGGAGCCTGGATGGCCGCCTGGTCACGCTGGAACAAGCGTCCGCGCTCGACGACGATGCGCTCGTGGCCGCGCTGCTCCCCGTGCGCGGCATCGGCCGATGGTCGGTGGAGATGGTGCTGATGTTCCGACTGGGTCGACCGGACGTGCTGCCGGTGAACGACCTCGGCATCCGCAAGGGATTCCAGCGGGTCTACGGGGGCGATGCCCTGCCCGACATGGCGGCGCTTCAAGCCCAGGGCGGTTGCTGGCAGCCGCTGCGCAGCGCCGCAGCCTGGTACCTCTGGCGCATCGCAGACGGCGCGTAGGCCCCGCACGCAGGGGCAGAAAGCAAGACGGCCCGAGGTGCCGTGAGGCGCCCCGGGCCGTTGCTCATGATCCGGAGATCAGTAAGCGTTCTCGACCGCATTCTCGATGTCGGTGAAGTTGTTCGAGAGCGCGTTGCCCAGGGCGGTGAGGGCCGTGATGATGGCAACGGCGATGAGGCCGGCGATGAGACCGTACTCGATGGCGGTGACGCCGGCGTCTTCACGGACGAAACGGATGAGGGACATGGTGACCTTCCTGGGACAAGCCGCGCTGAATCGCGCTGCACCGTGAGTATCGGCTGGGATCTTCGCGCCGCGTAGTCTTTCTTCGGATCCGAGAACGAGAATCGGGATCAGCGAGGAGAAAAGCGGACAAATCGATTGAGAAAAATTTCTTGCAGATCGCGGGCAGCCTCGCTGAGGGCGCGCAAAGGCATCCAGAAAGCAAGACGGCCCGGGGTGCCGTGAGGCGCCCCGGGCCGTCGCTTCCGATCCGAAGATCAGTAAGCGTTCTCGACGGCGTTCTCGATGTCCGAGAAGTTGTTCGAGAGGGCGTTGCCGAGGGCCGTGAGGGCCGTGATGATGGCAACGGCGATGAGGCCGGCGATGAGACCGTACTCGATGGCGGTGACGCCGGCGTCTTCACGGACGAAGCGGATGAGGGACATGGTGACCTTCCAGGGACGTGCTGCGCTGCATTGCGCTGCTCCGTAAGTATGGATCCGATTCGCGGCGTGAGGCGATCTTTTTTTCGCTTCAGAGGTTCGTGTCGTAATTATTCGAGTAGATACGCCGGATATTTCGTAGAGAAAAATTTCTTACGACCCATTCGATGCGCCGATCTCGGTCGCTGCAAGGGGTCGGATCCGAGGTGACTCAACCCACCGTGGGAGCCATCAACGCGGAAACCCGACCCAGAAAGCAAGACGGCCCGGGGTGCCGTGAGGCGCCCCGGGCCGTCGCTTCCGATCCGAAGATCAGTAAGCGTTCTCGACGGCGTTCTCGATGTCCGAGAAGTTGTTCGAGAGGGCGTTGCCGAGGGCCGTGAGGGCCGTGATGATGGCAACGGCGATGAGGCCGGCGATGAGACCGTACTCGATGGCGGTGACGCCGGCGTCTTCACGGACGAAGCGGATGAGGGACATGGTGACCTTCCTGTGTGTGACGGAGCGTCGGAACCGCCCGACGTGAGGAGAGTATCGATCACATTCGCGTTTCAGTGGAGGGATTTTTTAGGTCTTGGCCCACATCTTCTTTGCGATCATGGATCAAGGCCGACTTTCAGCAGCGAAAAATTTCTTACGCTCCTGATCACCCCTCGACTTGGCGGTCGTCCTCGTCCTGCACGGGCTCCGCAGACTCCTCGGCAGCGCTGGCCTCCTCCTCTTCCGGCACCATGAGCGCCGGCGCTTGGGCCGCCGCTGCGGCAGGCATCGGCATCGGCACGTCGCCGGAGAGGATGGCCACGAGGCGGGCGAGCTCCATCTCGTACGCCGTGCGGTCGAGGCTGAACGGGCTCGTGCGCTCGGCCGCGCGCACGTACTCGGCGTGGGCCACCACATGGTGGCCGCGGGCCTCAGCAATGCGGGCGAGACCGGCCACAACGCGGTGGTTGGACGGATCGGCCTTCTCGAGCTTGTGCAGCGCGCGCTCGGCCTCGTCGAGCTTGCCGGCCGCTACATCGAGCAGCGCGCGCTCGAGGTCGACGCGGGCTTCGACACCCTTGGCACGCGGCGCGAGCTTTCGCGCCTTGCCCAAGAACCACGCGGCGCGCGACAGATCGCCGCCCATCTCGCGCAGGGCCACCGCATAGTAGAGGTGGGCCTCCCAGCTCTGCTTGTCGGCCTGCACCAAGCCATCGAGCAGCTCCTTGAGCTCCGCGGCCACCCCTTCGCGCCGCTCGGGCACGCCGTGGTGGATGTCGAGCAGCAGCCACACGAGGCGGCCGGTCTGCACGACGTCGCCAGGGGCCAGGCGCACGGCCTCGCGAAGCAGCTCCTCGGCCTCGAACACGCGGTCCACGCCCTCCTCGCGGTAGATCGTGCCGAGCAGGCCGTAGGCATCGGGCAGCAGGGGGTCGGCATCGCGCGCCAGCTTGAGCTGCTCGATCGCCTCGGGGCGACGGCCCTGGCGGTGGAGCAGGGCCGCCAGGCGGCAGCGCAGCCGGCTCTGGTCGGGGAAGAGGCGCACGGCATCTTCCAGCACGGTGATCGCCTGGGCGCGCGCGTTGCGCGCCTGGTGGTGCGCCACGGCTTCGTGGAAGATCTCGGGCACAGGGGCCTGCTCGAGCGCAGCGTCGAGCGCAGCCTTCCACACGTCGGGCTTCGCGTTGGTGCGGCGCAGCAGCTCCAGCTTGAGGAGGTGGGCGTCGGCGTTGCCGGGGTTGGCCTTGAGAACCTCCGCGATGCGCTGCTCGGCGAGGTCGTAGCGGGGGTTGGTGCGGGCGCGGATCAGGCCGGTGGCCGTCTCGATGAGCGCGTCGTGATCGGGGAAGTCGATCGCGCTGACATCCTTGTTGTTGTGGGCCAGGAGCACACAGCGGTTGGCTTCCTGCAGGAGCGCGAGACGCTCCACGCCCACCGTGTCGCGGGCGCGGGTGCGCTGCGCAGCGGCCACGTCGCGGTAGATCTCGAAGTCCGCGACCATGCGCTCGGGGAAAGCACGGGCCACCACGGGGTGAACGCGGAAGCGCTTCGTGCCCTCGGGCGTGCCCACCATCTCGAGCAGACCGGCGGAGAGCAGCGCGTTGCGCAGCTTCTTCGGGATGCCCAGGTCGGCGAGCACCTGACCATCGACCGGGTAGCGCAGGTGCGCGAGGTACGCGGTGGGACGGCGCAGGCCATCTTCCGTGCGCTCGAGCCGGCGCTCGATCTGCTTGCCGAGCGTGGTGATGTCGCCGGCGTCGCTCATCCGGAAGAACTTGTCGTCCTCCAGGAGGCTCAGGTTGCCCTGGAGCGCGAGCGCGTAGAAGCGGGCGGCGATGGGGTGGCCGAAGATCTTCTCCGAGATGCGGCCGAAGTGGTCGCGCGGGAACTCGGGCGCGCCGTAGGCCTGGAAGATCTCGTGCAGGAAGCGGCCCTTGAGGCCCTCGAGCACCATGCGACGCAGGTGCTGGCCCGCGCCTTCCCGGTAGAACACGGGCTGCACGCTGGAGAGGAACACGAGGCGCAGGGGGTAGGTGTTGCGCAGCAGGGCTTCGAGCAGAAGCTCCAGGCGGCTCTTGCGGAAGAAGTCACCCGCACGGCCGGCTGCGGACTGGAGGTTCACCACCACGAACAGCTGCTGCGCCGTGCTCTCGGCGGCCTGCAGCGTGGTGATGGCGGCCTCGATGGCCTCGGCCGGCTGGTGCGGACGCATGAGCACATCGGCCAGGGTGGTGACACCCGCCTGACGTCCGATCTCGGCGATGCGTGCCAGCAGGGCATCCGCGCCCACGCCGCGGCCGAGCGTGAGGTCGGGCAGGCGCTGCAGTCCGGTGCGCACCACGGCGTGCTCGATCAGCGTGGAACGACCGGTGCCGGGAGCACCCGAGAGCACGAGCGGACCGCCTTCGGAGAGCAGGCCCGACAGGGTCTCCAGCTCTTCGTCGCGGCCGACGAACACCAGGCGCGGTGCGTCGTCGGTGGCCTTCTTCTTCTCCACGGCGGGCGCTGCAGCCGGCGCGAGGTCTTCAGGCGGCAGCGGCATGGACTTCAGGAAGGCGGGACCGCGCTCCTTGATGTGCTCGACCTTGAGCTTCGGAAACAGGAACTGCATGCGGAAACCGTCGAAGCGCTGGGCCACCACCACGATCGTGGGCTTGGTGCCGGCCGCCATCACGCGCTGAGCGAGGCGCTGCAGATCGGGCTGGTCGGCCTCCTGCGGATCGACAAGCACCACCACGCCACCCTTGTCGGACAGGGCGCGCACGAGGCCAGCGTCGGAGACCGCGATCACCGGCGACGACGGCGTTCCCGACAGGGTCATCGGCTGCAGCGCTGCACGCTCTCGGAGGGCGAGCGCTACGTCGGCATCGCGCAGGAGAGCACCGGACACGGCCAGGGACAGACGGCCCTTGGCCAGGGCGTTGGGGACGAGCGACATGCGAACTCCGCGACAACCCCAGCGCGAAACGGCTTCGTCGGCAGGGCAAAGGGCCGGCGGACTAACCCCGTGGATCCGTGGCCGTCGAGGCCGAGTCCAGCCGGGAGAACGCGGTCAACAGGCGCGGACATGCGCGTCGTCCTCAAGCGCGCTGCGGATCATCCGATGCACGAGGAGCCCGGAGGTTCCTCCCATGCGCTTGTCGCTGCCCTCCCGCCGCCGCCGCGGTGCCCTTCCGCTCGAGACCGCCGCCCTCGCGGCCGCCCTGACGCTGACCGTCTCGGCGGGTGTTTCTGACCCTGGCGGCATGCGCGAGGGTGCCCAGCACATCCGTGCTCAGCTCGGCATCAACGTGCGCTCCACGGCGAAGGCGA
>CAYNFK010000150.1:0-8452 GCA_964396405.1 uncultured Enterobacteriaceae bacterium
AGCCGCGCGACGGAGGTCCAGATGACCTGGGACCGTCGATGGCTGTTGGCGCATGGGATGGCGGTGGCGGGCGCGGCGTTCAGCCTCGTCTTCCTGATCCCCCATCCCGAGGCCTGGCAGCACCTTCCTGGGTCCGGCAAGGCCTTCGCGATCGCCATGGAGCACGCAGGTCCCCTGCACATCGTGCTGGGGGCCGTCGCGATGCTTTCTTTCTCCTGGCGCACCCAGGGCCCCCGCCGCGCGCTGATCTTCTTCGGACTCGCGGTGGGCGTCTCAGCCGCCTTCGAGCTGCTCGGCACCGGCACGGGCTGGCCCTTCGGACAGTACGGCTACACGCACGGCCTCGGCTGGAAGATCGCGGGCCTCGTGCCCTACAGCATCCCACTCTCTTGGTACTACCTGGGCCTCGCGGCCTACCTTCTGGCCCGCGCCATCCTCGTGCGGTGGGCCCCGAGCGTGGGGCCATGGGGTCCGGTGCTGCTGGGCACGTGGCTGTTGATGGCGTGGGACCTGGTGCTCGATCCCGCGATGGCCCACCCCGACCTGCCGGTGAAGTTCTGGGTGTGGCACACGCGCGGTGCGTACCTGGGCATGCCGCTGATCAACCTGGTGGGCTGGACCGTGTGCGGCGCCCTGTTCATGGGGGCCTCGCGCTGGCTGTGGGGTGACGACGTCGACCCCGCCGTGGTGCCGCCGTGGTTCCCCGGCGTGGTCTACGCGGTGAACCTCGGCTTCGGCATCGTGCTGTGCGCGTGGCTGGGGCTGGCGCTGCCGATCGTGCTCGCGGTGGTGGCGGGCTTCGGGCCGGTGCTGCTGCTGGGCCGCTCGCTCATGGGAAGCTGGTCGGACCCCACAGCGTCGACGTCGAAGGCGCCGCCGGCGACGTGAGCACCACCCCGGTGTCGTCGGGCACTCCGCTGGCCGGGAGCAAGCGGGCCGAGACGGGGAACGGCCAGAAGCCGGAGTCGGTGGAGTCGCGGACGAGCAGCCCGCTCTCTCCATCGGTGTCACCGGGATCGACGACCTGGCAGCCGGCCTCGAAGCTGACCTCCAGCGTGGTGCCCGAGATCGGCGTGGAGATCAGGACCACGAGGTTGGCGCCGCTCTCGTAGACCCAGTCGGTGCCCTGCACCAAGGTGACGCGACCGCCACCTGCTGCGACCCGCTGGACCGTGATCGGCCCGTCCGGGAACGCGGAGAGCGGGAAGACGCGAGGGAGGCCGGCCACAGCGCCGCCCATCTCAGCCATCGCCAGGCTGAAGCCGGGCGCGCAGATGCTGGTCCAGGCGCCGCCCATCGCATCGAGGAAGTCGACGTAGCGCACGCCGGCCACCGCGGTGGTGCAACCCGACGGTGTGGGTCCGATCAGGCCGCGGGTGACGATGTCGTCGGGGTTGGTCCGAAGTCCGTACAGGAATGAGGTGAACGTGGACACGGACGGCGTGGAGAAGTCGTTCTCGTCGGTGAGGAACAGCACGCCCAAGGCCCCCTGCCCGCGCAGGAAGCCCGAGTTCGTGGTGGCCAAGAGCGTGGGGCCCAGCGCCGCGCGCATCGCGTCGAGGCCTCGTTCGTTGGCCGAGCCATTGGTGCCCACCTCGATCATGTCGGACAGCACGTCGAGGCGGTTCGGCGTGCTCGGCGTGATGTAGCGGTACACGTCCGAGAGGACGAGCTGGCCAGAGCGCAGCGGGGCCTCCATGTCGGTGGTGACGACGCCGACGTGGTAGTCGACACCCGTGTTGTCGAGCTCGTCGAGCAGCGCCTCAGCGGCCGTGGAGAGCGCGACCTGCTCTTCGCTCATCGAGCAGGAGTCATCGACCACGAGCAGCACGTCGGCCTGGGCGCGCGCCTGGATCGAGAAGGTCTCCACCACCAACGGGGTGGACGGCACCGTGCCGCTCTGGGTGATCGTCTGGGACGAGAGCGCGCCGGAGGTGCCGTAGACCTCGCAGGTCCAGGTGTCGCCCGCAGCGAGCGAGGCGCTGGGGATGGTGTCGCCCGCGCGGAAGGTGGTGAGCGTGCTGCCGGCCCACGTGACGCCGTTCTTCTTCCACCGCAGGGTGGTGGTGGTGGCGGTGCCATCGGGATCGAAGGGCGCAGAGACCACGCGGCAGGTCAGGTCGTCGCAGGTGACCGGAACCGTCGGCTCCAAGCGAATCACGGGGTCGGACGGCGGACGATCCACCAGCGTGACCGGCAGCGAGAGCACCGGGCCCACCGTGGCCGTGCCATCGGAGACCGTGGCCGCGACCTCCCAGGTCTCGCCGAGCGCCGTGAGGTTGGCGAGGATGGTGTTGTTGGTGCCCGTGCGCACCAACGACGCGTTCTTGTACCAGCTGTAGGTGGTGGTGAGCGCGTCGCCGTCGGGGTCGGTGACCGCGATGCGCGCCACGAGGTTGTCGTTGTCGCCCGGTGTGCCCGGCTCGATCGCGACCGATGCGAGCACGGGGGCCGTGTTCGCCACGGTGAGGCTGGCGGTGGCGTAGTCGGTGCCGCCCTTGCGGTCGTCGGCCGTGACGGTGACCGACCACACGTCGCCCTCGGTGGTCTCAGACGCGGGCACCACCGAGGTGACCAGGCTGGTGGTCGTGCCGTTGACGCTCCACACGTAGGACACGGTGAGGGTGTCGCCATCGGGGTCGACAGCGGTGAACTCAGCGCGCAGGTTGCGGCTTGGGCTCGCCGGGTTGGGCAGGATGCGCAGATCGTTGATGTCGGGGGCGAGGTTTCTCACCGTGGTGCTGAGGGACTGCTCAAAGCGCCCGCCTTGGCCATCGGTGGCCACCACCTTGACCACCCAGACCTGACCCGACCGCGTGTTGGCGGACGGCACCGTGTTGGTGTTGAACGCGGTCGCGACGCCGTCGCGGGTCCAGCTGTAGGTGAGCGTGAGCGTGTCGCCGTCGGCGTCTTCTGCGGCAGGCACCACCACGAGGTCGTCGGTGGTGAGCGGGTTCGGGGTTCCCCAGGTCAGGGCCAGGGTGGGCGGCGCGTTCACCACCGTGGCGGTTGCCGTGGCCGTGGGGCCCTCCTCGCGGCCATCGAAGGCACGCACGCGCACCTCCCACACCTCGCCGCGGAGCGTCTGAGTGCCCTGCACGGTGGCCGTGGTGAGGCCGGCGCGCGGTGCACCATCCACCAACCAGACGTAGCGGTAGGTGATGGGGTCGCCATCGGGATCGGTGGCCTCAAACAGCGTGGTGGCCACCAGGTCCTCGGCGCTCGTGGGGCTGCCGGGGACGATCGTGATCTCGGGTGCCGTGGGCGGATCGTTGGGGCGCAGGAGATCGGTCTCGGTGAGCTCCGTGTCGTCGGTCTCATCGGTCTCGTTGGTCTCGTCGGTGTCGACCGTGGAGTCGGAGTCCGTGGTGTCGGAGTCCGTGGTGTCGTCCTTGTCGACCATGGCCTCACCAGGGGCGCAGGCGAGCAGAGCAAGGAGCGGCAGGGCGAAGAGCGGGCGCATGGCGCCTCCAGGAAGGGAGCTTCAGCTTGCCACGTCCGGGGCCTGTCGTCACGAAAGGTCGTTCTGCGGCCTGTCCGACCTCGGGCGCGGAGCGTTGCAGGTTCGTGACGTGTGTTATGCGGCGGCGGCCGCGCCCTGGGGGAGGGTGGCGGTTGCCTGGAGCGGCGTGTTGGTGAACTCAGCGACCCTTGAGACCGAGCTCTGCCAGTTCCTGTCGGCCGAAGTGCTCCGCACCGAGCAGTCGGTGGGGCCGGACGACACGCTCGCCGAGCTGGGCGTCGACTCCTTCTCGCTGATGGAGCTGGTGCTGTTCGTCGAGCGTCGCTTTGGTGTGGTTCTGCCGATGGATCGGCTTACTCCTGAGAACACGCGCTCCATTCGCACCCTGTCGGCGTGCGTGGCCGGAGCCACCCGAGGCCCCTGAGCATGTCTGCGCCGCTTCCGAGGTCGGTACCCGTCTCTGGAAGCGACTGGTTCATGCTGGCCATGGACCGTGCCCGCCGCGCCCGCGTGGGTCACGGCAACATCTGCCACCTCGTGCTCGATCTGGAGGCTGGCATCGAAGCCGCCGCGGTGGAAGCCCAGGTGCGCAGCCTGCCGGTGGTGGGCTGGCTCGCGTCGTTGCGCGTGGAGCGCCCTTCTCGATGGGGCACCCCGCGCTGGACCACGGGCAACCGCCCCCCCGAGCTGCACGTGCGCAGCCACACGGTCACGCGATGGGAGGGCCAGCCCCAGGCGCTGTTCGCGGACGTGCTCGATGCGAGCTCGGAGTCCCTCGTCACGCTGGACCTGCTGCATGGCCCCGACGGGCGCTCGATGGTGGTGTGGTCGTGGCACCACGCGCTGATGGACGCACGGGGCGGCGAGCTGCTGGCGCGCCTGGTGGGGGGGCTCGTCCCGATGCGCGAGGTGCTGGTGGCCTCACCGCCCCCTCCGGGCTCCCCCATGACGCTCTCGGCGCGGCTGGCTCAGGCCAAGCAAGCGCGCGACTTCGTGTTCGGGCGCTCGCTCCCTCCCATGGACACCCTCCAGCGCGAGCGCGTGAAGCACCGCCCTTCGCTCCACCACGCCCTGCTGGAGCTCACGGGCGATGAGCTCGTCGCCTGCGATCGGGCGCTCGCAGCGTCGGGCGCTGGCTTCTTACGCTCGGCCTTCCTGCTCGCGTGCGTCGCTCGGGCCGTGCATGCCGTGCTGCGCTCGCGTGGCAAGGGCACGAAGGACCTGCTGGTGCCGGTGCCCCAGGATCAACGTCCCCGGGGGCAGGCGGGCCCGCTGCTCTCCAACCAGCTCGGCATCCTGTTCTACCGCCTCTCGCCGGCCGATCTGGTCGACGTGCCCACCACCGTGCGGGCGCTGGGCGATCAGCTCCGCCAGATGCTGAAGGAGGAGGTGCCAGCGGCCTTTGGGATGCTGCTCGCCATGTGCCGCTCGCTGCCTCTCGATCTGTACCTGCCGATCGTGCTCGCGCCCACGCTGGGCAAGGTGGCGTCGTTCGGCTTCTCCGACGCAGGCGACGGGCTCGCGAAGCTCGACAGCTTCCTCGGTGTTCCGGTACGGCGCGCGACCCACTACCCCGCCAACATCGAGCCCCCGGGGTTCACCGTGGTGGCGTCGCGGATGCCGGGGCGGGTGGTGATCAGCACCGCGTGGATGGAGGGTGCGCTCCGGCCGGATGAGCTCGCTCTGTACCAGGCCACCCTGCGCGCCGACCTACTCGGAACCCCAGCCTGATGAGGGCAGAGCATCCCGACGTGCTCGTGGTGGGCGGTGGTGCCGCAGGAGTGGGCGCGGCCGTGGGGGCCGCTCAGGCCGGCGCGCGGGTCGTGCTCGTGGAGCGCCACGCGTACTTGGGTGGGCTCGCTACGTCGGCGCTCGTCGGCACGATCTGCGGGCTGTACCATCGACGCACCGATGGGGCGGTGGCGTGGGCGGTCGAAGGGTTCCCGCGCGAGGTGGGCGAGCGGGTTGCCCACGAGAGTCGGACCCACGCCATGTCGTGGCGGCACGGCCTCACCTTCTTGCCCTACGAGCCGTTCGCGCTGCGCACGGTGCTCGACGACGTTGCCGAGGCTGCCGGTGTGGAGGTTCGGCTGCACCACAAGGTGCTGTCCGTGCAGCGCGAGGGGAGCCGCATCGTGGGCGTGGGGCTCGGGTCGAGCGCGAGCCGTTCGTGGTGGGAGCCGGCCCAGGTGGTCGACACCACCGGCGTAGCGAGCGTGGCCCGCTTGGGCGGCATCGCGGTGGACGAGGACCCCGACTACCAAGCCGGTGCCTACGTGGTGTCGGTGTGTGGGCTGGCGCCGATCGACGCCGACGCGCTGCGACTTGGGGTGGCGATGGCCGTGCGGCGCGGGATCGCGGCGGGTGCGCTGCCCCAGGCCGCGCTCGCGATGTCCGTGGTGCCGGGCTCCCACCGCGCGGACCGGGTCTACCTGAAGCTGGGGCTGCCTGGGCGCCACACCGGTGCCCCGGAAGAGGTCAGCGCGCTGGAGCGTCAGGCGCGTCGGCTGATGCGTCAGATCGTGGCGCACCTCGTGGACGCGGAGCCTGTGTTCGCCCATGCGCTCGTGGCCGATGCGGCCTCCCAGGTGGGGCTGCGCACGGGGGCTCGTGTGCGCGGTCGGAGCCTGCTCACCGAGCAAGACGTGCTGGTAGCACGCAAGTACGAAGACGGCGTGGCGCCGGGCGCGTGGCCGGTGGAGGTGTGGGGTGATGCTCCCCAGCCCGAGCTGGTGTTTGGCCCTGAGGGTCAGACCTACGAGGTGCCGGCCGGTGCGCTCGTCTCGTCGGACACGGAGAACCTGCGGGTCGGGGGACGTCACCTGGGCGGTGAAGCGCGGGCCGTGGCCTCCGCGCGGGTGATCGGCACCTGCCTCGCGACCGGCTATGCGGCGGGGCGCTTGGCGGCGGGGGCCGCAGCCGGGCGACCGGAGGTAGACGACGTGGCGTTTCTGCGGGACCACCTCATCACGGGAAGGATCTCCGCCTGATGGGGGAGGTGCACGCGCTGGTGGGCCGGGCGGCCGCGGCGTGGCCCGATGCGGTCGCCGTGGTCGACGATCGCGGCCCGCTCACGTTCGCCGAGCTGTCGGTCGCTGTGGACCAGCTCACGCAAGCGCTGGTCGCGCGCGGCGTGCGCCAGGGACACGGCCTGGGCGTGCTCGCCCGCAACGGGCGTGACTTCATCATCGGCGTGTTCGCCGGCCTGGGCTGCGGGGCGGTGGTGCTGCCGATCAGCCACCAGCTCACCCGTGCGGAGCTCGACACGCTGGTGGGCGAGGCCGGCCTGCACGCGGTGCTCGACGATCGCTCCGGCGAGGAGCCCGTGCGCGGCGGGGCCCGCGATCTCCCCGGCGGCGTGTGGAGGCTGGCCACCGGACTCGGCAACGCGCAGGTCCCGATGGCACCGCACCTGCCCGACGCCGCGTTCGTGCGGTTCACCTCGGGCACCACGGGCCGCAGCAAGGGCGTGGTGGTGGGCCACCAGGGTGTGCTCGCGCGCACGGCCGCGGCGCGCGAAGCCCTCGACCTGGGCCCCGGCGACGTCGTGGTGTGGGTGCTGCCGATGGCCTACCACTTCATTGTCAGCATCGTGGCCTACGTGCGCTACGGTGTCACCATCGTGTGCTGCCCCGACATGCTCGCGCGCACCGTGATCGCCTTCACCAACCGCCACGCCGGCACCGTGCTGTACGCCGCCCCCACGCACTACAGGATGCTCGCGGCGGATCAGTCGAGCGAGCAGATGCCCACGTTGCGGCGGGCGATCTCCACGTCGGCGGGCGTGCCGAAAGACGTGGCCGATGGGTTCGCGGCGCGCTTCGGCGTGCCGCTCACCCAACTCTACGGCATCATCGAGGTGGGCCTGCCGGTGGGCAACCTCGCCGATGCAGCCGGACGTCCGGATGCGATCGGCCGCGCACTGCCCGGCTACGAGGTGGGCATCCTCCACGACGACGGCACGCCGGTGGCCGACGGCCAGCCGGGCCACCTGGCCCTGCGCGGCGCCGGGATGTTCGATGGCTACCTCGCGCCGCCGCAGCCCGTGGCCGAGGTGCTGCGCCACGGCTGGTTCTGGACCGGCGACCTGGCGGTGCGCGACCACGACGGCGTGATCACCGTGTGCGGGCGCCAGAAGTCGATGATCAACGCCGCCGGCCTCAAGGTGTTCCCCGAAGAGGTGGAGGCCGTGCTCGAGGCCCACCCGGCCGTGGCGGCCTCACGCGTGCGCGGCGAGCCCCACCCGATGATGGGCGAGGTGGTGGTGGCCGATCTGGTGGCGCGTCCCGGCGTTCCGCTCGACACCGACGACGTGCGCCGCTGGTGCCGCGAGCGGCTGTCGATGCACAAGGTACCGCAGCGCCTGTGGGTCGTGGGGGAGATCGCGCTCACCCCCACCGGTAAGGTTCAGCGCTAAAACGGGATCGATCCCCTCGCGTGTCGGTCAGCGACCGATCTGCGTGACCATCGATCTCCTCGCGTGTCGGTCAGCGACCGACCCACGTGACCATTGATCCCCTCGCGTGTCGGTCAGCGACCGACCCACGTGACCATCGATCCCCTCGCGTGTCGGTCAGCGACCGACCCACGTGACCATCGATCCCCTCGCGTGTCGGTCAGCGACCGACTCACGTGACCATCGATCCCCTCGTGTGTCGGTCAGCGACCGACCCACGTGACCATCAATCCCCTCGTGTGTCGGTCAGCGACCGACCCAAGTGACCATCGAACCCCTCGTGTGTCGGTCAGCGACCGACGCGGCTGGGGTTCGAACCCCTCACGGGTGGGTGAGCGACCGATTTTCGGGCCGAAGCGCCGAATCGACCGCCAGGAGCTGCTCCAAGGTCTGGTGGTCGATGTGGTAGCGAGCCTTGAGCGCGCGGACCTCGTCGAGGCGCGCTTCGCGCACGTCGGGGCCGGGCGTGCGCACGGCAGCGATCATCACGTTGCGGTGCGTGTGGGCATCCGAGATGAACTCGATGACGCGCG
>CAYNFK010000151.1:0-8414 GCA_964396405.1 uncultured Enterobacteriaceae bacterium
TCCGTCAGCACCTCCTCTACGTCGACAAGGACCAGAAGAAGGACCTGCTCGTGCACGTGCTCGACCGTCCAGCCGTGGAGCGCGCCATCGTGTTCACCCGCACCAAGCACGGTGCGAACCGCCTCGTCGAGCAGCTCGGCACCGCCGGCATCACGGCGCAGGCCCTGCACGGCAACAAGTCGCAGAGCGCCCGTGAGCGCGCCCTCGCTGGCTTCAAGGACGGCACCCTGCGCGTGCTCGTGGCCACCGATCTGGCGGCCCGCGGCATCGATGTCGACGATGTCACCCACGTGGTGAACTTCGACCTCCCCGATGTGCCCGAGCAGTACGTGCACCGCATCGGTCGCACCGCCCGCGCCGGAAGCTCCGGCGTGGCGCTCTCGTTCTGCGAGGCCGAAGACCGCACCAACCTGCGCGGCATCGAAAAGCTCGTGCAGCGCGCCATCCCCGTGGTGGAGCGCCATCCCTTCGTCACCGAGTTCGCGCCCGGCACGCCCGACAAGCGTCCGGCCCCCGGCGGTCGTGGCGGCGGCGGTGGTGGTCGCGGCGGCGGACGTGGCGGCGGCGGCGGGGGTCGGCAGGCCTCGGGTGGTCATCGCTCCGGAGCACGGCGCTAAAGGGCCGGCACCAGGAGTTCGTCCATGTCCACGCTGCTCACGGTCACTGAGCTGCACAAGAGCTTTGGCCTCCGGGCCGTGCTCGATGGTGTCAGCTTCACGGTCAACCAAGGCGATCGCATCGGTCTTGTCGGGGTCAACGGCTCCGGCAAGTCCACGCTGATGCGCGTGGTGGTGTCGCTGGGTCTGTCCGACGACCCTGCGCTGTTGCCCGATGCCGGCACCATCACGCGATCGCGCGGGCTCACGCTCACCTACGTGCCGCAGGAGCCGGTGTTCGCGCCCCACCAGACCGTGGCGGAGGCGCTGCGTGAAGGCCAGGAGGCCCACCGCGAGGTGGTGGCCGAGCTCGCCGAGCTGGAGGCCGGTCTCGACGCGCTCACGGGCCGCGCCCTCAACGACGCCATCCAGCAACAGGCCGAGCTGCACGAGAGCCTGGTGCGCCTGGGCGGTTGGGAGGTCGAACACGAGGTGCGCGAGCTGCACGCAGCGCTGCACCTGCCGCCTCTCGATGCCGAGCTGGGGGTGCTCTCGGGCGGGGAGCGTCGCCGGGTGGCGATCGCGCGGGCGCTGTTGGGTCACCCCGATCTGCTCGCACTCGATGAGCCCACCAACCACCTCGATGCGGCCGCGATCGGCTGGCTCGAAGCGGCCCTCCCGTCTCGGGTCGATGCGCTGCTGCTCGTCACCCACGATCGCGCCTTCTTGGATGCCGTCTGCACGCGCATCCTCGAGCTGGATCGCGGCAAGCTGCACGCGTACGTCGGCAACTACAAGGCCTTCCTCGAAGCCCAGGCCGATCGCCTCGCCAACGAGCAGGCCCAAGAAGACAAGCGGGCTTCGTTCGTGCGCAACGAGCTCGACTGGATCCGTCGCGGCCCTGCGGCCCGCACCACGAAGCAGCAGGCGCGCATCGACCGCTTCGACGCCGCGGTGGATGCGAAGCCGGATTCTTCGCAGGCCGCGCCCGGTCAGCGCGCGGTGCGGCTGGAGCTGCCCCCAGGCCCGCGTCTGGGGAAGACGATCCTCGATCTCGAAGACGTGACCATCGAGATCGGCGGCCGCACGCTGGTGGATGGCCTCACGCTGCGCCTGAAGCCCGGCGACCGCATCGGCATCGTCGGTCCCAACGGTGCCGGCAAGACCACGCTGGTGCGCACGCTCATGGGGGATCGGGCCCCGAAGAAGGGCACTGTCACGGTGGGGGTCAACACGCAGTTCGCGTTCCTCGACCAGGGCCGCACGCTGCTGCACGATGATCGCACGGTGCTCGAAGAGGTCTCCGGCGACCACGAGTGGGTGGAGCTGGCTTCGGGTCCGGTGCACGTGCGCACGTTCCTGCGGATGCTGCTGTTCGACGATCGTGCCGCCAACGTGAAGATCGGCAACCTCTCGGGTGGCGAGCGCAACCGCGTGCTCCTGGCGCGCCTGCTCCGGCTCGGTGGCAACGTGCTGGTGCTCGATGAGCCCACCAACGACCTCGACCTGATCACGCTCTCGGTGCTGGAAGACGCCCTCGTGCGCTTCGGCGGCTGCGCGCTCGTGGTCAGCCATGATCGCTGGTTCTTGGACAAGGTCGCCACCGGCATCCTCGCCTTCGAAGGCGATGGCAGCGTGGTGTTCTACGAGGGCAGCTACAGCGCGTGGCGCGCCCGCAGCAGCACGTCCGGCAAGGCAGGGTCCAACCGCGCTGTGCCGCTGGCGGCGCCCGTGATCGCTGCTCCCGCCGCACCCGGCCGCAAGCTCACGTACAAGGAGAAGCGCGAGCTGGAGGGCATGGAGGCCGCGATCGGCGTGGCGGAGGCGTCGTCGTCGGCGCTGGCAGCCCGCATGGCGGATCCCGCCACCTACAAGCTCCCGCCCGAAGAGCTGCGCGAGCTGGCCGCTAAGGCAGAAGCAGCCGCCCACGTGGTGGAGCGGCTGTATGCCCGCTGGCAGGAGCTCGAAGCGCTCGGTTGAGCGAAGCGCTTACTCGAGGTGGTGGCGAACCTTGAAGCGCAGGCGCTCCACGCCCTGGCGGCGGAGCTGGCAGGCGCGGCTCTCGCTCACGCCGAGGTCGTCGCCGATGTCCTTGAGGGAGCGCTCTTCGAGGTAGTACATCGTGACCGCGAGGCGCTCACGATCCGGGAGACGGCGGACGGCCTCGACGATCTCGTCTGTCATCTCGGTCATCTCCCACTCACCGAGCATGTCGTCTTCGGTGGAGAGGGTGGAGAGCACGGTGGCGTCGCCGTCGTTGCCGATGGGGGCGTCGAGCGAGGTGACCGAGCGGATGCGGGCGCCGCGCTCGATGCGCTCCAGGCGGGCATCATCCACGCCCAGGCGCTTGGCGAGCTCTTCACGGTTGGGCTCACGGCCGAGGGCCTCGCGCAAGGAAGCGCGGGTGGTGTCGAGCAGATCGGCCTTGCGGCGCACGCTGCGAGGAACCCAGTCGACAGCGCGCAGGGAGTCGAGGATGGCGCCCTGGATGCGAGGGCGGGCGAAGGCCTCGAAGGGCACGGAGCGGGAGTTGTCGTAGCGGTCGACGGCCTCGATGAGGCCGAGCACGCCGGTGCTCACGAGGTCGTCGAAGTCGACGCCCTTGGGGAGGCGGGCGCGGATCTTGCGGGCGATGCCCTTCACCATGTCGTAGTTCTGCGAGATCAGCGCCTGACGCTCGGCCCGCGTGATGGGCCGGGCTTCGGGGGCGCGGTTCGGAACGTCGACCGGCGTGAGGGTCGGGAAGACGACCGTGTCGCTGTCACGGTTCGTCGAGACGAGCCCGAGCGGACGGCTGGGGAGGAGGCTGCGGGAGTCGATGGGGAGGGACATGGGGGTCTCCGAGCTTGGCGAACCCATGCCTAGCAGGGCCCGTGCCAATCGGAGTCTTCAAGGTTCAAAGCGGGAAGTTTGGAGGGAGCGGCGCAATTCGTATCAAAAACGACTGTATCAGGAGTGATTTCGTTCACAAACGATACAGGGTCGGGCTCACCTCGGCACATCCGGACTATCGGTTCAGCGTTTGGGAAGTTGCGGGTTTTTCCGAAAAACTGCGGTCTTTCTACCAGATGGCCGTTTCGGTATTTCCTTCGGTATCCCGGAAACCGCGATACATCCCAGCGGACCCGAAGGGGAGCTGCAGACGTCCACCTCGGTCGATCGCGATCATTCCGCCCACACCGCCCAGTGCCTCCAGCTCAGCAACGGCGCGTCGACACGCGGACGCCAGATCGAGGCCTCCGATGGCCATCCAGTCGGCGACGCGGCCTGCGGTTCGGGCGCGCAAGATGGCCTCCCCGGTGCCGGTGACCGAGATGGCCACCGCGTCGTCGGCCCACGTGCCTGCGCCGGCGATCGGGGAGTCGCCCACCCGCCCGGGGTGCTTGTTGGCGAGTCCGCCGGTGGAGGTGGCGGCGGCGAGGTGACCGTAGACGTCGAGCGCGACAGCGCCCACCGTGCCCTTGGGGTCTTCTTCCAGCTCGTGGTCGAGGGCTGTGCGTCCGGCGTTACGAGCGAGCTGAAGGTGCGCCCACCGGTCGGCATCCCAGAACCACGCGGCATCCGCGGTCTCCGCTCCGTGCTCGGCGCACCAGGCTTCGGCTTCATCGGCCACGAGCAGCACGTGGGGGCCGAGCAGGCGCACCAGGTTGGCGGCGCGGATCGGGCTGCGCAGCGTGCGCACCGCGGCGACAGCGCCGTAGCTGCGATCGTGGCCACAGAGGACGGCGGCGTCCATCCGCTGAGTGCCATCGGCCGCGAACACCGAGCCACGACCCGCGTTGAACTCGGGCGCCTCTTCCATCACCACGACAGCGGCGATCACGGCCTCGGCCGCTGGGGCCCCGGCGCGCAGCAGGTCATCGCCTGCACGAAGCGCTGCGGACAGCACGGCGTGACACCGCGCTTCGCGCTCCGCCGACAGGCAGTGCTTGCGCACGAGGCCGGCGCCACCGTGCAACGCGAGGGCGGTGCGCCGCTGGTGAGTTTGGGTCATTCGGGACTCCGTGACGGGTTGAGACGACTAACGTGACGAACTGTGCGATCCTGTCGGACGCGAAGGAGGGACCGTGCGGTGGATGCTGTGGCTGGGCCTGGTGAGCGCTCAGGCCCACGCGAGCACGGGGCCGTGGCTCCTCGGAGCGGGTGACGAGCAGATCTACGTGGGCCTGGATGGCCAGCGGTTCGGAAAGCTCGCCCTGTCCACCGGCTCCTTCTCGGAGGACGTGGTCACCGTGGATGACGGCGTGAGCTCGTTCGGCGCCAAGCTGATCGGCACGTTTGGCCTGTCGCGCCGGGTGGAGCTGGAGCTGGAGTTTCCGGTCAACTACACGTTCGCGAACAACAGCGAGGGCCCGGTCTGCGGTCTGTTGGGCTTGGATGCCTGTGCCACCTCCCTGGGCATCGGCGTGATCGTGGCGCGCAGCAAGTTCCTGGTGGTGGATGAGCTGGCCGGCGCGCCGCTCACGATGTCGCTCGGCTTCGACCTGCGCTTCGGTCAGCCCACGGCCGATCTTCGGCCGCGCATCACGGCCTATGGCCAGGGCACCTTCGATCTGGAGCCCCGCGTGGGCCTGGGGCGCATCGGGTCGCTGCGAAAGGGCAGCGGCTACTGGACCCTGTTCGCCGACGCCGGCTTTCGGTACCGCATCCCGCTCGATGGCTCGTTCGGACCGGCCGCACTCCCAGCGCCGGGCTTTGAGGTCACCGCGAACTTCGAGAACCTGTGGTCGCCGGTGCCGTTGGTGAGCTTTGGGCCCACGGTGTCGATGCTCTCGCGCCCGATGGGGGTGGACTTTGAGGACCTGCTGGGTGACCCCACGCTCGCCACCGACATCAACCGGTTCAACGGCCTCCGGATCTTCACGATGGACGCTGGCGGGAAGCTCATCGTGCGCAACGGAAAGAACATCACGTTCGCAGCCGCCGCCACCTACACGCTGTACGCCGAGAACAACCCGTCCGACGTGCTCAAGGTGAGCGTGGGTGTCGGGTTCCGCGACCTGTTTCACAAGAAGGAGCGCTAGGTGCTGAGTCCAGGCGACGTCGTCGCAGAGCGCTTCGTCGTCGAGCGTCCTCTCGGGGAGGGGGGGCTCGCCGAGGTGTGGCTCGTGCGTCATCGGGAGCTAGGCTCGCTGCACGCGCTCAAGCTGCTGGTGCCTAAGCGTCCGCGCCTGGAAGAACGGCTGCTGCTGGAAGGTCGCATCCAGGCGCGTCTGCACCACCCCCACATCGTGCGTGTGGGCGACGTCGTGCGGCACGAGGGTCGGGTGGGCCTCGTGATGGAGTACGTGGATGGCCCCACGCTGGAGAGCCTCCTGCGGGATCGCGGCGGACTCCCGCTGGGCGAAGCCCTCGACCTGCTCACGCCGGTGCTGAGCGCGATGGTCGCAGCGCACGATGCTGGCGTGCTGCACCGCGACCTGAAGCCCGGGAACATCCTGCTGGCCACCACCCCGCGTGGCTACTCGCCGAAGGTGGCCGACTTCGGCATCGCTAAGGTGCTCGAGAGCGAAGGCGACAGCCAGGCCACGCGCTCGGGGTCCATCCTGGGCACGCCGGGCTACCTCGCACCCGAGCAGGGCATCGACGCCTCCACAGCCGATGCCCGCGCCGACGTGTTCGCCCTGGGCGTGATCACCTGGGAGGTGCTCACCGGCGACCGGTGCTTCCCGTCCAACTTTGCCGACCCCGCGAACTACCCGCCCGCAGCGCGCTTGGAAGGCGTGCCCGCGGGGATCGCCGATGTGGTGGCGCGTGCGGTGGAGCTGTCGCCCGACCTGCGCTACCCGGATGCCCGCGCTTACGCTGTGGCCCTGCTCGCCGACCGCGCCGACCTGCTCGCGAAGCTCGGCGACGCCGGGTCCGAGAGCTCTTTCTCGTCGTCGCGCCGCACGCTGGCTGTGGCGCCCACGCTCATGCCACGGTCCCTCGACGCCACGGTCGTGGTGCCCGAGCTGTCTCAGAAGCGCCCCTCCAGGGCATGGATGGCGGGCGGTCTGCTGCTTGTGGGCTCGGCCGCTTGGGCGCTGTGGTCAACGACCCAGCCGCCGTCCGCACCCTACCCGGTGGCGGCAATCGTCGCGGACCCCGTGGTGGAGCCGCCGCCTGTGGTGGAGCCGCCGACTCCTGAGCGGCGCACCGAAGCCCAGCCCGTTGAGCCCACGGCCGTTGAGTCCGCGCCGGTTGCGCCCGCGCCGGTTGCGCCCGCGCCTGCGCCGTTCGGGGATCGCAGCGGTGCCTCTCAGCGTGTCGCGGTGGTGGCGGGTCTGGGTGAGGACGACGCTGTGGCGGTGGTGGAGGCTCCCGAGGAGGAGGTGGTCGCCGAGCCTGCGCCCGTGTTCGAGGCGCCCGTGCGAACCCTCCCGCCTCCACCGGTCGCGGCGGTGCCCGAGCCCGCGCCCACCCCGCGGGTGGCGGGAACCTGGCGAGGGGATGCGGGCGGTCGCCCCATGCGCCTCGTGGTGGCCCGGCAGCAGGGCAACCGCCTGGAGGGCAGCGTGGTGTTTGTGCTCGGACCCACCGAGCGCAGCATCGGCGTCACCGGTTCGGTGAAGCCCGACGGCTCAGTGCAGCTCGAAGACGGCGAGGGGGCCTTCGTGATGCTGGGCCTGTCCGCCGAAGGCCAGCTCACGGGCACCTACAGGATGAGCAACGGCGCCAAGCCGCAGCCGTTCACGATCGCGTGGACAGGCCCGTAGGCGGCTGACCCCAGAGCCCGCGGCGTCCGAGCTGCGGGGCCACATCGCGGGCGAGCGCAGCCTTCACCACCCGCTCGACGTCGGCCTTGTCGAGCACGCCGTGCACGCGGTCCCCGGCCTCGGGGGCGGAGGCCACGCTGCCAAAGCCGACGAACACCGCCATGCGCGGCAGCACCTGCGACCACGTCGCTACCACGCTCGCATCGAGCGCAACAAGCGCGTCCAGCAGGTCCCAGCCGAGCTTGGCGTGGCTGCGCTCGTCGCCCAGGATGGGGGTGATCGCTGCGCTCACCCAGTCGGCGCAGGGCTCGGCGCGGGCGGCCTCCAGCAGGCGGATCGCCACCGACTCCCCCGCTGCCAGCAAGAAGGTGACCTCCTCGGCGGCCACGGTGCGCGGGTCGGTGCCGAGGCCCGGCGGGAGGCCCAGCGCGGCGGTGGGTGCGGGTCCGACCGTGCCGCCGAGGCGTTCCACCACGTTGCGACACGCGATCGCATGACGTCGCTCGTCGCTCGCCGCGATGCGCAGGCGGTCAGCGAGCACGGCCGGCACCCCGAGCCCGCCGATTCGATCGGCCAGAGCTTCGAAGTGGTCGGCAGAAGCGTCCTCGGCGTGGGCGCGGGAAGCCCACCGCGAGGCGGCGTCAGCCATTGCAGATCCATGAGCAGCCGGAGTCGGGGGCGGGGTAGGTGCCGTTCACACAGGCCTCGTAGTAGACCTCGCAGCACTCCCACCAGATGCCCGAGTCCCAGCCCTGCTCGTCGCAGAACTCGACGGTGAGGGTGTCGGTGTCGGTGTCCGTCTCGTCGGTGGGGACTGGGTCGGTGTCGTCGGTGGGGACCGGGTCGGTGTCATCCGTCGGGGTGTCTGTGTCGTCGGTCGGGGTGTCTGTGTCGTCGGTCGGGGTGTCGGTGTCGTCGGTCGGGGTGTCGGTGTCGTCGGTCGGGGCGTCGGTGTCGTCCGTCGGGGTGTCGGTGTCGTCCGTCGGGGTGTCGGTGTCGTCGGTCGGGGCGTCGGTGTCGTCGGTCGGGGCGTCGGTGTCGTCCGTCGGGGCGTCGGTGTCGTCGGTCGGGGCGTCGGTGTCGTCGGTCGGGGCGTCGGTGTCGTCGGTCGGGGCGTCGG
>CAYNFK010000152.1:0-8370 GCA_964396405.1 uncultured Enterobacteriaceae bacterium
CAGGGCGCTCCAGGCTTGGGCGTCGGCGCGGGCCTCGGGCGTGGCGAGACCGACCACCACCAACAGGAGCAGACGCAGGAGACGGGGCACGAGCATGACTGGCTCTCCTAAAGTGCGGCCAGCTGCTATGCCGCGACGCACGACACCGTGCCCGCCCCGATGGCCCTCAGCCCTCGATGCGATCAAGCAGGCCGGTCATCGCCTCCACGGTCTGGCGATGCTGCTCCTCGACAGGGATCGTGGCGCTGCCATCCCCATCCTGCGGGCCGTAGGAGCCGAAGCCCGCATGGTTGCCGCCGAGGATCGACACGAACTCGGTGTCCGACGGGAGCAGCGCGATCCCCGCCTCGTAGGCTTCGGGATCGAGCACCTCGTCTTCGGTCGCCGTGATGCTGGTGACGACCAGGCCCTGTCCGCGAAGGTCCTCACCATCCGGAGCGTAGGCGGCCCACAGGCCCACGCCCGCAAAGCGATCGGGGTTCTGGCTCACGACCTGTGCCGCCATGGCGCCGCCGAGCGAGTGGCCTGCCACGACCCAGCGCGCCGGACCGTCCACCTCGTCGGCCACCCGCAGGGCGGCGTCGGCATCGAACACGGCGAGGTTGTTGGGCATGCGGACCAGCACCACCGTGGTGCCGGTTGCGGCCAGTGTGTGCAGCACAGCGGCGTAGGCCTCGGGCTGCACCAGCGCACCCGGGTAGAACACAACGCCCGTGGGGCGAGACGCGCTCCGCGGCCGGAACACCACGTTCGCCTCGTCCACCACCTGCACCTCGTCGTCGCTCTCGAGCGCAGCGAGGGCCTCGTCGAAGGCGGGGTAGGAGCGGCAGGCAGCCAACAGGAGCAGCAGGGTCAAGTGGACCTCCGGTGTCGGGATGGCTCGGGCCGGGTACCCGGTCGAGGCCCGTCGCACATCGTGACCCAAACACGGGACGCCGGCGCGGCTGGCCGCCTACTCCCCCGCCGGCCTCGCCACCCGCCCCACAAGCTCCTCCCACAGCCCGTCCACACACGACGCCGACAAGCCCGGAGGCGTGCTGAGTACCCACAGCTCGCGCTCACGCACCGCCGACCGCCGCCGCACCCCATCCTTGCCGCTCGCGTCCGCTTTCGCGAGCAGCCCTTCGGCCGCACCCGCTTCGGCCATGCGCACGACCACAAGCTGCGCAAGCCCGGCCGTCGACGCGTACACGTTGGCGCGACCCGTGGTGAAGCCCGCCGTGGCAGGCTCGGCCTGCGCATCCAGCACAAAGCTCAGCGCCATCGCAGCGTCCTTCGCGCCCTCACCCTCGGGCGTCAACGCCGCCGGCGCCACGCTCCAGTCGGTGCCGCAGTCCGCCGACAGCGACGTAGGAACGCTGTCGAGCACAATCAGATCCGGCTCGACGCCAGGCTTCACGCCGGGCTTCGTGAGGTCAGTGTCGTCGGTGTCGACCCCCTCGTCGGTCTGAAGCCCCGGGTCCACAGGCTCCTGCTTGCACCCCACCCCAAGCGCGCCCGCCACCGCAACCACCCCAATCCACCGCGCCTGGTGCATGCCGAACCTCCCACCCACGCAGCCTATACCGATCCGCCTCGGGTCGGATCGGCCGCAAGGCGCCGGCCGCGGGGAGACGACCGACAGCACGGCGGCGGCGCGGTGCCGGCCGCAGGTCGGCACCACGTCGCCGCGTATTTATCCCTTGATGTGGCGGTGCCTCGGCGAGGCACGCCGGCCAGCCGCCCGAACCGGTCCGCGGAGCGAAGCGCCCGGCTTGGGGTCCCCCGGAAGCAGACGCTTCGACAGGCGGCTGCGGAGGGGGACCCCAAGCATCAGGGCGCAAGCGATCCCGGCACGGTCCGAAGCGGCTGTCCAGCGAGACGCGCCGGTTCACCGCAGCCGAAAGCCGAACATGGCTGAAATGGGCGCATTCGGCCTTGCCCCAAACGGCCTGTAGCTCTGCACCGTCAGCGCGTTGGTCAGGTTGCTCACCGTGGCGTACGCCGCGAGGTGCGGCGTGATGCGCACCTCCGTGGCGACATCGAGCTGGAACGAGAGCGGGATGAGCGCGCTGTCGTCGATGCTGCCCTGCCCCGCCACATCCCGCATCTCGCCCCGCAGGCTACCTGCGACCGACAGGCTCACGCGGGGGTGATCGAACTCCAGCCGCAGCGAGCCCAGGTGCTCGGGAACGTAAGGGAGCGCATCCCCAGCTTCCACATCGCCGAACTGCGGGAACGCGCTGCGGAAGCCCGAGCTGAAGGTGCCGCGGGTGTAGGTGTAGCTGGCGTCGCCACCCAGGGTGACCTCGCGCCCCACCTCCTGCCGGTGACCCAGCACCGCCTCCAGCCCGCCCACGAGCGCCTCGCCCCCGTTCACCTGGTCGTCGAGCAACTCCGGGTCGCAGCCGGCCGAGAAGGTGCAGGTGCCCACGAGGTTGTCATACGCGCTCACGAAGCCCACGAGCTCCGCGTGCAGGCCCCCGTACCCCGCTCGACCGCCCAGCTCGGCGTTCCAGGCGGACTCGGGCTGCACGTCGGCCGCTTGCCCAGGCGCCACCGGCGAGAAGCCCCGATGCACCCCCCCGTACAGGTCGAGCCAGGACGTGGTCTGCACCAGCACCGCGAGGCCCGGAAGGCCCACGACCTGCCAGGTGGGATCAGGGTTCTCGAGGCCCGACGCGGTGGTGCGAATCGCCTCCATGCGCACCCCAGGGAGCAAGCGCAGGCGTCCGATGAGCAGGTCTTCGTGGGCGTGCAGCGCCACGGCCAGGGCCGACGTCTCGGCGTCCAGCGTGGTGATCGTGGGCTCGCCGGTGGCCACCATCCGCCCGTCGGTCATCGCATAGGGGTCTTCGGTGTGCAGGCGGTCGACGAGGTCGGCGTGCACGCGCGCGCCCACCTCCAGCCGGCTCTGCACGGCACCACGCGAGGTGGTCCACTGCAGCGTGCTCTGCAGGCCCATCGCGTGGAACTGCCTGTCGTTGGTGCCCAAGCGAAGCACCTGGTCCGACGAGGCCGTGTCGAGCTCACCGCGCAGGATGCCCTGGTAGACGGCCGCCTGGCCCTGCGCCGGTGCGCCGAGGAGCGCGTGCAGATCCGGGCCGCCGGCGAAGCGGTTGACCTTGGTCCACTGGCGCGAGAGCCAGCGGTGGTACGCCACCGTGCGCACATCCACGGCCGGGCCGTCCACGGTCCACCCGAGGTCCAGCTGGGTGTGCTGCCAGCGCATGAGGTCGAGCGCAGACGCGGCGTAGCGGCGCAGCGGCGTGAGCGCGAAGTCCTCGGACGTGAGGCCCAGGTAGGTCTCGTCACTGATCTCGCGGCCGTAGCCTCCCTTGAGCTCCAGCGCGTGCCGGGTGCTGCCCCCCCAGGCCACCCGCGTCTTGAGCAGCGCGTCGGTGCGCTCAAAGCCCGTGGGACCGCCGCCGTCGAGCTCCTTGAAGCCGGCCGTGCCCAGGTGGGCCACCTCGCCGACGATGCCGCCGCTGGCGGTGCCGTAGCCACCCCAGGCGTGTGCACGTACCGTGTCGCGCAGGCCCACGGCGAGGTCGAGGGCGCCGGCACCGCCTTCTTCCGGAACGGCTCGGGTGCGGAAGTTGATCGCGCCGCCGATCGTGTTGGGACCATAGCGCACAGAAGCCGGTCCCTTGAACACCTCCACGCCCGTGAGGCGCAGCGGGAGCGGGAAGTAGTAGGCCGCGGGCGCACCGTAAGGGGCGGGCCCCATCAGCACACCGTCTTCCATGAGCACAACCTTAGCGCTCCGATCGCTGTTGGCGCCGCGGATGCCGATGTTGGGGCGCAGGCCGTAGCCATCCTCGCCGCGCACGTAGACGCCCGGCGCGCGCGCGAGCACGCGGTGGATGTCGTCGTACGCGTAGCGGTCGAGCTCGGCCTCGTCGATCACCGTGGCGGATCCGGCCACGCTGGGCACGCCGCCCTCGCTCTCGACGATCACCACGCCCACATCTTCGTCGTCGGGCACTGGCTCCTCGGGCTCCTCCGCACGCGCCGAGGCCGAGGCCACAGCGAGGAGCGCCACCGTGCGGCCCCGCCACGCACCCTGAGCGAGGCTCACGAACGGCCCAACCCACAAGCCAAACAGGTCGTCGGGCTCGTGGTTGCGCTCTTCGGGAGCGAGCCCAAACGCTGCCGGTGCCGTGGGGCCCGAAGCGCGCCAGCTGCCGAGCATGCGGTCCCACACGGCCAGCCAGGTGCCGTAGTTGAGGCCGTGATCCGCGGGGTCGGCGCTGTGGTGGAGCTGATGCTGCGCGGGGCTCATCAGCCAGCGCTCGAGGGCACCAAAGCCCATCCACACATGGCTGTGCCGGAGGTTGCCGAACAGCGTGTTGAGCACAAGTCCGAACGCCGACACCCCCACGATCGTGGCCACCTCAGCCTGCTCACGAAACAACCACCAGGAGAGCCCGCCCACGCCGGCGATCACCACAGCCCCGCGCACACCGTAGAGCACCCCTTCGACCGGGTGGATGCGGTGGAAGGTGAGCGGCGTGAGCACCGTGGCGGAGTGGTGCACCTGGTGGAACGCCCACAGCGCCGGCACCCGGTGGAGCAGCACGTGCACCCCGAAGCGGCTCGCATCCGACACCACGAAAGCGAGCAACGAGCACACACCCAGCACCGCTGCGGCGGGAAGCGCGGGCAGGGTCGGTCGCCCGATCGTGTGGTCGAGCGCGAGCGCAACCCGCACGGCGAGCCAAGTACCGCCGGTGACCGCGGCCCCGAACCCGGTGAGCGCGAGCAAGCGGCGGGCGAGCAGGTGGAGCACGTCCACCCGCACCGAGCCTTCCTTCCACCACCCCGGCGGACCGAGCACGCTGCCCACCGCAGAGATCCGACCGCCGCGTGCGAGGTGCCACACCCCCGCCACCAGCAGCCCCCCGATCAGCGAGGGCCACCACGTGCGGCTTGTGGCCTCCGTGAACGGGGCCAGCAAGGCGCTCACCTGGGCCGACCACGGGAGCGCCATCGTCAGTCGGCGTCGCCAGCCGACTCGCTGGGCACGCTGAGCTTCAGCGCGGTGGTGACATCGCCCTTGAGCAGGTCGGTGATGGCCTTCACGGCCGCATAGAGCGCCTCGGCCTGGGCGTTGCTGGCCGCCTCGTGCAAGGGCGGCATGTCGGCGTCGGCGGCGGTGCGAGCATCGGCGATGGCGGTGGTGAGGGCATCCGCCACATCCCCGTGACCGTGCGCCCGCAGCAGATCGTCGAACGCAAACGCCTCGGCATCGGCCCCGAGCACGAAGCGCTCGAAGCCTTCCAGGTTGGCCGCGACGGCTTCCACCGACACCCCCGACAGCTTCGCCTCAGCATCCTCGGGGCACGGGGCATCGAGGCAGCCGACCAAGCCCAGCGGACGCCCCAGCTTGCGGTCCTTGGTGGCGGTCTCGATGTAGAACAGGGCGTGCAGCGCCGCCTCGAGCGCCTGGGCTTCGCCGGTGTAGGGCTCCGACCCGGACGCGAACGCTGTACGGAACGAGCCCTCGCTGGCCTGCCAGTGGGCGCGCAGGGCGTCGACACGATTCACCAGACGATCGGCGAGTCGCTCGGCGTAGGCCGCACGGGCGGAGGCCACGCCAGAGGCACCGAGCGCGGCCCAGGTGCCATCCTTGTTGATCGACACGGAAGGCAAGCAGCCATTGGTGTTGGCCGGCGAGAACAGCAGCGTCTCCAGCGCATCCAGCCCCACCAGTGGCACCAGGGCTGTGGGGAAGAAGTCGTCGTCGGCGTACTGCCCGATCACCGTGGCCTGATCCACCTGGCAGCGGTTGACGCTGGGCCAGGAGTAGACCTCATCGCGTAGATCAGCCCCGCCCACCTCGCCGAGCGACGATCCCGCAGGCCCCACCTGCATCAGCTCCGCCACCTGCCAGGCGAGGAAGGCCTCGCGCCACGCAGCCTGCGCGGCCGTGAGCAAGGCCTCGCTCTCGGGATCGGCCGCGAGCGCTTCGGTGGCCTCGGCCAGCGCACCGAACGCCACCGCCGCATCGTCGAGCGTGAGCGCGAGCGCGCCGGCCACCGAGGCGAGCACCTTCGACGTCTCGCTCACGGCATCGGTGTCGTCGGTGTCGTCGGCGGGTGTGGACCCTTGCGGGGCACAGGCCATCGGCGGCACCCACGCCGCGCCAGCCAGCGCAGCAACCAGGGCGAGCGAACGCAGACGCATGCGGGTCATGGGAGGCACCGATCCCTGTTGAACATCATTTTCAACTATCGAGAGGACCCTGCTGCGGCAAGGGTGGAGCCCCTGCCGCAACGATGGGTGGCGATCAGTTGGGAACAGGCCGGTAGCTGGCGATCTGCTCGTCGGTGAGGCCGTACGCAGCCTTCACATGGCCCTCGAGCGCGGTGGTCGCGGCGGCGAGCGCCGTGGGGTCGGCACAGAGGTCGCCGGTGGTGGCGGCCTCCAGGTCGTCGAGCGCCAGACCGAGGTCGTCGAGGAAGCCGGCGAGCTGCACGTCGCTGGCGAGCACGGCGTTGCCAGCGAGCGGGCCGTCGGCGGGATCGGGCACGCCGATCAGGCCGGCCGCGAGGCCCTGGCCCTCGGACACGCCGTGGATCGCCTCGGCCACATCGTTCTCGCTGGTGGCGTTGGCCATGCGCGTGGCGGCGCCGTTGGCGTAGTAGACGTACCGGGCCACGAGGCCGAGCTCCCAGGCGCGGAACGCTTCCACGAGCGCCTCGTCGCGCTCGACCTCGCAGTCGGGGTCGCCGGCGTAGGCCTTGGCGGCGATCAGGGGGTCGGCGACGGAGGCGAACAGGCCCACGCCGTTCGCGTAGCTGGCGCTGTCGGTGAGGGTGCCCTCGGCGGTGAGCGTGGCATCCGCGCCCCAGGCCGCGGCGATCGCATCGATGGTGTCGGCGGTGATGGTGCCTTCGGTGAGAGAGAGCGCCCACGGGTAGAGCGCGCCGCCGCCGAACAGGCCCTTGTCGAGGATCTGGCGGACCTCCACGCCGCCCGCGTGGATGCCGCGCAGCGAGGTGCCGAAGATGCCGCCGGCGTCGCCACCCACGAAGCTTCCGTCCCCGTCGTCGACGAGGTCCTGCGCCCCGGCGACGATGACGTCGACGAACACGGGGAGCACGTCGTCGACCACCGCGCTGAACGCCGGCGTGATGACGGCGTTGATGCTGGGCGTGCCGGTGGCGAGCAGGGGCGTGAGGTCGCTCACCTCGTCGACGGCGCGGGTGCCCTGCTCAGCTTCGCGCATGGCCACCGCGCTGAACGCATCGAGGGTGGCGCGGAGCGCGAGCGCTTCGGCGGCGGAGGTCTCCCAGTTGGGAGCGGCCCAGACGCCCGGCGTGACCGTGCAGTTCGTGACGACGGTGTCGTCGGTCTCGTCGGTCTCGTCGGTCTCCGTGGTGTCGTCGGTCTCGTCGGTCTCGTCGGTCTCGTTCGTGTCGTCGGTGTCATCCGTGTCATCGGCGACATCCACAGCGGCATCGCAGCCAACGAGCGCAACCAGGAGCCAGAACGGGCGGAGCTTCAACATGGGCGGGCCTCTCTGCATTTGAAAGTCATTATCAACTAGAGCCGAGGGCGACGATTAATCGAGGCATCTAGGGCCCGCAAGCGTGATGCCGATCGATCGATCGATCTACTTGATGATCACGAGCAGCTGTCGGTTGCGGCCCAGGAGCCGACCGTCCTCCGACCACAGGTCGCGGTCCTCCGAGACGTAGCCTTCCCGACCGGCGACAGCGCGACCCCGCTGGAGCACCGGCGCGTCGGGCGCGAGGGTGCTGGCGTCGGCGACTAGGTCGAGGTGGTAGCCCACGGTGGCGACGGGGCGCACGCCCTCCAGCATCACGGCGGTGGGCGGCCAGTAGGTGTCGACCATCGCCGCCACCCACGCGGCATCGTGCAGCGCGCACGGAACCCGCGGGCGCACCCACCCCTCCAAGACCGGATCCGCAGGACCCCCGAACGGCCCAGCCCCGAAGCTCTGGTACGCGAAGTGCTGCGTGAAGATGGGCGCGAACGCTGGCAGCAGCGGTGCGTCCTCGACCGGCACCCACGGCCTGGGTGCCGGGTCCCAGGTGGGATCGAGGGTGGGCATGTTCGGCCGGGGCGCGCCCAGCACCACCACCCCGTGCCCCATCGGCTCACCGGCTTGGGTGATCGTCACCTGCGCCGTGGTGACCGCGCTCCCCGCGCGCAGCACACCCACCACGAAGTCGAGCGGGCCGGGCACCACCTGTCCGTACAGCTCGGCGGACACACACCGCACCGCCTGACCGGGCCTCGCTACAGAACGCTCCGCGGTGCGCACCATCATCCCGATCACGAGGCCGCCAAACGTGCTGCGCCCCTGCTGCCAGCCGTCGGGGACCTCCCCCACAAAGCCGCTGCCGTTGGGGACCGTGT
>CAYNFK010000153.1:0-8252 GCA_964396405.1 uncultured Enterobacteriaceae bacterium
CGTAGGCGGACGTGAGCCAGGTGCGGGCGGAGGTGTCTTCGTGGGGCTGGCGGTGGTGGATCACACGGCCCAGGGCGTCGTAGGTCAGGTCCTCTCGGTAGGAGACGCCCGACTCCAGCTCGGTCTCGTCGGGGCTTGAGGCGGTGCCCCAGTCGGGGAGGCCGTCGTGGCCGGTCCAGAGGACGCGGGTGCGGCTGAGGGGGAGCCCGTCGGGGGTGTAGGCGCTGACCTCGACCCGACCGGCCGTGTCGTACACTCGCCACGGCTTGCCCCAGAGCAGGTCAGTGGGCGAGCCCTGGTCCTCTCCGTAGACCACCCGGTCGCTCACCACGGTGGTGGGGCCGCTCTCTTCGGTGGTGCTCATGCGCAGGGGGCGTCTCAGGCCGTCGTAGATGTGCTCGAAGCGATGGCCCCGGCTGGACCAGCGCGTGACGGCCTGGCCGTCGACGGCTCCGAGGGCCCAGCGAAGTCCACCCGAGCCCGATGTGTCGGCGTCGTTGAGCCGCTGGCGCAACGGGCGTCCAGCCAGGTCCCAGGAGGTCGACTCCAACACCTGCGTTCGCGTGTGCGCCTCGAACTCCGTGTCCGGTACAATCCCAGAGACGTCCCGGTCAGGTACCTCGAACGTCGCGGTCAGCGATCGAGGCAAGCCACGCGCGTCCAGGTCGAGGACCAGCACCAGCGACGTGGTGTCGGCCAGTGTCCTGACCTCGCGTACGGGTCGTCCCAGGGGATCGAGGTGTGCCACGGTGGGGGTGCCGCGGTGAGCAAGGCTCGCCGCCGCCGCCGCGACGGCTGCGTCCACAGCATCCTCGTCTTGGAGCCAAGCGGGGGCTGTCGGGTCGACCGACACCTCCAGCTCGACCGTTTGGTCGTACCAAGCATGGCCGGTCGGCGTGCTCGGTGGGGCACCGGAGGGCAACGTGTCGTATCGATCGAAGTGAGTCTCCGCCCAGCCGCTGCGGCCCACCCGCTCCACCGTGCCGTCCGGGTGCACCGTCTCCACCACGCGACCAATAGGGTCGTACCGGAGCTCCGCGTACACGCCCGACGCCACGGCCTCGTCTTCGTCCTCGTAGTCCCAAGTCGACGAGAAGAACGGCTCGTACACCCGGACGGGGTTCCCCTTGCCGTCCAGCACGGTTCTCCCGGTGCCGATGAACCTCGGATCTGCCTCGGAGACCACCAGCAGTCCCTCATCGAACACGAGCTCGCCTGTCTCGTCATCTCGCTCGGGCGCGGGGCCTGGTGCTGCCTGGGCCTTCGTCATCAGCTCGTTGCCGAATCCGTCCATGTAGACGCGCGTCTCTTGCCAAGTGGCCGCACTGTCGTCGGTGCCGCTGGGTGTGCCTGTCCAGTGCTCCTTGCGAGCCTTCGCATGCACGTAGCCGGGACTCCAGACGCCCGGCGCGACCTCGTCGGCGAACACGTGGGTGAATCGAGTGGTCGGGTGGTCCGCGTCGTCGAGCACAATCGGCGTCAGGCTGCCATCGCGGTCCGGCGGGACCACCAGTCCCTCCAACACCGTTGCGGTGACACGTCCAAGCGCGTCGAGGACCACGGAGCGTGCCACGCCCACCGGATCGATGCTGCGCGTCACCTGTCGCGTCTGTGCGTCGATGATGTCTGCGTCCACGATGTGCAGGCCCGCCACCCCGTCGGCGTCCACGGCCACCCGGGTCGGCTGCAGGTCATAGGTGTCCCACGTCGGTGACGTGACCGTCCCGAACGGGTCGGTAGCAGTCGAAAGCACGTAGAAGTGGCTCGCGCTCTCGTAGGAAACCGAGCCACTGGGTGCCCACCACCCGTCGTCGCTCGCCGCGGGCGGCCACGCGAACGTCGGCGTGCCGCCGACAGCGTCCAACTCCTCAGCCCGAACGTGCCCTCCCGCTGTGCAGGCCGCGTCACGCTCCGTGCCATCCCAACCCGCTCGCGGTGTGAGCAACGAGCTCACGCTTTCGTCGGACAACGCGAGCATCGATCGGTCGTGCGGAAGCAGCGGCGTCGCGAGCCCACCCAGGTCAAGCGCCGAACCCGTAGGCACACCCGCCACCACGCCATGGTAGCGCACCACCTCCCGGCTCAAGGTTCGCAGGACTGGCTCCGTCCCGCTCGGGGTAGCCTCGTGATCCCCGATGACCGCGCAGCCGTCGAGTTCGGGGTCGGCCAGGGGTCCCGCCTTCCACGCCGTTGCCCGCACAGCGCTCCCGTCCTCTGGCAAGTCCAAGCGGTGCGCCTCCCACGCTCGCTGCTGCCACGGAACGCCATGGCGCCAGGTCGCAGGCCAACCCGGGGCGTCGTCCTCCCCAGTCGGCGGAAAGCGGAGGGTGGCCTCTGTGAGTTCAGCAACGTCGTGTGCGAGGTCGATCTGGGTGACTACCCCGCGCCCGACCGCCTGCTCGTCCGTGCGCCCCGACACGGAGCTTCTACGAGGGTAGGCCAGCGACACACTTCGGACGGGCTGGAGAAAGTCGGGGTCAACCTCCAGCACCACCTGCTGGGCGAGCCTTGGGTCCTCCGCGTCCGCGCCGTCCCAAACGAGGTTCACCGTCTCGCGCGGCACCACGGCGAACACACCATGCCGGCCGGGGCGTCCAGGTACGAGCCGACGAACCTCGACCTGTTGGTGGGTGAGCGCGTACGGGACCCCACCTGTCTCGAATGCCGCTTGCGACCAGATTTCCTGGCGCAACGGCTGTCCCTTCAGCGCGCGGTGCGCCTCCCTGCGATCCGCGCCGAACATGGCCAACTCGCCCACAACCACCGGCGCCAACGAGTCAGGTGCAGGGTCCTCGGCGGCCGGCCGCCACCAAGTGTCGCGAAGGGATTCCACGAGGCCGGCCGCCCCCGGCCACGCTCCGGTATGAAACCAACTCCTTTGGAGCGCGGGTTCCACCCAGGCCTGTGCCTCGGAGTCGGGCTCTTCGAACCACTCCGCGTCGGTCTCGAACAGGGGCTCTGCGTCCCACTGTTCAACCATGGCAAACCCGCGCAGTTCCCTCTCCGCCGTGTCGTAGTAGCCGTGGTGATAAGCGTATCGCGTGATGCTTCGGTGCCGACGGACATGGTCGCGTACCTCTACGCGCTCCACCACGTGCACGGGGAAGGGGAGGCGAGTGGCCCATGGCTTCCCTGCTTCCCGGTCGGCCACGTAGAAGCGGGTCGACGGTGCGTACCGAAGGCGAGTCTCACCGCCATGCCCGTTCTGAATGCGCTCGAGCAGGTGCGGCTTGCCACTTGGCATCAAGCGCACGAATCGGATGGGCTGTCCCGCGTCTGGCTCGTGCTGCGACGACCACACCAGGCAAACGGTGCCGTCGCCAAGCAGATCCACCACATCGACCGACGTCATCGTATCCACGGACGGGAAGCCACGAAGCGGGTTCTGCTCGGGCACGACGAAGCGGTTGCCACTCTGGTTGAAGGCCACCACGGTGCGCTCACCGCCCAGGTACAGCAGGTCGGATGTGCCCGATCCGTCCACATCGGCGAACCGAACGCGCCACGGTTCGAACGCACCGCGTTCACCAAGCGGTGGGAGGCCCGGCATGTCGATCCTCGCCCCGAATCGGCCGTACCCCAGGTTGGGCCACCAGCTCACCGAGCCCGCCCGAACGCGCACCACGTCGACGAGACCGTCGCCGTCCATGTCGGCGAGAAAGATCGCCTCCCTGCTGTCTCCCGCGACGAAGCGCGGCGCGTCGGACTCGTCCAACGCCAGTTGAACGCGCCGTTCGTCGCCGAAGCCGTCCAGGCCCTCACCGGGCCACCACCGGTGCACGTCGTGCTCGGTCACGAGGAGGTCGGCCCGCCCATCCCCCGTCAGGTCCACCACCCGCAGGTTTGGGTCGGCCCAGTCCACGTTGGGTGTCTGCCGCAGAGGACGGAACGGTCCCCAGCCGTCATCCGTCCGTGCGAACGTCCCGGCTACACCGCTCTCGCGCGTTAACAGTTCCAGACGCCCGTCCCCGTCTACGTCGACCAGTTGGGCCCCAGACGCAAGGTCCGCCGTCGAAGGTAGGCTTCGCACACGAGCGGGTGCGGAGAACCAGGGTCGCTTCGGTGGACCAGGCGGTCCGCCCGCCCGAGGACCCGTGCGGTTGCGTGCATACCACCACGCCCCGCCCTGCTCGGTGAGGACACCGGCTAATCCCTCGCCGTCGAGGTCTACGAATCGGTGTAGGCCGCCGTCGATGCCGCGGGGCATCGGGTTCATGTCGCCAGTGTCGAGCGTCTCGACTTGCTCGCCGAGCGCAGGCGTCCCGTAGGCAAAGGTCGTCGCGGGAGCAGCGAGGGCCGTCGTCGTTGCGCCGGTCGTTCGAAAACCCACCGAGGTCACCGACACGAGCTTGGACAGGTGGCTTGCGGTGTCGTGCGTCAGGACCACGGCCGCCACCGGCACGAACTCGCCGGATGCCGCTAGGGCCGTGGGCTCGTCCGCGTCGTCCACCCGGTGGTAGCTAACGACTCGGTGGCACCTCCATCGGGTACGCACATCGAACCCGGACCGGTGGCTGCTGAACGCATCCGGGCGGATCGGGAAGGCACCAACGTCGGGCGTTGGGTCGTGGATCGGCACATCGGTGGCCGCGCCCGGGGTGTCCCAGTCGAACACCAACTCGAAAAGGAAGTCGTCCGGTAGCCCGCTTGCGGGGTAGTATGGGGTGGCGTTCCCGTAGCAGACCCGATGCGGATAGGTCTGGGTGAAGCCAACCCGTTCCCTTCGCGCAGCGTTCCACAGGGCCGCACGATCCGCGCCCACCAGCTGCGCCGCGCCGTCTTGGAGGTAGGTCACCACCATGGCGTTGCCACGCTCATCGATGACACGTTCGAGCAGCCACTGAAAGACCCGATCAGGGTTGTCGGGAGCGGCCACCCGTGCGGACGCCGTCCGGCCATAGATCCTCAGCGTGTTGGAGGCGTCCTTCACCCGCCAATGCGACTGGGATCCGTCGGACAGGCTCCACCGTTCGATCCGGAGGAAGGAGGACTCGACGCGCGGCCGATACCGACGCACCCGCCACGTGAGCTGGGGCCATGGGTCCTCCGGGGTCGGCGGCGACTCAAGATCGGGCTCGTCCACCACCCGATCGAGAGGGTCAGCTCCCGCATCCAACTCCGGCACCAGATCCTCCGCATCCGACAAGACGAAGGTGTCGCTGTCTCTGCGGTCGAGGTACCGCGGCAGGCCGCGGTCGGTTTTGCGGGTGATCGAACCGAGGTTGAGCGACCACCCGTGACCGTAAGGACCGTTTCCGGAACCCGTGTCGTAGCTTAGCGCAAGCTTCGGCTCCAGCCCGCGCGCGGCGGTGACCGGCAATGGAATGCTTGTACCCCCGGTCCCGGTGGCCGCATTGGCCCGAAACTTCTCCGCGATGGGCTTGAGCGCACCTCCACCCTTCGGGAGGCTCACGGACGGGGCCTTGGGACCCTCCAACGGCCTGTCGAGCCCTAGTGCCGTTCGCGCGCGATCGGCGTGCGGTTGGCCGTCGACGGCAAGCTTCGGAAGCTTGCTCTCCGGTTGCGGGGTGCCCCCGGATTCCGGCGTCGGCCCCGTGGGGCGTTTCGGTTGGTCCACGGAGCCCCCCTCAGGTTGTCGGCGGCTTGGCAACCAACACGAGAATCACGTCTTCCACGGAGGCGAGCCAGGCCGGCATGGTCGGCACGGACGCCTCGTCGGTCAGGGTGATTCGCCACGTGCCGACCGGCAGTGGTGCCGGGTCCCATGTCCCGGGGTCCCAGGACCAGTTCTTAACCAAGCCGTCACTCCAGACTGCCGTGTCAAAGCCTGTTCTCTCGCCGGGTGGAGTCACCACAGGTGTCTCCGATCCGCCGACGTGATCAACACCGACTGTGACCTCTTCCGGGACCTCGGTCTCGCTGCGGTGGAGCACCCAGACATGGACGCCCGTCGCTGCCACACCGTCCACCGCCATCCAAGGCGGCAGGTGTGCCATCGTCACGGGAACATCGACCACGGCTGTTGCGTCCGTGGTCTCGCGGAGCGCGTCGAGGAGTTCTGCGAAGTACCGCCGCAGGCTCAGCGCCACCACCCTGCCCTCGACGCCACTGCCTCCGGGCGAGAGGGCATCGAGCCGTCCCGGCAACGAGCTCTCGACTTGCCGCTTGAACGTGTCTCCACCGTCTTTCGCCGTGTAGGTGACGTGCAACACAACGTCCGCGATGGTGGCGTAGTCAAAGGGCCTGATTCCGTCGGGCAGGCTGATGTGCCACTGGCTCACCGCGCCACGGCCCTCGAAGGGAAGCCATCGGTCATCCTCGTTCGGATTCGCCGGCATGCCAGCGTCCCGCAGGCCCGTGCTGGTGATGATCCGGGGAGTGGCACCACGTTGAACACGAAACCCGGTCTCGTCATCCCAGGCGTCTCCGCTGGGGGCCGACCCAGCAAGCCTGATGCGGCTGGAGAGCATCGTCACCCGAGCAGGCACTGAGGCGTTCGCGCCGCGGACGCACGGAATCGACACCGCGACGTGCTTGATTCGTCGGAAGTAGAGACCCGGAGTGTCCAGGTCGTACACAGCCTCGGGCACGTCGAACGAGCAACTTCCCGTTGCCCGGAGTTGCTGCAGTGCGAGAGGGTTCCACGTTGCGAGAGAGAAGTCCTTGCTCACCTCGATGTCGCGCTTGCGCCGACGCACATAGGCGTCCTCCAGCCGCTGGAGGTCCTGAAGCAGCCGCTCCCCGGCGAGCAGACCCTTGTGCAGTCCGTCCCAGTGGCCCGGTTGGACGAAGCTCGCCTCGGTGTCGCCAAGCTCGTACCGGAAGGCCTCCTCGGCAAGCTTCGCCGCGCCGTAGGCGAGGTCGAACCAGCGTCGATGCAGCTGCGACAGCTGGCCGATTTGCCACATGTAGAGCGCCTCGTTGGAGAACTTCCGGTCGAGGTGCGAGACCAACGCCTCCGCGTGGTCGACCTGAAGCTCCGCCAGCTCCATGGACTTCTCGGCCTGCGCCACCCGGTGGCGGGCAGCCGAGACGAGATGGGCCAGTTGGGCGAGCTCCAACTCAGCCTGCCTGACGTTGAAGGACCACTCCTCCGCGCGTCGTGCGAACGACGCCTCCACTCCAGCAATTCCCGCGGCGGCGGAGTGCTTGTTAGATTCACGTAGGATCCCCAGCGCACGCGCATCGAGACCTGCGGCCTGATACGAAGAATGTGCCTGCCACCCTGCGCCTACCGAAATCCCGATAGATACAGGGGGGAACGAGTATCCGAAAGAGGCCCCAGCCGACATCGAAGGGTCTACCGACGTTCGCTTCTCCGCAGCAGCATTCGACAAACGACCCGAACGCTCCTGCGTAGCCGTCGCTCGCTCCATCCGATCTAGCTGACGTCTCTCCACGGGAATGAGCCCAGCATCGACAAGTCCGGCGAAGTAGTCGCGTCGGCCTTCGGCGACCAGAACCTGTGCTGATACACCCTCCAGCGCCGCGCGAGCATCGTCCAACGCCCGTACGGAAACATCGCGCTGCAGCGTGTTGACCTCAACCTCCTGGACGGCTCTCAATCGTCCAACCGCTTCTGCATCCCGCTTCTCAAGGGCGGCCAAGAGCCCAGCCCCAACCCCACCAACTCCACCTGCGAGAACGCCGCGAGCCAGCTCGATCGCGCGCGCGAAGCGGACTGGAGGCACGGTCTGTGCCATGAGCTGGCCGACAAAGTCGCCGATGTCCAAGCCCATCGCGCGGGCCCTGACCAACGCACCCGGGTCGATGGGGGGTGCGAAGAGCGAAAGCGTTCGAGGCAGCCCGTCGAGGTTGAGGCTGTTGCGGATCTTGAAGAGGCGATCCTCGATCAAGTCCCAGTGTCGAAGAGCCTCCGGGTTGGGCGGCGTGCAGAAGGTCCATAGACTGGGAGGAATGGCTCCCGGTGGGGGACTCCCTGGCAGAACGACCCTGCCGTACGCGTAGTTCTCGAATTGCTCGGAGCGTCCAACCGCCAGTTCTTCGGCGAGCAACTCATCGAATGTCGGCGGCGCGCCAGCCAGTTCGACGCGTGTGCGTACCGGGCGCGGCCCCAAGACATCCAGAGCGAACAAGTAGTGGCGCAAGGCCTCGGACACCGACTCCTGAGTGTCCTGTCGAAACTGAGAGTCGCCCCAATCGATAAGATTCTCTACGTACTCGTTGAATACCGCGATCTGATACGGACGAATTCGCATCCGAGCCACCGCGTGCGGTGGGCTTGATCCGCTCTCGTGGACACTTCCCAAACGTAAGGCGAGGAGGTCTGC
>CAYNFK010000154.1:0-8221 GCA_964396405.1 uncultured Enterobacteriaceae bacterium
CCCAGTCGAGCTCGGGCTGGAGCGCCACCCGGCACACCTCCAGCATCGTCTCTTCGCCCTCGCCGATGCCCACCAGATCGAAGCTCGGAAACTCTTCCAGCGACTGCTCAGGGAGCGCCGTGACGTGCACGCCGCCCACGATGTTCACGATGGGCTTGCCGAGCTGCTGGGCGAGGCCCTTGACCAGCGTGGCCACGTGGTGCGACTGGACGATCTCGTTGGTGAACGCGGTGTGACCCACCACGTCCGGCGCGAAGGCCTCCAAGCGACGGCGGATCTCGCGGTAGCCGATGCGCTCGAACTTCGCGTCGATCAGCAGCACGTCGGCGATGCCGTGATCGCGCAGGTAGCCGCCGAGCACGGCCAGACTGTAGCGGGTGAAGCTGGGGGTGTCGTACTGGGGCTCGTGCAGCGCGAACGGAGGGGCGTTCACGATGGCCACGCGCACGGGACGTTGAACCGAGTTCATGGGTCCGCCGGGGGCAGCGGGGGCTGCCGAATCCTCAGCATACCGCAACCTGGGCATGCCTGGGGCGTCACGTGCCGTTGCGCTCGGGCGGAGCGCGTGCGACCCAGGCCCACCGGGACCCGCTTCCCCGGTCCTGAGGTCGCTTCGTGTTGCTCCCCCACCCCACAGCGGCCGTGATCGCCGCCGCGCTCCCCCAACGCGGAGCGGATGCCGAAGGGCTGGCGCGGGCGGCGCGCAGCGGTCGCGTGCGCGGCATCGGACTCGACCTGTGGCAGCGCATGCTGGCCTCACCCCGCGGCGCAGGCGGCGTGGTGCGGCGGGGTCTTCGGGAAGCACGCGCGCTGCACTCGAGAGAGCGTCGGCTGGTGGGCGACCTGCTCCACGACCTGCCCCGCGCTCGCGATCTGCTCGTCCACCTCGTGGAGACCGAAGACTCCGAGACCCTGTGGGACGCCTGGCTGGTGTGGCAGGGGCTCCCGGCGGACGACCGCCCCGAGCTTGCCCGCGCAGCGCAGCTCGACGCTTGGGCCGAACAGGCCCTCGCCCCGCTCGACCCCGTGGGTGCCTGGGCCCTCGTCGCCGGCGTGCCCAACACGGTGGCCGCGGAGCTGATCGCCGCCCTCGGCCCCCAGCTGCCCGCCTTTCTCGCGGCCTCCGCCCAGCGCGCCGACATCGGGCTGCGCGTCTCTCAGCGCCTCGGCCGCGAGACCTTGCTCGCCGAGCTGGTCGCCGCAGGCGTCGACGCGCGTCCGGGTCGGTGGACGCCGTCCGCGATCGTGGTGCCGCCCGGCACCCACCTCGCCCCTTTCGAGCACGCCCACCCCGGGGCCTTCGAGGTGCAGGACGAGGCCAGTCAGCTCGTGGCCACCGTGCTCGACGCCCAGCCGCGTGAGCGCGTGCTGGATGCGTGCGCCGGCGCGGGAGGCAAGACCCTGGCGCTCGCCGAGACCGGTGCCCACGTGCTCGCCGCCGACGTGCGCGAGCGCGCCCTGGCTGAGCTGGAGCGTCGCGCCGAGGCCGCCGGGGTGCGGGTGGGTCTGCGCCTGTGGCCCGAAGAAGGCCCCGTCGACCACCGCCCGTTCGATGCGGTGCTCGCCGACCTCCCGTGCTCGGGAACCGGAACGTGGCGACGTCACCCCGAGCTGCGCTGGCGCTTGGGTGAGCTCGCCGAGCTGCTCACGCTGCAAGATCACGTGCTCGACCGCGCGGCGGACGCGGTGCGCCCCGGCGGCCGACTCGTGATGGCCGTGTGCTCGGTGCTGCCCTGCGAGGGCGAAGAGCGTGTGGCGGCCTTCCTGGCGCGCCACCCCGACTTCGTGGTGGACCCCATCCAAGCGCCCAACGGGCTGGCTTCGGGCCCCTACCTGCGCACCTGGCCCCATCTGCACGGTGCGGACGGCTTCTTCGCTGCGCGGCTGCGACGCCGAGAGCCGACCTAAGGCAGACCCTGCTCGCACAGCTCCGAGGTGCGGTCGTCCCAGAGACCCATCTGCCAGAGCGTGAGGCTCGCGACCAAGTCGTTGGACATGTCCCCCGACGCGGTCACGAACTCCCGCCACACCGGGTAGATGTGCAGCAGCTCATCGGCCGCGATCGGGATGTAGAGCTCGAGCTGGTAGTCCTGGTTGAAGGTGAGCCCCTCGTTGTCCCACACGGCGGGCCGGGGCAGCCAGGTGCGCACGATGAAGCCTTCCGTGCCCACCACATCGGCGTCGTCGGGCAGCGTAAAGCGACGCGCTTCGGTCTCGAAGTCGTAGACGTAGGTTCCGCTGAGCGGCACGAACGTGATCAGCTGGCCGGACCAGCTGAAACGATCGACCGTGCCGTTGGCAAAGGTCTTGGGGTCACCATCGAAGCTGCGGCTGTAGCCCTCGTACTTGCCGTAGAGCTCGTTCTGGTCGTGGTAGAGCAGCACCCGCTCATACGCCTCCAACGAACAACGCAGGCGGTCGGCCAGGTAGAGCGGGCGGGTCAGCATCGGATCGGGCGCAGGCAACGCATCGCCTTCGAGCGTCTCGAAGTAGAGGCCGTCGAGGTCCCCCTCGGTCATCGGATCCTGCGACCCATCGACCCGTCCGAGCGCTTCCACGTCGAGCACCTGGAACGCGTCACGCACGACCTCCTGCAGCGCCTCATCGCCCTCCGCGTCGAACGCGCGCCAGGCGTCGGTGAGCATCCGGCTCACGGTGGGAGGTGCTTCGGCCACTGTGCATCCGCCGAGTCCGGCGAGCACCCCCAGGCGCTGAACACGAGGGAAACGGCGGCTTCGCTGAAGGCGTGTGTCAGGTCCCACTTTCCTGCTCCTTGTGCGCGGCGTAGCATACGCCCATGCGTACCCTCTTGCTCCTCCCGATGTGGGGTGCCTGCGTGGCCCCCGGTCCCGCGCGCCCGTCGCTCGCGGTCTTTCCCTCCCACGATCTGATCGTGGATGGGCACCTCGTGCTGCCCGCAGACCTGCCTTCGGCGGCCACGCCGGTGCCGGTGGAGAGGCTCGCGTGGCGCACTGGGTTCTCTCCGGTGCAAACGGCGGTCTTCCGCATGACCGAGGAGCTCGACGGCACCTCACTGCCCGGACTGGATGGCCCAGCGTTTGGCGGTTCCGTGCAGATCTGGGATCTCACCGCGGGTGTGGAGGTCGGCGCGTTTGCCGAGCTGGACGCCTGGCCCGATCCCGCCGACCCGCCTCCGCTGCTGGTGCGCCCGCTGCGCCCTGTGCCCGCCGACCACGAGGTCGCCGTGGTGGTCACGTCGGCCGTGCGCATGGCAGATGGCGCGGCCTTCGAGCGCGTGCCGTGGTTCGATGCGCTGGCGAGCGGTCGACCCGATGCCGGCCAAGAGGACCTCGCGCCGCCGGTCCAAGCGATGATGTCGGCGCTCGCGGACCTGGGTGTCGACGACGTGTCGCTGGCCACAGGGTGGACCGTCGGCGATGGCACACGTCCGCTCCGCAGCATGGTCGCCGACCTGCCCGTGCCCACGGCGTTTCGTTTCTACCAGGAAGACGATGCCGACGAGGTCGACACGCTGCCGGAGGGCACCTGGCGTCAGGGTCAGGGCTTCTTCACCACCCAGAACTGGCTGACCGATGGCGTGGCCTTCGACGCCGACGACGAGGGCGTGCCCGCACCGCAGGGCGAGGTGGAGGCCACGCTCTTCGTGCACGTCCCCGACAGCGTGCGTGATGCCGAGCCGGGCACGGTGCCCGTGTGGATCTTCGGCCACGGCATCTTCTCGTCGCCCTCGCGCTACCTCGCGGACCCCGACGACCCGAGCAACGTGGTGGCCCTGGCCGATCAGGCCGGCGCGATCTTGGTGGCCAGCACGTGGCGCGGCCTCACCACGGGCGACTTCGGCGCCCCAGTGGCGGTCGGCGGCGACTTCGGTCGGTTCCCTGAGCTCACCGACAAGCTCGCCCAGGGTGTTGCGAACGCTGTGGCGCTTGTGAAGCTGGTGCAGGAGGGCACGCTGCTCGACCACGCCATCTTCGCCGGCAAGGCCGACAAGACCACCGTTCGCTACTACGGCATCTCGCTGGGCGGCATCGAAGGGGCCACGCTGATGGCGCTCACGCCCTCCTTGCCGCACGGCGTGCTCCATGTGGGCGGAGGAGCGTGGAGCACGATGCTGGAGCGCAGCCAGAACTGGTCGTTGTTTGAGGAGCTGCTCACCGGCAGCGGGCTGGACGACCCGCGCGATCGGCAGGTGCTCTACAGCCTCTCGCAGCTCTTCTGGGACCCCGCTGACCCCGCCTCCTACACCGACGAGCTGCAAGACCGCTCCGTGCTCTGGCAGCTCGCGCTCGGCGACGATCAGGTGCCCAACCTGGCATCGTACGTGGTGACCCGTGGTGCGGAAGCTAAGCTCCTGCGTCCCACCCTCAACATCGCTGGCATGGAAGCGGTCGACGGCCCCAGCTCAGGCCCGGTAGTGACGCTGTACGACCCCGAGGAGGGCTCGTCGGATGCCACCAACCGTCCCGCCGAGGACACCACCTCCCACGACGCGCCGCGGCACTGGGCGTCGTGCACGCGGCAGACGATCCGCTTCCTGGCGGTCGGGGATCCGGGCGTCGCCGAGGCGCCTTGCCCGTCTCACGTCTGCACCGCCACCGATCCCTAGCTTCAGCCCTCGTCCACCGTGCCGTCGTCGTGCGGGCGCAGCACGAGCAGCAGCGTGGCCCATGCCGCCACTCCGACGAGCAGCCCCACGCCAAGCGGCGTGATGGGGGCCGGCACGTTGCCGATCTCCACAATGCCGTCCGACGGGATCGTCAGAAACAGGTCGATGCCAACGACCTCCAACGGCACCACGATCAAGATCACCGCGCCCCAGCGGGGCACCGGCACCCCCAACGCCACGGCGACGCAGGTGCCCACACCCCCAAGCAGGCACAGCACGTCGAGCACGGCGTCGGGCGTCATCGCCTGCGCCAACGCTCCCGCCAGCATCATCAGGGCCACAACGGTGCTGACGACTCGCCACATCACGCGCACCGTCTCCCCGCCCAGCGGTGCCGGGCTAGAACGAGCCTACCCTCTGTGCCAGGAGACTGCCCGGATGACCGCCGCCACCGCCAAGACGTGCCGCTGGCTGGGTCCGCTCGTCCTGGTGCTGACGCTACCCTCCTGCGGCCTGTTCTCCGGCGACCCCGCCCCCAAGCGGGAGACCCGCGGAGCCCGCGCGGCCCGACACGCTGCAGCCGCCACGCCCCAGATGGAGGGCCCGCACACCGTGCTGTTCGTGGTGATCGACACCCTGCGCGCCGACCACACCAGCCTGTGCGGGTATGCACGCCCCACCACCCCCTTCCTCGACACCATGGTGGCCGAGCACGGCTGGAAGCACACCTGCGGGCTGGTGACCCCAGGCACCTGGACGCTGCCCTCTCACGCCAGCTTCTTCACAGGGCTCTCGCCGGCCGAGCACCAGCTCCTGTCGAAGGGCTACCCGCTGCGCGAAGATGTCCCCACGCTGGCCGAGCAGCTAGGGGCCCGCGGCTACACCACCATCCTGGCTTCCGCGAACCCCACGCTCAACAAGGTCTCCGGCATCGGCCGAGGTTTCGATCGCTTCGAGAGCTCACCCGGCCTGTACGCCACAGCCTGGCGCGGCAAGGAGTTCGGCGACCGCCTCGACGAGGCCCTCCGGGGCGTGTCGAACGACCAGCCGCTCTTCTTGTTCGTGAACCTGTTCGATGCCCACGATCCGTACCCGGCCGTGCCCGAAGGCGTCGACTGGCTGCCGAAGCAGCCCAGCATGGACGTCAACCCCAGCAGCCCCAAGTCCAAGGACCTCGTGGACCTGGTACGGGGCACCCTCACGCCCGAGCGCCGCGCCAAGCTGGTCGCGCGCCTCACCGACACCTACGACTACGGGATCTCGGAGGCCGATCGTAATGTCCGCCGCCTCGTGGCCACGCTCAAGGCGCAGGGACGCCTGGATCGGCCGCTGCGGGTGGTCGTCACCAGCGACCACGGCGAGAACCTCGGCGAGCACGATCTCATCCGGCACGACGGGCCGCCCTGGGAGACCGTCACCCAGGTGCCGCTGCTCGTGTTCGACAGCGCCCACCCCGAGCTCCAGCTCCCTGCGCAGCTGAGCGGCCTCACCGTGCACGGGCTGGTGCTCGATGGCGCCCTGCCGGCCGAGCTTCCAGTGCCTGCAGCGTACGCTGTGGCCCACCACGCACCCACGCGCATGCGACAGGACAGCGTGGCCCTGTGGGGCCCTTCCGGGACGAAGTCGATGTGGGTCCACGCCGCGCCGTGGGCCATCGACCTGGTCGCCGACCCCGGTGAGACCTCGCTCGCACCGCTACAGGACGCAGCAACCGCCGCCCATCTTCGGCAAGAAGTGGACGCGCTGACCGCGGCGAAGACCGCAGCCGGCGTCCGCGGCTCCAACCCCGCGATGCTCGAGGCGCTCAAGATGGTGGGCTACCTCGACGACGACCTCACCGGGACCGAGCCGCCCTAAGCCGGGGCGGCTCGGGAGCGCCCAGCGACTACGGACAGTTGCCGTTCTCGACACCCGGCGAGCCCTTCTCGGTGGTGGCCCCGATGTTGGCGTCGGCGTTGCACCAGGTGGTGCGGTTGTTCTGGCTTAGCTCCAGCGACACACCCGGGGTGATCGTGCGCGACTGGTAGTCGAACGTGTCGATGACGCGCACCGACGACCGGATGGTCACCACACGCCCCGTGCCGGTCTTCGGCAGGGTGAGACCCGCAGGCACCGACTCGGCCACACCGTAGCAGGTGTTGATGCCGGTGCCGCTTCGCGCGAGCACCACGACCTGACCAGGGTCGATCGTGGCAGGACCGGGCGCGATCCACGTGGCGTTGCCCACGGTGACCTCCATTCCGGTGACGTCGATGCGACCGGGGTGCAGCGTGACGACCTCGATGTACTGGCCGTTCGCGTCCGTGCAGGGCGACGGGTCCGCCATCAGCTCGGTGATGCGAATCTCACCGGCGAGGAGGTCGTCGACCGGCGTGCCCAGGTCCGTGTCCACGGTGTCGGTGTCGGTGTCGGTGTCGGTGTCGACGACCGCCACACACGCGCCGTTGGGCGCGCCCGGCGTGCCGAAGTCGGTGGCGGTGGGGTTGGTGGCAGGCTTGGTGTCGGCCGGGCACCACTCGTCGAAGTCGACGTCGTCGAACTCCCACGAACGACCTGCAACCGGCTGCCGCTCGATCTGGAACTGCAGCTCGTTGATGCCACGACCGCTCGTCGCGCCGAGCGCGATGAGGTCGCCCGTGTCGTTGATCGGCGTGGTGTAGGTGCCGTTGGGCGAGATGCCCCAGCACACCTGGAACGCGGAGCCCGGCCGACCGAGCAGCACACGCTGACCTGGCACCACAGGGATCGACTGGCTGACGGTGCTGCTGGTGCCCGCGAAGTTCTTGATCGTGAGACCCTGCAGGTTGCCTTCTCGCGGCCCCTCGTAGAGCAGCTCGATGTACTCGGCGTCGGCATCGTTGCAGCCGGAGGGGTTGCCCATGTACTCGACGATGCGCAGATCGGTGCTCGCCATGTCGTTGGGCGTGAGCGGGGGCAGGTCGGTGTCGACCGGCACGGTGTCCGTGTCCGTCTCAGGCGGCAGGTCGGTGTCCGTGTCGACCGGCAGGTCGGTGTCGGTGTCGCCGTCGGTGTCGACCACGGGGCACACTGCGTTGGGCTGACCCGGCGAGCCCTTGTCGCCGGTGCTGCCGATCGCCGTGGTGGCAAGGCACCACGTGTTGAGCGTGGGGTCACGCTCCCAGGCCTGGCCCGCAGGCAGCGGGAAGCCGTTGAAGTCGAAGACGGTGATCGGGCCGGCGGACGAACCAAGCCCGATGAGATCGGAGTTGTTGAGGATCTCGATGGCGGTGGTCGTCGTGGCCGCGGGGGCCGTGGGGTAGCAGCTTGCCAGGCCGGCAGCGCTGCGGGCGAACAGCAGGCGCGCACCGGGCTGGATCACCAGGTTGGTCTGCTGGATGTACAGGCCCAGGTTCGTGTAGGCGCGCAGCCCGATGAGGTCGAGAGAGCCCGTGGCCGACGGGTTGTAGATGACCTCGAAGTACTCACCGTTGGGGTCACTGCAGGCGTTCGGGTTGGCCATGAACTCGACCACCTGGAGCTCGTCTGGGGCCAGGTCGAGCACGCCACGGTCACCGAGCACGACAGGGTCGGTGTCGGTGTCGACCGTGTCCGTGTCCGGAGGCAGCGTGTCCGTGTCCGTGTCCGGAGGCAGCGTGTCCGTGTCCGTGTCCG
>CAYNFK010000155.1:0-7866 GCA_964396405.1 uncultured Enterobacteriaceae bacterium
GCAAGGACGGCACGCAGCGCGTGTTCACCGCGAAGGTGCGCCTCGACACGCCGGTCGAGGTCTCGTACTACCGCAACGGTGGCATCCTTCAGACCGTGCTTCGCCAGCTCGCTAAGGCCGCGTGAGCCTCACGCGCCTCACGCGGGCTCACGAAGCCCGGTGAGGCGCTACGGCACCGCGCCAAACAGCTGCTCGACCTCCGCGAGCGTGGCTTCGTTCACGAAGCTCCACCCGTCCACGGGACCCAGGGCGTCTAGCCACCCAGGCCGGGCGGACCACGGCGAGAACACCGCGGGCACCTGCGTCAGGTCCACGGTCTCGCTCACCGTGTAGCTGGACCAGAGGCCGTCGCCGCACGCGTAGCAGGTGGCGGCCGCAAACTGAGCGGCGACCACCAAGCCCTCGGGCGTCCATCGGGGCACGAGGCGGGCCACCTCCAGCTCGCCGGCCTCCGCAGCCTCTCCGGGGGGCAGCCCATCCGGTCGAGCGGCCGTCAGCGGCTTCAGCGCGGCCTCGCGAAGCGACTGCACGGGGCCCCACACCGACGGATCCTTCAGCACCTCGAAGGGCTCCCCCGAGCGCAGATCGATCACCCGACTCGCGTGTTCGGTGTTGGGATGCGCGCCGCACCCGAAGTCCAGTGCGGTGGCGTGCACGAACAGCCAGGGGCCCACCTGGGCGTCGATGTCGACAGCGTCGATCCACTCGTAGGGTTCGTCGGCCGGCAGCTCCGGGTCCAGCGCCAGCGGGTCGATCACCACGGCGGGCGCGTCGCCGCGACGCCACAGCAACGAACGCTCCACGTTGGTGCCCGGTGCGCGATCACACCGGCGTCCAGGCCGCTCGGTGCGGGTTGTCTCCACCCGCCGCAGCCCATCGTCGGCCGCATAGACGAGGCCGTCCTGCTCCCCGAGCACCTCGGGCACGCCGCTCGGGTCCACCCGAACCCAGCGCGTGCGCAGCACCAGGTCCTGCAGCGGCGGCTCGCCCGACGGGGTGGCGGTCCACACGAGGGCGTTCAACCACGGCGCAGGCGGCGCGGGCTCAACGGGCTCGTCCTCCTCCGACGGCATCAGGAAGCAGCCCCACAGGGCCAACACCAGCAGCACGGCGATCCTCGCAGCAAGGTGTGCGAGTCTACTCCGCTGCTGCCGGGTAGGCGTACTCCAGCAGGCCCTTCGCGCTGGCCTCCATCAGCGGCCACGTGGTGGGGCCGAGGCTGTTGGTCTCTTCGTAGTGATCGCCCTCGGCTTCGTTGAGGTAGGCGGGCTCACCGGTCTCGAAGTTGTAGGGCGGGATGACGTAGCCGAGCTCGTCGTTCCCGAGGCTGACGATCCAGTTGAGCTCGCCGCCCACGGTGTCGAGGAAGTACGGCCCTTCGGGAGCCAGCTCCAGCTTCGGCGGGTTCGGGTTGCCCTCCCTGACCAGGGCTTGGCCCTCGGGCAGCCATGCGCCGTCGTAGCCCCCGATCACACACTCGGGAAACACCTCGCCGGGCATCGTGAGGATGCGCACGGGACCGAGCTGGAGCAGGTCGATCTCAGTGGGAACGAACGGCTGGTTGTCGGCGCTGATCGGAGCCGTGGGGTCGTAGTCAACGACCGACCTGTGGGCGAACACGCCCAGGCTGAACATGGCTTGGAAACCGAAGTTCTCGACAGGCAGCTTCAGTGAGCGCGCCAGCACCCGCAGCTCGGGGTCCACAGCAGGCTGCGCAGCGGCCAGGGCATCCAGCGCCAGCTCACCGAGCAGGGTGCCCACGGCATCGACCTTGTCCCACGAGGCGGACTGGTAGGTCTCGCCATCGGGCGTGTCGACCGACGCGCCGAGCGAGGTCATCATGCCGCCCACGGTGCCGTTGATGTAGATCGTGGTGCCGCCCACGCCGGGCTTGCCTTCGGCCTGCTTCCACGTGGACCCTTCGCTCACGGTGCGGCGGATGCCGTGCACGAAGTCCGACGTCATGAGGCCGTTGTCGTCGGCGATGGTCTCGGGGTGGTTGGCGAAGTGCACCACCGTGGCCACGGTGGTCTCCCCCGCCGCAAAGCGCAGCACGCCCACGCGCGGGTCGACGATCCACGGATCCCGGCTGTCGCGGATCACGTTGGCGACGCCCTTCTCCCACACGTCGTTGGCGTTGATCTCGCCAAACGACATCGTGACCTCTTGCAGGCCGCCCACCGCCTCGGTGACGGCTGCGAGGCCGGCGTCGATGATCTCGGCCGCGTACTCGGGGTCGCGTCCGGACTCGGTGAGCTGGCGGCCGTAGATGCCCATCATGTCGGGGGCCGAGTGGCTGTGGGTGCTGTGCACGATGACGTGGTCGACGTCGAGATCAGCCGCCTGAACGGCCGTGCGGATTCCCAGCGCGTCGTCGTACATCACGCCGATCGAGTCGATCGCGACCAGCGCCACGCGTGTGTTGCCCTGGTCGAACACGATGGCGCGCGCCTCCAGCCCGTCACCCTCTCCCAGCCAGCCCTGATCGGCGCCCCGCACGCCCACAGCCGCTCGCGCGTTCTGGAAGCCGGCGAGCCAAGAGGCCCGGAAGATGCTGTCGCCTTCGCCCTCATCGGCCCCGGGGTAGCCCTCGTCTTCCGGACACAGGCGATCACAACCGCAGTCGCGGAAGGTGTCGCCGGCACCCGCACGGTAGGACCAGTCGCCGTTGACGTCGGTCCAGTCTTCGTAGCAGGACGGCACCACCGAGCGCACGGCAGCCCCCACACGGAGCACCCGATCTTCCGTGGGCTCGCAGCCCGGCGCGTTGGGGCAGTCCACGACGTCGGCCCGCGGGTCCGCGACCCAGCCGACGGGGACATCATCGGTGCCTGCGGGCTCGGAGGGGCAGCCGGTGAGCAGGATCGCGGAGCAAACGGTCAACCGGCGCATCGTTACCTCACGCGGTGACGTGTAGCCGGCGGTCCGCAGCGTGTCCGCATGGCACCGCGTGTCATGACACGAACCGGGCGGACCTCAAGGCCCCGCCGGCACCGGCGCGGTCTCCAGCACGTGGGCCACGTCGGCGCAGCCTCCCGCGATCACACAGGCACCGACCCGCGCTTGCGTCTCGGACACGAGGCGCTTGATGGCACCGTGCTCGGGTCGCAACCGCTGCGCGGTGAGCACCGCATCGACCTCCTCCCGGCTGACCTCCTCCGAAACACGCGCGGTGCGAGCCCTCGCCGCCCAAGCCCAGACGTCGCTTGGAGCGGACTCGGTCCAGGCTCGGACGTAAGCGAGGGCCTCGTCGTGCCGACCCATGCCCACGAGGGCTTCGGCACACTCGGGCATGCGAACGTGGGCCGCTGGACGCAGGCGCCCCGCTTGACGGCAGGCCGACCAAGCGAGCTCGTAGCGCTCCTTCGTGATCATCATGCGGGACAGCCGCACCGACCACACCGCGGGCGCATCGCTCAGGGCCTTGAGCCAGTACGAACCCAGCGGGAGCGTCGCGAACGCGGTGGCAAAAGGGTCCTCGCCGTCGAGGAGGTGGCGCGGCCATCGCCGAAGGCACTCCACCCAGGCGTCGGCCGCACCCACGGGGTCCCCACCCTCCTGCTTCAGCACCGCGAGCAGACGCCAGGTGCGGTAGTCGTTTGGCTGCTCTCGGAGCGAACGCAGCAAGGCCACTTGGGCCTGCTCGGGCTCGCCGAGCTTCACGAGCGTCGCCGCGGTGCGCGCGAGCAACAGGCCCGAGGGCCACGGTGCGTGCAGCACAGCCTGCGCCGCCGCAACAGACGGCGCCGCCTCCAGTCGGGCCACCTGCACCTCGGCCCGATCCGGTGCCAGCTGTGCGAGGTGGGCCAGCTCCGCTTCCGTGGCCTCCCCGCTCAATGCTCGCTGCGCCAAGCGCTCGACGCTGTCGCGCGCGTGAAGGGAGAACGCCCCGGCCAGGCCCGCGGCCAGCACGGCCATGCGGGCCCCGGCAACAGCGCGCGGATTGCCGGGTACCCGAGACTCATCCCGCAGGGCCAGGGTGGTGAGCAGAGCCGCGAGGAGGGCGACCCCGGGGACGTGGAGCGGAAAGTCGACCGCGGCGTGCACTCCGAGCGCGAGCACGGACAGCCGCCACGGGCGACCGGTGCGGGTCCAGGGGCCCCACGCGATCGCCACAGCGAGCCCGCCGGCCACCAGCCCCACGCCGCCCGTCTCGACGACCCACTCGACCACGTCGGAGTGGGCGTGCTCGTAGCGTGCGAAGTCCAGCACGGTTCGGTAACGAACGTAAGCGGCCTCGTAGGATCCCACCCCCCAGCCGCTGGCCGGGGCCGCCCGCACCATGGTGACGGCGTCGGTCCACTGCTGCCAGCGAGGCGCACCCGAGAGCAGCCACCACTCGGGCTGGCTGCGCACCAACACGGCGGCGCCCACGCCCGCTGCGGTCGCGCCGAGGCTGATCAGGCCTGCGCGGACCCGCCGGCGCATCGGCGCCCAGCCGAGCGCCACGGCGCCCACCACGCTCGCGACCACCACCAAGCCCATCGACCGGATCACCAGAGGCAGCACCAGCGCCCACAGCGCGCACAGCGCGAGCACGCCCCGCTCCAGCCCCTTGGCATCGACAGCACGCGCCACGACAAACGGCAGGAGAGCCCACAGCACCAGCCCATGGTGGTTGGGGTTCACCAGCGGCGCAAAGAACGCGCCAAGGCCAGGCCGCGCTGCCCACAGTCCGAACACGGCCTCCGCACCGACCGCCGCATGCGCTGCGCCGACAGCCGCCCACACCACGCCCGCCCAGGCCAGCCCGCGCTCCCAGAGCGCCCGAGGCGGTGCCAAGCCGTACACCGCCACCGAGAACGCGAGCACGACCAGGGCCCACGCTGTGCCGGCATGGCGTGAGGTGAGGTCGGGCACGGGCACGCCAGCGCCGGACAGGACGATCGCCCCGGCCAAGAGGCCCCAGCCCACCAGCGCGCGCGGACCCGGGGCTCCCCATGCGCTCGGAAACACCCACGCCAGCACGCCGATGCCGAGCGCGAGCGCCAGCTGCTCGCGCGGCAGCACCGAACCTTGCGCGACGAGCGCCGACCCCACCACGCCGCCCAGCAAGGCCGCTCGGGGCCCCATGGTGTGCATCAAGACGGTGAGCCTCTGGTCCGCGTCGGGCGCACGTCGGATCCTCCGAGGGAGATCGGCGTTGTGGGTGCCTGCCTTCCGCGGTAACCTACGCAAAGTCCACAGGGGGCCCGGATGGCGGGGGAACTTCCCGCACCCGCACACGAAGACGGTCCGTCGCTCGATCTGGGCGACCTGGACTGGACCACGCCCCCAGATCCTACGCCGGGCGGCGGGTCGTGGGCGCGTGGATCCTTGCCGTGGGCTGCCCGGCGCTTTCGCCACGCCGTGCTCCACGCCACGCTCTCGTTCGCGATCACCGGTCTGCTGATCGGGTGGTGGATCGCGAGCGGTCAGATGCCCAGCAGCGACGGCGTGCTCGGTCCGTTCGCGCTCCTGCTGCACCTCGGCGGCTTCCTCTCGGGGTGGTTCGCCCTCCGCGCATCGGTCGACACCTGGCAGGTGCTCTACCTCCGCGCCGACATTCCGGACCCTCCCCGCGGCAACCTCACGCAGGTCATCTCGGTCACGGCAGCGCTGATCCTGTGCTTCCAGGCCGCGATGGTGGTGGCTTCGCTCCTGCGCTAGCGTCTACGCGTTAGCGTCGGGTCCGGAGGTCTACCGATGGCCGAACGCAAGCTGGCGCTCCACACGCGCATCCTCATCGCGATGGGTGCCGGCGTCTTCGCCGGTCTGGCGGCGCACGCCCTTGGGCCTGTGATCGGCGATCTCGGTGGCCTCACCTCCGTCATCGACAAGATCGCGGGCCTGATCGGCGACCTCTTCCTGCGCGCACTGCGGTTCATCGCGGTGCCCATCGTGCTGTGCAGCCTGGTGCTCGGCGCGGCCAGCCTGGAAGATGTGCGTCGGCTCTCGCGCATCGGCACGCGCACCATCGTGCTCTACCTCACCACCACCGCCTCGGCGGTGACGTTGGGACTGCTGCTCGCGAACATCACTCAGCCGGGCACGTGGGTGGGGAAGGATGTGCGGGATCAGCTCGCCGCGGAGGGCTCAGCCGGGGTCGCAGGACGCCTCGCGACCGCCGAGACCACGGACATCTGGACGACCGTGCTCACGATCCTCCCCGACAATCCGTTCGCTGCCCTCGCGCGGGCAGAGATGCTCCAGGTGGTGGTGCTGTCGGTGTTGCTCGGCCTGATGCTCACACGCATTCCGCGCGAGAGGGCTGCCCCCGTGCTCGCCGTCTTCAACGGCATCAACGACGCCGTGCTCGCCATGGTGCAGGTGGTGATGGGCCTGGCGCCGATCGCGGTCTTCTGCCTGGTGGCCCGCGTGGTGGGCTCGCTGGGTGCCGACGTGCTGGCGGCGCTCGCCATGTATGTGGCCACCGTGTTGGTGGGCCTCGCGCTCGTCACGTTCGGCGTGTACGCAGCGCTCCTGCGCTTCCTGAGCCCCGTCCATGCGAGGCCCTTCTTCCGCGCCATTGCGCCGGTCCAGCTCCTGGCGTTCTCCTCGTCGTCGTCGAACGCGACGTTGCCGCTCACGATGCAGGTGGCGCGCGACGAGCTCGGCATGGGCGACGAGGTGGCCTCATTCGTGCTGCCGCTCGGGGCCACCGTGAACATGGACGGCACCGCGCTCTACCAAGGCGTCGCCGCGCTGTTCATCGCGCAGCTCTACGGCATCGACCTCACCTTTACCGACCAGGCCACGATCGTCGCCACCGCCACCCTCGCCAGCATCGGCACCGCCGGCGTACCCGGCGTGGGGCTGGTGATGCTCGTGATGGTGCTGCAGAGCGTGGGGATGCCCGAGGAGACGATGGCAGGCGGCCTCGCGATCATCTTCGGCGTCGACCGCGTGCTGGACATGTGCCGCACCGCCACCAACGTCACCGGTGATCTCGTGGTGGGCACCGTGATCGCGCACCACGAGGGCGTGCTCACCGGGCGCGGCCTCACGGGGTGATCGACGACCCGCTGTTCTGGGCGGTCCCCGTGGGCGGAAGCCTGGTGTCGATGGTCGCGTTCCTGGTGTTTGCGCTGCCGATGACTTGGCTCGCGTGGGCCGCGCCAGCGTGGGGTGAGCGCTGGCGCCTGCAGAAGCGCAGGCCGGACGTGTTGCGCTGGTGGTGGCCTTCGGTGGGGCGCTGGCTGATCAACAACACCATCCTCACCGGCTTGCTCGTGCTCGCGTGGCCGATGGTGCGGGGCCTAGTGACGCTGCGCTTGGAGGGGTGGCCCGCCTGGTGGGAGGTGCTCGGCAGCGTCGTGGTGTTCGCCTACCTCGACGACGTGCTCTACTACTTCCTGCACCGCGCCCTTCACCACGTTTGGGTCTACCGCCACGTTCACGTGGTGCACCACCGGGTGGTGACGCCCAGCGCGATCACCGGGCACTACATGCACCCCGTCGAGTTCGTCGCCACAGGCCTGCTGATGCTGGTGGGGCCGCTGCTTCTGGGCAGCCACATCCTCACCACCTACGTGTGGATCGTGGTGCGGCAGTGGGAGGCTGCCGAAGGGCACTGCGGCTATCGGCTGCCGGTGGGGCTGCTGCACTTGCTGCCGGGCAGCGGCGGGGCCGCACCGCACGACCTGCACCACGCCCGTGTGCGCGGGAACTACAGCGGCTTCTTGGGCTGGTTCGACAAGGTGATGGGCACCGCGCTCACGCCCGACGCCGACCGCCGCTGAACACGCCCCAAACGAGCGGCAGAGGGGTGACGGGCAGCGGCAGAGGGGTGACGGACGGCGGATCGACCGGTGACGGACGGCGGATCGACCGGTGACGGACGGCGGATCGACCGGTGACGGACGGCGGATCGACCGGTGACGGACG